>NZ_CP121196.1:5357563-5672714 GCF_039994875.1 Telmatobacter sp. DSM 110680 | reverse complement strand
GGAGCAGCTCGGGGTCGGGCTCGATCACGAGCCAGCGTGCGGGTGGCTCAAGCGCAAGCCAGCGGCGCATGCGGGCTTTCAGAAATGCATCAGAGACGCCGAGCTTGCGAGCCTTTGTCGCAATATCTCCGAGCATCTGGTCGACGGCCATCTCGGGACTTAGCGGCGCATTAGGTCGCGACGTGCGCACGAAAACGCCGCTGCCATGACGCAGCTCAACCCAACCCTCGCTTTCAAGCTGCCGGTATGCGGCGCTGGCGGTGTTGGCGTGGATGCCGAAGCGACGGGAGAGATCACGCGTGCTGGGCAGGCGTTGACCGGGAGTGAGTTCATGACAAAGAATTCCGACGATGATCTGGGTGATCAACTGCTCCCGGAGTGAAATGTCGCCAATCCGATTAAGCCATAGCCGCATGTGGTCTTCTTTCAGCTTGCTAACTGCTCGGTGGCGGCGGGAGCGGAGATTTCGGCAGGCCGCGGCCGGCGATAGATGACAACCAGCCAAGCCAGCATCAGCAGCACGATGGGAATGATGAGCAGGCTGCCCTCCGGCCCGTCGGTGCCTCCGCTCCATAGAGGATTACCGGAAGGCGAAGTGCCAAAGACATGTCCGGGGGCAACAAAGCCGCTGTCAGCCGTGCCCCAGAGATAGGTTTCGGCCCAATCCCATGCTGCGTGGCACCCGATGGCCCACCATGCCGAACCAGTGACCTTGATGCTGACGCAGAATGCGAAACCAATGAATGCCGCCGCGAAGATGCCGATCCAGTTCTCGCCATGGTTGAGCGTGTGAACGAACCCGAAGCCTGTGGACGTGGCCCAGGCGGCTTGCCAGAACCGGGAGTTCTCGGCACTCTTCAGATGCAGCAGAAAACATGGAAGGATCCCGAGCGCCGCGAAAGCACAGACGCCCCAAGTGCAATCGCCGGAGACGAACATGCGAGCGTACAGGCAGAGGCCTGAAACCATCGCCAGCGCCCACCAGAAATTGATACCGCGCACGAGCGTAGCCTGCGCGTAGCAGCGAAACACTCCCTCTTCCACGCAGCCTACGAGTAGAAATGTCAAGGCCCATAGACCGGCGTATGTGAGGATTCTGGATAGGCTCAAAGACTCGCGACCGATGTGGGCCCATCCCCCGAGTTCGAGAGAACCGACCAGCGCCGAAAGCGATACCAGGCCGATGGCCGTGCCACCGACGAAGTGGCGCACCGCTCGCGTGTCTCGCAGGTTGTAATCTGCTAGCCGCCGTTGGGCGACGGGAAGCATGATGGCGCCTGCTGCAATCATCGCGAAAAACGGGACGAGCTCTGAAAGAAGCGCCGTCAGTGGCGACACTTCCGATCCGACGAGATCCGGTGCCGCCGCATAGACGATAGCGCTGAGAATGTAAACAAACAGCCGGAACAGGCAATAGAACAACAGCACCAGCCAGCCGGCGCGTATGCCGTGCGGACCGACGATGGCCGAGGAGACATCGAACGAATTCGGACTTGCAGGAGTGTTCTGAGGCGTGCCGGGGAGTGCTGGAGGATCTGACTGCCTGTCTCGCACGTCCATTTGAATTTCCGGCTCCATTGAGGCCCCTGTGAATTCGCTGGTGGTTCTGCAATGAAATTCTATCTACACTGACCGGATCGATGGCCGTTTTCTTGCGTGACAATCAAAACTGCGCCGCGTGCGAGTGTGTCCGCTCCTTGACACAATCGGCCTGCCGCATGATGCTTAATCTTCCGGCTTTAGCGGATTCTGGCTCAAGGAGTGGTGGCGGTTGCGGGTTAAAGTCTTCTATCACGACAAGTGCTTCGACGGGGCCTGCTCCGCATCGCTTTTCACGCGTTTTCACCGGGAGTGCATTGCCCCGGACGCCGCGTACGAGTACCACGGCCTGGTGCACCGCGCTGGCGCGCTCTTTGACGAGAGCGAGTTTACGGGCGATGAAAACGCGATCGTTGACTTCAAGTATTCGGCGTCGCCCCGGATCACCTGGTGGTTCGATCACCATCTTTCCGCATTCTTAACGCCGCAGGATCACGAAAATTTTCTGGCCTGCCAGAAGGACCCGGTGTGCGGTTCCCGGAAATTTTTTGATCCGAACTACACGTCGTGCACCAGCTTTCTGGCTTACATCGCATCCACCAAGTTCGGATTCAACACCGAGCCCGTTAAAGATCTGATCTACTGGGCAAACATCGTAGACGGCGCGCTATATGAAAGCGCAGAAGCGGCGGTGGAGATGGCCGCGCCGGCGATGAAGCTGACGCTGATTATTGAATCCACGCAAGACCCGGAGTTTATCCCCAGATTGATTCCACTGCTCACGGAGATGCCGTTAAGCGAGGTGCTGGCGCAGCCGTTTGTAGCTTCGCTGCTGCCCCCTCTGCTGGAACGGCACGCGGAAGGTATCGAATTGATCCGCAGCCGCAGCGAGGAAGTGGATGGCACGATCTTCTTCGACATCACAGACCGGCAAGTCGAGGGATTCAACAAGTTCATCCCGTACTATCTGCATCCGAAAGCCACGTACTCGATCGGTCTTTCGAAATCGAGCTTCCGTACCAAGGTGTCGGTGGGCTCCAATCCGTGGACCAAGGCCGACCCTGCAAAAATGGTGAACCTTGCGCAAGTTTGTGAGCGCTACGGTGGCGGTGGCCATGCGCGCGTAGGAGCCATCAGCTTCCCTCCCGATCAGGCCGACAAAGCGCGGCAGGCGGCCGCGGAGATCGTCGCGGAGCTGCGCGCGAAAAACCCGATGGCGTAGCCACAGACCAGTTGCCGACATATTTGGCGAGAGGGTAACTTTCGAGTTGCCCGGGACACGGGCGTGACCTGTGATTGGGCGAATATCGTCGTCTTATCTCTGTTAATATTTCGATCTCCCACAGAGTTGGGCTTTAACCATGCGCCTGTTCCGAATGTTGATCGTCATGTTTATGTTGTGCGCGATGCTTTCAGGGCATGAGAGTTTTGCTCAGAACTTAGACCGCGTTGACCGTGAAATCGCCGAAGACATGCTCAAAGACGTGTCAGACGACGTCAACAAGAACTACTTTGACCCCACTCTCCATGGCCTCGAGTGGAATTCGCTTGTTCAGAAGGCCAGGGCAAACATTGACAATGCGCACGATATGGAGGAAGCCATCGCGCAGATCGAGGGCCTGCTTCAGTTGCTGCACGACTCCCACACTTCCTTTATTCCTCCCCAGCACGGGAATAATTTCGATTACGGCTGGCGGTTCAAGGTCATTGGTAGCCGGACGTATATCACAGAAGTTCACGCCGGGAGTGACGCAGAGAAGCAGGGCGTTCACGTGGGCGATGAGGTGTTGGCGATCAATGGCTTCAAAGTGAATCGGGAATCTGCCCACCTTCTCCACTCCGCCATGGAAACGTATCTTCCGCTCAGCAGCGTCGATGTTAAGCTGCGCGACGGTGAAGGCCACGTTCGCGACCTGCGGCTGCTGGCGTCAGTCAAGAAGCAACCAGCCATTGCGGGACTCAGTTCGTGGGACCCCCACGAGATGCGCATCAAGGCCCAGGATGCGTGGGAAAACGCGCGGGCCGAGTCGGTAGAACTCAGTCCCGATTTGATGGCCATTCGAATCCCAGCATTTTTCCAGACCGGCCATGATGTCGACGCCCTGTTTGCCAAAGCTCGGACCCACAAGAGGTTGATCATCGATCTGCGAGGGTGCAGGGGTGGCCGGGTCGACTCGGTTCACACGTATCTTGAACACGTCTTCAGTCACGATGTGAGCATCGGTAAACTGGTCGAGCGCGGCAAGGTGACTCCCCAAACGATAAAGGGCAATGCCAAAAACGCATTCACCGGCGACCTGGTTGTGCTGGTTGACAGTGAAACGGCATCCGGTGGAGAGATCTTCTCCCGTGTGGTGCAACTGGAGCAACGCGGCACTATACTCGGCGATCACACTTCGGGCCTGACCATGGAATCGATTAGTATTCCGCATCACGCAGGCATGCATCCGGTCTACCTCTACGGCACCTCAGTGACTATCGCTGATACCGTCATGGCCGACGGAAAAAGCCTTGAACACATAGGCGTATCACCCGACCAGACCTTTCTTCCCAGCCCCGCGGATTTGGTCGCTCACCGTGATCATGTCCTGTCTTTTGCGGCGAGCTTGCTGGGTGTTCAGATAAACCCCGATCAGGCCGCCAAAGTATTCGTTCGCGAAAAGCCTTGATCGAGTATTGGATCAAAATGCACGTTGTTTGCTCCCTGCTGCCCTGGCCCATTTCGATCCGAGGTCTTCCTTATGTCCTGTGCGAATGATTAAGAGAGAGTCGCTGCCTAACCGGTAACTCTTCGCTACTGACCGGGCCACATGTTCCGCTTCAGACTGCAGTAATCGTTGGCTCGTGTGGCTTGAGGTCACGATCGCGCACGCCTAATAAGTAGAGCAAGCCATCGAGTCCGAGGCAGGAGATGGACTGGTCTGCTTTCTGCCGTACCACCGGCTTTGCGCGGTAAGCGATGCCCATGCCGGCAAGGTTAAGCATCGGGATGTCATTTGCGCCGTCGCCAACCGCAACCACCTGTTCAAGCGAGACATTCTCCTCGGCGGCGATTTCAGCTAGCAATGCGGCCTTGCGCTTTCCGTTGATGATGGGCGGGATGACGCGGCCGGTTACGACACCGTCGCTGATTTCAAGTTCATTCGCATGCACGTAATCAATGCCCAGCCGTTGCTGCAGCGAGCGTGCAAAGAAAGTAAAGCCGCCTGAGAGGATGGCGGTCTTGTAACCGAGCAGGCGCAAGGTACGAATAAGTCGCTCGGCGCCGTCGGCGAGCGGAATGGAGTCGACGAGAGTGTGAACGCGCTGAGAGGGAAGTCCTTTGAGAAGAGCGACGCGACGTGTAAAGCTTTCATCGAATCCGATTTCTCCGCGCATCGCAGACTCCGTAATGCGCACCACCTCGTCGCCCACGCCTGCCATCTTTGCCAGCTCGTCGATGACTTCGCCCTGGATGAGGGTTGAATCCATGTCGAAAGCAAATATGCGCCGATTGCGGCGAAAGATGCTTTCGCGCTGGAAGGCGATATCGATGGAGAGCTCTTGCGCGGTGGCGAGGAATTCGGCGCGCATGGGAGGTTCCCGCGATGGATCTCCGCTGACAGCCAGTTCTACGCATGCATTGGCCTGCTCATCGACAGGAGCGAGTTCGCCGGAGAGGCGATCAATGCGGTCGACGTTCATCCCGTGAGCGGCAATGATGGCGCTGACACGGGCGAGTTGCTCGGCGGTAATGGTTCGTCCCAGGATCGTGATGATGAAGTGGTGGTGGTGCAGACCGTGCTCCCAGTGTTTGACGCGATCTTCCGAGATGGTCGTGAAATGGGCTTGCAATCCGAGAACGTGAGCCTCGTTTGAAAGCGCCGTTTTGACTGTGGACCGGAGCGTTGCGGATTCGCGACCTGCGGGCACCTCAACAAGAATTCCGAGGACGAGAGACTCGTGGACTACGGCCTGGCCGATGTCGAGAATGCAAACTTTGTAGTCAGCGAGGATGCGCGTGATTTTGGCGGTGAGGCCGGGTGCATCGGGCCCGGCGAAGTGTATGAGGACAGCCTTCGTTGCGGATCCAGATGGCATTCAAGATCCACTATATCGGAGCAGCCACTTGCCAAGTTTCATGATTGGGATGAGGGGGATGATGATCGAATTGTAGTGCCATATGCCTCAAACGGGTTCCAACCTGCAACTTATGGCAGACTGTACCCGAAGATGCTCATCGAATTCTGGGAACGGTTGCGCGGCTACGATAAGTGGCCCGAAACCGAAGCCACAATCATTTCCGGCCAAAAAGTGAGAAGGGCGTTGCGATTGCGCGACCCTAAATTGAACCGTGTATCTGCCGACATGCTCGTGTGGAAAGATCAGTACGCCCGAAAACATTACGGCGCGTTCGTAACCTACGATACGTCCGCCCTCTATCAGTTGCTTGAGGGAGAATCCATTCTCATCAGATACGACCCCTCAAGGCCCAACCGTTACTACAATCGATCTCTCTTTGTCGCGTGGCTAATTCATCTGACCAAGGCTGCGATTGCAATTTCTGTCTTTCTGGCCGCTCTTGTGTGGCGTATCTGGATGATCGTTACCAGGCGTGGGTGAATGGCGTTGCCCTCTCAGAGCCCCAGTTCGCCTGCCCTCTTCTTCATCGCTTCGAGACAAAACGCGATGTGTGCGTCGAGGTCGACACCGAGTTCGGCTGCGCCCTGGATCACATCTTCGCGGTTGACGCCGCGGGCGAACGCTTTGTCCTTCATTTTCTTGCGCACGCTTGGAACTTCCACGTCGGCGATAGCCTTGGTGGGCTTTACGAGTGCGCAGGCGGTGAGGAAGCCGGCGAGCTCGTCGCAGGCAAACAGCGCTTTATCTAAATGCGTCACGCGGGGAACGCCGGAATATTGCGCATGCCCCAGAATGGCTGTGCGGAGTTCGGGCGACCAGCCCTGCCGCTCCAATTCGCGTACGCCTACGAAGGGATGCTCTTCGGCAGTCGGGTGGCGCTCGTAGTCGTAGTCGTGCAGCAGACCGGTAGTGGTGTAGAGCTCGATCAAGTTTGTGCGTTCATCGCCAGAGAGGCCGAGGCGGTCGGCTTCTGCTTCGCCGCAAGCCGTTAAACAGATCTCTACGGCGATGGCGTGCTTGCGCAAGCTCTCACTTTGCGTCCACTCGGTGAGGAGCTGCCAAGCCCGTTCGCGGTCGAACTTTTGCTCTCTATTTTCGATGTCAGTCATTTCCGCATTTTACGTGTTGCACACCTTGGTTCGCGTCTCTTCGGGGTTTGTAGGGTTACTTAGGAGAATCTTCGGGTTGACCCTAAGTTTCTACTTGACAATTATGGTTCACACGACCGAAAGTAGCACTTAACGCGGTGCAAACGACCGCGTGGAGTTCCCGCTCTGGCACTCCGCAACTTAAACCATGGCCACCACTCTTATCAGCGTGGAAACACGCGAAGTTGTGCGGTGCGACTACTGCAGTCTTGTGCAGTACAGAACCAGCAACTCCATGTGCAGAAAGTGCCGGAGGCCCCTTGATATCGAGGAGCCAGCACCCCTAGCCCCACAACTTGTCTCGATGCCCACGGTAGCGGCTTCGGCCGAGGCTGGACTCCAGGTCGCGGCACAGGTGCGCGAAATTCGCCGAGCACGCCACTTAAGCCAGCGGCAACTCGCCAGCCGGATGCAGGTGCCCCGCACTTACATCTCCAAGATCGAGAACGGCAAGGCGATTCCGACGCTTGGTTCTCTTGAGCGCCTGGCGGATGCCCTCGAAGTGGACATGCGCCAGTTGGTGCGTGATTCGCGGAGCCGCCGCGATGAAGAGGTTTCGGCGATCCTGTCGGATCCGTTCCTGGCAGAGATCGCGGCGATGCTGCCGCATCTTGACTCGCTGCACCGGACGCTGCTGTATGGCTCAGTGCGCGATATGGCTGCGGGACGACGCCGCACCGCCTAATCGGCGGAAAAGCGATCTCCTCTGCGGTTCTCTTCGTCTCTTTGTGGGACCGGCGAGCGGTGTATTACGGCCGTTCGCCAGGTCTCCGCAGTTAGAGATGACGTTCGGTTCATGTGCCTTGGCATGTTGATTTTAGACGCCCGGAATATGCTAGGCTCGAATGTGTCGCCAGGTTTCCCCGGCCGCCGGGGATTTTTCTTTGGTCGGCGTTGATGTGGAAGCCATTAAGCGCGCTGAGCGAGCCAAACTGGTTCGTCACCGCCACGAATGCGGAACGGGCACCGCTTAGGGTCACGCGAGCGGAACGAGTATAAGCCCGAAAGCGTAAAAGATATCGTCGAGGCAATTTCCTTGCATCCAACTGGCATGCTGCGGATCGATGAGCTGACCTCAGAAGAGCGCGCGGTCTACAACACGCTCAAGCCTGAGCGCCTGCCGGAGCACGTCGCCATCATCATGGATGGTAACGGCCGCTGGGCTGGCCACCGATCGCTGAAGCGTTTTCTGGGCCATCAGCAGGGTGCCAAGAGCGTCCAGCTGGTTACTGAGACGGCTTCGCGTATTGGACTTCCGTGGCTCACTCTTTATGCCTTTTCGCTCGAAAACAATCTCCGCCGCCCGCGCGCCGAGGTTAACTTTCTCATGCGCCTGCTGAAGAGCTACCTCGAGAGCAACGTGCAGAGAATGAACGACAACAATGTGCGGATCCGCTACATCGGGCGTGTTCACGAACTGCCGCGTGAAGTGCAGGACAAGATGCGTTGGGCGGAAGAAGAGACGGCGCGCAATACCGGAACGACTCTCACCCTGGCTCTGAATTACGGTGCGCGTTCTGAACTGGTAGACGCATGTCGGGCACTGGCTAAGGAAGTGCACGACAAGAATCTCAGTCCCGATCGCATCAGCGAAGAGGATGTGCATCGGCATCTGTATACGTCGCGCATGCCCGATCCTGATTTGCTGATCCGGACGTCAGGCGAGATGCGCATTTCGAATTTTCTGCTGTGGCAGATCGCGTACACCGAGATCTTTGTGACCGAGCGGCTATGGCCGGATTTTCGCGGTATCCATCTGCTTGAGGCGATTGCTGCCTTCCAGCAGCGCGAGCGCCGCTATGGTGGGCTTAGCGAGAACGTCGGCGAAGTCGAGGAAGATCCCGAACAGATCAAGATCGCCGCTAGCTAGTCTCCAGATTCGCGCACCAAAACACTCTTCAGACAGTATCCTTCGGTTGAATGATTCAGACGCTTGCAGTGTCGGGATATCGGTCTCTGCGCAATCTGGTGCTGCCGCTTGGGCAACTGAACCTGGTAACGGGAGCCAACGGAACCGGCAAGTCCAGCCTGTATCGCGCTCTTCGGCTGCTCGGCGATGCGGCGTTGAACACCGTCGTGGCTTCGTTGGCGCGCGAGGGTGGACTGCCGTCGACGTTGTGGGCCGGTCCTGAGAAGATTGCGCGAAGTGTCCGGATGGGCGAGCACAAGGTTGAAGGGACCCCGCGGCAGAAGTCCGTCAGCCTGAAACTGGGATTCGCAGGCGATCCCTACAGCTACTGCATCGATCTTGGATATCCTCCGCCGGCGCAGACGGCATTTCCGCTGGACCCAGCCATCAAACGCGAATGTATCTGGCATGGCGGTATTTATCGCAGGGCTTCTGTTCTTGTCGATCGTAACAATCGACTGGTACAGGTGACGCCCGCGAAGACCGCAAAGCATGATGAGCCCACCTTCCTGACCAAGGAACTGAGCTCAACCGACAGTATGCTGGCGACGATCGCCGACCCGCAGCGAGCTCCGGAGATGCTGGCGGTGCGGGAGTCAATTCGAGGGTGGCGGTTTTACGAAGGATTCCGCACGGATGCTGCTTCGCCAGTGCGCGTCTCTCAGGTAGGGACCTTTACGCCGGTCCTGAACAACGACGGCACGGATCTTCCGGCGGCGTTGCAGACGATTCGCATTTTTGGCGACGCAGAGGCGCTGGATCGCACCATTGAGGACGCGTTTCCCGGCAGCCGCATTGAAATTGATGTGCAGAATGGCCGTTTCGAGGTGCAATTGCGCCAGCATGGTCTTCTGCGGCCGCTTTCCGCTGCTGAATTATCCGACGGCACCCTGCGTTATCTGCTTTGGACGGCAGCGCTGCTGACGCCGCGACCTCCGGAGTTGATGGTCCTGAACGAGCCGGAGACCAGTCTGCATCCTGATCTTCTCCCAGCACTGTCTCGGCTCATTATCCATGCGGCCGAAGTAGCGCAACTAATCGTCGTGTCCCATTCGCCAGTTCTCATCAAAGCATTTGAAGCGAAGTGCAATCGGCTGCACCTGGAGAAGTCGTTCGGCGAAACCGTGCTGGCGGGCGCCACCCTTTTCAGCACTCCGAAGTGGGAATGGCCGGTGCGTTAGAGGGAGAAGATCGACTCGGATGGCCGCCTCGGCGGTGTATTCTCAACCCTGGAATGAAACGAGTTCTCACTGCACTGGTTTTGGCGCCACTTGTGCTGGCGCTGGTGTTTCTCGGCCCCATGTGGCTGATTACGCTGGTGGTTGCCGCGGTCGCAATGCTCGCCGCCTGGGAGTTTCTCGCGCTCACGGAGCATCGAGGAGCCAAGCCTCCTAAGGTGCTGACACTGGGAACCATCGGTCTGCTCTTCATGGGTAACTTCCAGTGGCCTGATGAAACCGCCACCCTGTTTGGATTGCTGTCGATTGTCTTGCTGGTCTATTGCACCTTTGCTTCGCCGGTTGAGCGAGTGCTAACCGATGCGACCGTGTCAGTATTTGCACTGTTCTATCTCGGACTTACCTTGATCCCCCTGCCGATGTTGCGGGAGGCATCGAATGGCCCATCTTTGCTGGCATTTCTGTTTCTAACGGTGTGGGCTGGCGATACGGTGGCGATGTACGCCGGGCGGGCGTTCGGAAAACGCAAGATGGCTCCGAACCTCAGTCCCAACAAGACCTGGGCCGGAGCGATTGGTTCAGTGGTAGGCGCGGTAGCGGTGGCGGGAATCCTTCTGGGCCTGAGCTCGTATCTGACGCAGTGGAATTCAGTAAAGCTGTCGTTTGCCGATGCGCCCATGTGGTATTGGCTGGTTCTGGCGGTGATCGTAAACGTGGCTGCGCAGGTGGGCGACCTTGCTGAATCTGCGCTGAAGCGATCAGCGGGTGTAAAGGATTCAGGGACGCTTCTTCCGGGGCATGGAGGCATTCTTGACCGCATCGACGCCCTCCTGCTGGCTGCTCCGGTGCTGTGGTACGCTCAGGTTATCCGCCTGCGGTTTTAGTCGGCCACATTTGTCTATTTGTTATTGATATCAATGGTCTTAGAAGAACGTTGAAACGACTTGCCATTCTCGGTTCTACCGGCTCAATCGGACAGAGCACCCTCTCCATTGTTGAGCAGTTTGCCGACCGCTACCAGGTAGCGACCTTGGCCGCTGGACGCAATGTCGACGAAGCCTTTGCGCAGACACTGCGATGGCGTCCGAAGCTGGTCTCGCTGGCGACGGAAGAATCAGCGGACGAGTTGCGAGCCCGGCTGAAGAAGGCGGGAGCGACCGATACCGAAGTCGTCTGGGGAGCGCCGGGAACTGTGGCCTGCTCCACCCACCCCGAGGCGGACTTTGTGGTTTCAGCGATTGTCGGAGTCGCCGGCCTTGAAGCTACCCATGCGGCGATTCTTGCTGGCAAGCCCGTTGGACTGGCCAACAAGGAATGCATGGTCGCCGCGGGAGAGATTTTGACGGCTGCCGCCCGCGAAAGAAATGTCCCGATTTTACCGATCGACAGCGAACACAACGCGGTACACCAGTGCATGCGGGTCGGCGCTCATGCCGAGGTGAAGACGATCTGGCTGACAGCTTCAGGCGGCCCGTTCCGGAAGACGCCGCTGGCCGAGTTTGCGCACATCACCCCGGAAGAGGCGTTGAAGCACCCGACGTGGGTGATGGGGCGTCGGATCACCATTGATTCGGCCACCATGCTGAATAAGGGGCTGGAGATCATTGAGGCCTGCAGGCTGTTCGACGTTCCCCCGGACAAGGTGCGGGTCACGGTGCATCCGCAGTCGACGGTCCACTCGCTGGTGGAATATGTGGATGGGTCAATCCTGGCGCAGATCTCAGTGACGGATATGAGGTTGCCGATTCTGTACGCACTCGCTTTTCCCGAGCGTCCGGCATCGACTTTGACCTTTGATCTTGCTGCTCTACGGCATCTCGAGTTTGAGGAACCGGATTTCGAGCGCTTTCCCTGCTTGCGCCTGGCTTACGAAGCAGCCGAAAAGGGGGGCGCTCATTGCATCGCCCTAAATGCTGCCGACGAGGTGGCCGTAGAAGCGTTCCTGGAGCGCAAAATCCCCTTTAACGGCATACCGGGTACAATTGAAAAAGTGCTTGCGTCCACGCCGGAGTCGCACCCCGCAACCATCGCCGAGGTGCTCGCATCGGACCGGGAAGCGCGTGCCAAGGCTAGCGCGCTAGTTGGCTGAGTCCGAAACTTTGCTGCGCTGGGTCGCGCCATTTGTGAGGTCTGAATTCTCTCGTTTATGCATGACTTTCTTGTTTCCGCTGTAGCTTTCATCGTCCTCGTCGGCTTGATGGTAGTGGTGCACGAACTTGGCCACTTTCTGGCCGCGAAACACTGTGGAGTTCGCGTCGAGGCCTTCTCGGTTGGATTTGGACCGCGCCTTTTCGGCATTCGCTACGGAGACACCGACTACAAGGTCTGCCTGCTGCCACTTGGCGGATTTGTGAAGATGACGGGCGAGAACCCCGGCGAAGTCGCCATGGTTCCCGGCACGCCTGTGGGTATCCAGGCGGCGGAACGGCTCAACGATCAAGATCCAGACGATGTTCATTCTGAAGAAGCACTGGTGGACGACCCTGGCTCGTTCATGAACCATCCCCGCTGGCAACGCATGCTGATTGGCGTGGCAGGCCCGGTCTTCAACTTCATTCTTGCGTTCGTGCTGATGCTGTTCTACTTCAACTTCATTAACGAAGTGCCGGATATCCGGACCACAAAGCTCGAATGGGTCACTCCCGGCTCAGCAGCCGACCAGGCTGGCCTGAAGCCGGGCGACACCGTTGCGGCTTTCGACAATACCGCGAATCCCGACTACCAGAAGTTCCACGATCTTGTCGGAGAGAACACAAATAAGACCGTTCCAGTCACCGTAAATCGCAATGGCGCAAGTCTGCAGACATTCATCCATCTGCCGGGCACCATCGATGCAATGCGCGATGACCTGAGTAAAGCCGGCATCTTTGTGCAGTACACCCAGACTCCGATCCAGATCGACCAGGTCAGTCCCAATTCGCCGGCCCAGAATGCGGGTCTGCAGTCCGGCGACAAGATTATCTCCGTCGATGGCCATGCCTTCCATACGGTCTTTCCGCTGGTGGATTACATGCAGACGGGGAAGGGCAGTCCCTTGGTCCTTGCGATCGATCGCAAAGGAGTAATGCTGCCGCCGATCACGGTTCATCCGTATGTTCAGGAAGGGGGCTGGCGCCTCGGCTTCCTCCCGGAACTGCCCGGAGAAGTGCCAGTTCGGACCGAGCCGATGACTTTTGTGAGCGCTGTCAAGGAATCGCGAGACTTCTGCGCGGATGGCTCGCTGATGATTGTGAACGTGCTGAAGAAGGTGCTCACACACCAGGTTTCGGTGAAGCAGCTTTCCGGCCCGGTGGGCATCGCGGTCGCAGCAGGTCAGGCAGTCAAGGAACGCTACTGGCTGGCCAAGTTTGAACTTGCCGCTGGCATCAGCCTCAATCTCGGCATCCTGAACCTCCTGCCATTTCCAATCCTCGACGGGGGATTGATCCTGCTGCTGATGATTGAGAGCATCATGCGGCGCGACATCAGCATGATTGTGAAAGAGCGCATCTACCAGGCCGCCTTTGTGGTGCTGGTGGCGTTCTTCGCGTTCATCATGTTCAACGACTTCAGCAAACTGCAGATCTTCTCGCACCTCAAACCCTGAAGACAGTTTTCAGTTCACAGTTCTTAGTTCAAAGTTTTAGGGCCTTGGGTTTTCTGACCACTGAACCCTGACCACTGAAGAAGCTATGCCAGTCATTACCCACCAGGTGCGCGTGCGTTATGCAGAGACCGACCAGATGGGTATTGTCTATTACGCGAATTATCTGGTCTGGTTTGAACTGGGACGCGTGGAACTGCTGCGCTCGCTCGGTCTCGCATACAGCCAACTGGAGAAAGAGCACGAGTGCATTCTTCCCGTAGTGGAAGCTACGTGCCGCTATCGTTCCCCCGCGAAATATGACGACGAAATTCTGATTGAGACGCATCCTGCGATGCTACGCGGATCGGTGCTGAAGTTTGCCTATCGAATCTTGCGCAAGGGAGCAGATGGCGCGAAGCCGACCTTGCTGGCGGAAGGCGAAACGGTGCATGTTGTCTGCGATGACCAGTTGAAGCGCAAAGCACTTCCCGAACACTATGCAGACGCACTGCGAAAGCTGATGCCGGAGCATCGGGCACACCCGACAACGTAGCTTCCCGCGTGCTAACGGTCTGCCGTCATGCAGAGCCTTACGAGTTACCGAACTCACCCTTTCTAACGAAACCTCGTGAATCTGCAATGACAAGGTAATTTGCAGAGCTGGCGCGGCCGCGCTCTGCTCGCTGTGCATGGATGGAACCTTAGTGACTTGGCGCGGAACCTGGAGGAGGCGCGGACATGGAGACTTGGCACTGTCCCAAGTCTTTCGTCACTTTTTCGACGAAGAACTGTTGATTGCCTGGGGTACCTTTCCGTTGCTTCTGTTTTGTTCCATGCAGCTTGACCTTTTCGCCTAGTCTGATACCAGCGGACGCCCCGGTCAGGGAAAAGACCTTCTTGTCCGAGTCTCTTGTCAGCTGAAGACCACCGGGCTCTGACGAGACACATCCCTTCAAGGTGTGGCGGTCGTGATTGACTGCGACGATGGTCCCAACCACTACAGCAGTCCCAGCAACAGCGCCTACGGCAACTCCAACTATTTCACCAGTGCTGGGGCCAATGGATGTATTTTCGCAGGGAGAACCAGTCTGGCAGCAGCCGCTAATAAAAATAGAGGACAGCGTCAAGACAAATGCTGCTTTTGTATCTCGATTCATCCACAATCCTTTCGTGATGAGAGTGATCAGTGTTTTCCATGTAGTGATCTGACCCGGGATACCGTTGCATTTCATTTCGACTAGCCGAATGGCCAAGCATGGCAAACGACGGCTCAAAACTGAGAAACCTATGTTGCTAGTTCTCAGCTCTGGCTTTGGGCAATCTCAGTGTGCTGATGATACTGAGGAGTCAGCGCTCGATTGTCAAGAACAGTTCCGGAAGCTTTGGCCGATTCAACATCTGCGGATGCGTTAGAAGTAACCAAAACCTGAGCAAGTTGGGCTCCATTTGCCATTCATTCATCCATTACGAAGCATTTTCTCGCGAGCGGGAATTGCAATCGGCGCAGGTGGTAAGCAGATTCTCAGCGCTCTCGTCTCCCCCTTCTTGAGGAGACTTCACATAATCTGTTGTCGCGGTGAAGCGCGTGAGCTGCTTCTCGCAATGGCGGCACTTGTAGCCGTCCCGCTCGAAAACCTGCATGCGCCGTTCGTGCTGTCCCTTGTTGTTGATGGGGAATAAGGCTGTCTCTTCAGCGATGCGTTCGGCGCGAAACTTGCGACATGCCTCGATCTCGTCGGGGATGAGGACGCGATAGAGGGTTCCCTGGCGATTAGGTTCGCCAAGTTTCTGGATTGCGCCGATCTCTTCGAGTGCATGCAGCGTGTCCTGCACTTTGCCAATCGAAATATTGTTTTCGGCGGCGTTTGTGTAGGACGACTTCACCACCGCACGCCGCAAGCTGCTGCGGCTTACGCGGATTTGCGGATTGCCGTCCTTCGCAATGGAATGGCGAAAGAGAAACCAGTAGAAAGCAGCGTCATAGGCGGTCAGGATCGGTTGCAGGTCATCGACGATTTCGCCGATGATGTCGGGCAATTCGAGCGCTGAGAATCCAGCGTCTCCCTTGGGAGCATTCGCGGTCTCTACATCCAGTTCGTTAAGAAGCTGGCGAATCTTTTCGATGCGCGGATCCATTGCAGAGCATTCTAATCCTTTCGCTCCGAACCCACGCTCTGAGCGCCGACCTACATGCCGGGGTGCGTCAGCTGATTGGCGCGAGGCACCAACTGCATGTAGACCGATCTTGGCAGGTCGGTCTTCCAGTGATTGGTGGTGCGGGCGAAGAGAACCAGGCCGAAGAAGATGTACGCGAGCACTCCGCAAACGGTTAGCGGAGTAAGCACGCGTCGTCGCCAGCGCTCTGCCGGCGTGCTAGCCTTTCGCGGTGGAAGCGCCAGTTGCAGCGCATTCTGCGCGGAGCAGACGGCCACGCACTCCATGCATGCGGTGCATTCGACGGTGCGAACTTGGACGAGCTTGTCTACCGCGATTCCGGCGGGGCACGCCTTGGCGCACTTGCCGCAATCGACGCAGGCTTCCTGATCGCGCCGGATCTTGACAAGGCTGAGCAGCGAAGCTAATCCCATGAGGGCGCCGTAGGGACAAAGATAACGGCACCAAAAATTCTGCACCAGCGTTGAGAGCAACACGAGGAGGCCGATGACGACGGCGGCAGTGATTCCGATGTCGCGGAAGAAGTTCAGCATCTTGACATCGGCTACAATGCCGTACGGCGTCGCCATGAAGTCTTCAAGCGCTGAGGCGGACATGGCGGCGATGACCGCGACGAACAGGCCGAGCAGCACATATTTCAGGCTCCGAAGTGCGATGTCGGCCCAGCGTGGCGGGTGCAGGTTGCGGCCGTATACGCGGCGGCCGAGTTTCCAGAGAAATTCAGAGAAGGTGCCTACAGGGCATAGCCACGCGCAAAAGGCTTTCTTTAGCAGAAGGCTCATCAGCATGAAGCCGATGAAGAGGAACATGGCGGCTGGATGGATGGCTGGGACATGACCGGTGAGGAAGAGATACTTGGTGTTCATCAGGCCGGCGATGGGAAGCCAGCCTTCGACTCCCGCCGGCCGGGGAACGAACATCCCCGAGCCTCCGCGCTCAAAGTAGCGTGCCCAGAGGAAGAACTGCAATCCGAGCCAGCCGTTCAGAAGTAGAAACAATCCCTGCACGATGTGACGCGTGCTTTGAGATTGATCGGGCGAAAGGCGCCGGACTAGGGGTTTCTTTTTGGATGAGGGCGGCGGCAGTTGCACAGGTTGGGCGCTCATAAAGTTCTTCTCTTGTGAGCAGGCTACTGAATTGGCGAGCAATCAGCAGCGACTTTGGTCACACGAGAACGGAAATGGGCCGGGGGAGTGGATCTAGCGGATTACTGTGCGATGACTATCGGAGCGCGCCAGAAAGCGGCTTTGCTAGTCGCGGGATCGAGAACTGTGACCTGGCATTCGTATTGGCCCGGTTTGAGGCTGGCGGCGCTGAGGTCGAAGTTCAAAGGAGTTATACCAAGGCGCGTCGCAGAGTTCGGCGCAACTGCGATCGGCTGCGTCTTCAATGCTTCAGCGCCATTGGAGTACAGCGTTACAAATGCCATAAGCGGCTGTGTGGCTGGCTGCGGCGTAGTTGGCATGGTGCCGGAAGCCGCAGGAGGAGGAGGTTTGTAGGCCTGAAGGTAGACGTAAATGTCCCGATTCTGGTTGAAGACGCGGGTCACACTGGGGACCAGCTTTTTGCCGTCCTGCACGAGCGGATTTACCGCATCGTCCTTGGCGCGGTCCTTAGCTTTGGCTGCATCGTAGAGCGCATTCTTCAGCTCAACGCGCTGGCTGCTGAGAACAACGGAACTGATGGGAACTCGTTTGTCTTCCTTATTGAGATTCGGAATTACGAACGTTGTTTGATAGGTTCCGATGCGCCCAGTCTCGTCATCGCGGGCCAGAAATTTGATCATGTACTTGCCCGGTAACAGCGTGAAGCCCGTGTCGTATTCGATAGGACGATGGGCGAGCTCTGCTGCTGTCGCGTCGGAGAGCTTGATGTTCACAAAGTCGCGCACATTTGAAACGGTTGTGCCGCCGACCATGTCTTTAATTTCGCCGACGAAGTCGATGAGCGTGTGTTCGGCTCCGCCGCGTTTGGCCAGGGCGAGTTCGCGACCGGGAATCTTGACGACAATGGGAACAAAGTATTCCGCGCGATTGATCTGGAAGTGGTCGACCTCCATGGCGATGGAGAGCTCTGTGACCGGATCTTCGAGCATCAGTGCGTCCTCAAGCTGGCGCTCTTTATCTACGGCCGTGAATTTAGTGAATTCCTTGTCGGCATAGTAGCCCTGGCGGTAGTCGAGCTTGGCTTCGAGGTTCTGGCTGAGCGCAATCTTCACCCGACGGAAGCGGCCGTTGCGTGCAGGATTAGTGGTGTAGTAGCCGATGATGTAGTAGTCGCCGATCGAATCTTGCGCCTGTACGATTCCGTGATCGAGGTCGTTCGTATCGAGCAGAGCCTTTCCGCCGGTATCGGCAGCGAGCGAGTAGAGCGTGTCCTGCGAGTACTGGAAGTTGGCCGTCACCGCGTTCGCGGCGGCGCCTGTGTAAACGCCGGAATTACCCTGAGAGCCCTGAGTTGCATCGCCGAGCGGGGCCTGCGCCACAAGTCCTCGGGCATCAATGGCCCAGATCGTGACCCCGGCTTTAATCGCCGCGTCGACAGTGGCATGCATCTGGGCCTGGTTGTCGACTCCGTTGAGCCGCATTCCGCCGGCAAAATAAATGAGCGACTTCTTTTCGTTGAGTTGGCCAAGCATCCGGGAAGCTGTCTGCAGGGCGGAAAGCTGCCGGTCTGTATTGAAGATGTTGAATTCGCTATCGTCTTGGCCGAAAGCCGCGCCGGTGTCGGCGCTGCTCGCGTCATCCACTTCTTCGGCTGATTCCTGGCCTTCGCCCACGATCAACGTCTCGAGAATACTGAGCAGACGATCGCGATCCTGTGTGAAGTCCTGCAGGATATCGACAGATCCAGCGTTGTAGCGCATGAGGGATACGAGATCCACTGACGTCATCTGGGTGCGAATAAACTGCTCAGCAGCCTGCAGGGCGCGCAACTGGTCAGCGGGTCGCATGGCCGACATGTCGAAATAGAGCGCGAGCAGCCGGCGGTTCTTGTAGCGCTCGTTGTCGGTGGTTTCTGGCGCGATCTTTTCACGCGCCAGCCGCTTGTAGATCTTCAGATCCTCATCGCTGCGTTTGGATGGAGGCAATGGCTTCGCGATTTCGGCGAGATCTTGATGCTCGCAGAACTTGATGGTCTGTGGCACGTTGTCTTCGGTGAGGGTGAAGTCTTTCGCCGTGAGGCCGTGAACGGGATTGCCCTGCTTGTCTTTGACGACGACTGCTTCGACGACAAGCTGCACCTTAACCGACATGGTGTAGTTGTCCTGTGCATCGCCGGAGCGATTCTGTCCGATCTGCTGCGCAGTGGAGGATATAGCGAAGATAGATGCGAGAAGTAGCGCGGCGAGTCTACGCATATTTAGAACCTCACTCGCATGGTGGCTTGCAGACTACGCATGGGCTCAGCCGACTGCGGCAAACCAAACTGTGCGCTCTCAAGCGTTGTGACCCAACTACTGAAGACTGCATGATTCAGCAAGTTGGTGGCGTCGATGCGCGCGTCGAGAAAGAAGTGTTTGCTCGGACGAAACGTGCGCTGCATACCGCTGTCGAGACTAAATTGACTCGGACCTGTGATGGAGTTTCTGCCTGCGGTGCCCCACGCGCCGGGTACAGGAATCGTGTAGGCAGCGGGATTGATGTGCGCGCCATTCTGGCCGCTATAGATTGGCGCGCCAGACAGACTTGGACGCAGCGATCCGATCCAACCTGTGCCTGGAACCGCGACGGGAATCACCGGCGTCTCGGGCAGGCCGGTACCAACATTCAGCTGGGCAAGGATCGTCCATTCCTTTAGCAGTTTGCCTCGCCAGCCGCCGAGCAGCGTTCCGCCTTCGAGTCCCTGACCAGTGGTGTATTGAGCCTGCAAATTCAGGAGATGCCGCTGATCGAAGGAAGAGAGAGAGCGTTCGGCTTTGAGGTCGAGCCAGTCCTGTGCGATCTGCGCGTTTGAAGACGTTATCGCCGAGGAGCCGGCGGAGAAATCGGTTTGGGAAGCAGTGGATTGGTGTCCCTGCCCGCCGAGGGTTGCGTCGTCATCAATCGATTTCGAATAGGTGTAGAGCAGCGATGCGGCAAAGCCGGCGCGCAGCCTGCGACGCAACTGCAGTTGACCGGATTGGCGCGTGGAATTACCGCCGGAGGTTTCGTAGACGAATCCCGCGGGGCAGCCGGGGCACGGATTGGCGGCGCCGAGCGGATAGCTATTGGGCAAAAACTGCTGGACGCCGTGGGTGCCTTTGACGCCGAGATAAGTTGCTGTCATCTGCAGCGCCGAGGGTAAGTCGCGTTGGATGGAAACCTGCCAGGTCTGCGCATAACCAACGCGGAAGTTGGGATCGATGGCGAAATTATCGGCTGTGGTTGTGCCGCACTGGGTGAACCCATTGGCGAGAGTCAGCGGACACGCCGGGGTGTTCTGCTCTTTAACACTCTTTGAGAGTGGCGCTTGTTGCGCGAGTTGAAGCATGGGCGACAGATAAACAGAAGTGTCGTCATAGACGCCATATCCCGCGCGGATGACGATTGTCGATGCAGGAATGGGACGCCAGGAAAGACCGATACGCGGCTCAATGCCAAGCCGATCTGGGCGCACAAGCGAGCTTGGATACGTCTGCCCGGTCACGGATCCGACCGGATTCGAAGCCAGCACCGGTGCGGCCTGCGCGAATCCTGATGAGACATCCAGATTCACGAGGCGATCCTTCAATTCCGTTATCGGCGCACCGTATTCCCAGCGCATCCCGGCGTTGATGGTGAGAATCGGCAGGACGCGCCAGTCGTCAGTGGCGTATGCATCGTAGACCGGCTCACGAAAGTACTTATCTGCATTGCCGAATGCGATGGAACTGGCATCGGGAACCCCGGTGATAAAGTCCGCGAAATCTGATCCAGTCGCCGCACCCGTGAAGGTGAAGCTGCCGCGCGGGTCCTGCTGAAAATAGTCATTGTATTGCTGCTTGCGGAAATCGCCGCCAATGGTGATGTTGTGATGACCACGATACATTCCGATCGAGGCGGAGTATCCGTCGGTGCGATTGCGATTGAAGGTACTCTGCCCGTCGGAAAGAGCCGCGATCCCACTCGAGAAGCTGAGTGCTGGCGGACCCCAGTTTGCGGGTGTCTGATCGTTGCCGCCAATTCCGGCCGCACCCGAGATGTTCTGCTTGTTTGCAAATTCTGGTCGCACCAGTGTGCGCAGACGACTGAAATGATATCCCGCGTAAAGGAAGAGATGCTGATTTAAACGGTGCGACCAGTTGACGTTGGTGTTGAATCCCAAAATATCTGTGGTGTCGACGAAGCGAAAGAGATTGACGCCATCGGCACGCGTGCTTTGGAAATTGAAGTTGCCGTAGAGTTGATCGCGGCGACCGATTGTCTTGTCGAGACGGGATTGTAAGCTGTCCTGATGACTGCTGTTCAGCACGGGGATCTGGAAATTGTAAGAGGGATTGCCGGTAATGTTAGGCAGCGGATATAGCTGTAGCAGCGCGTCGGCCTGCGGACTGACCGGAAACGTTGTGCCATTGATGATGCCGGCACGTTCGTCAAGAGTGGGAACCAGTGCGGAGTCGGTTTGCGCGGTGTGGTTGCGGGTCCACTGGTAGCCGACAAAGAAGTTTGGTCCGCGCGGGAGCAGATGCGCAATCTTCAGCGGACCACCGATCGTAAACCCTGCGGTGATGCGATCGTAGACCGGCTTAGGCGTTGAAAATCCGCTGAGCGAATACTGGCGCGCATCGAGCGCCGAGTTATCGAGAATGAGTCCGAAGCCGCCGTTGTACAGGCTCTTGGTATTGAAGCGACGATTGCCGAAGGCCTGATTCAACGAGAACTGCGAAGTTGCGGCGTTATTGACGCTGCCATTGACCAGGAAGCCATCGGAGCTTTGCTGATTTGCGTCTTCGGGAGGTTTCGGCATCTCTTGCGGTGCCTGCCCTGCGCCGTTCTCAGGTTTTTTTTCTGCGACCTGCAGAGCAGGCTTCGGTGCCGCGGGCTGAGGCGGAGGCGCGGTTGCCAGCGCTTTCAACTGATCTGCAGGCAGAAGCTTGAGTTCAAATTTTGCTGCAGGCATTTTGGGCGCAATCGTCACATCGGCTTCGAGACTTTCGAAGCAAAACATTCTGATTTGGATCTTCCACTGTCCGTCGGGAAGGTCGTCGAAACGGAAAACGCCCCCTTCGTCGGAGGTTATGCTGATCGTCGTTGTACCCTGTGCGGCGGTTACAGTGGCGCCGGGGACGGGGAGACCGCCATAGGTGACCTTGCCGAAGTATTCAGAGGCGCGGACAAATTGTGAGCTACAGAGGCAGACAAGCGCGGCAATGACTAATTTTGAGTACCAGCGCCACTGCTTCATCGACTCACTCCGGTAACCAGTCAATCTCTCCGAAGAGTTCCGGCAACTATTTTGACCGAGTCTATGCTTTCTGCCTTCTTAGGAACTTGCCTCTTCGATGTTTTGGCCGTCAATTCTCTGTCGGCGGATCGATGTGATCAATCACGATCACGTCTACCATGCCTTTTGTTGCCTCGAGCTTTAACCCAAGCTGCTCTTCAACAGCGGTGAAGAGCGACGGCTTTCCCTGGTCGGGCTGCATCTCAGGCTGTCGTCCACCATCCGACGAACCATGAGGGGGCATCGGAATGTTATCCGGTGTGTAATCCAACGCAAAATCGTATTCGCCAGTCAGCCCTGTCTTATCGACTACCGTCCTGCCCAGTTGGCGCGAGAGCACATGTGCCAGCATATCGATGGACGTGCCCGTAGACTCAAGGTGACCGGGATTCATCGTCATCATGTGTCTGCCCTGTGGCGGCCCGCCATCGCCCGGTCTCGGCGCATCGCCCGGCCGCGGTGCATTCGCGCCGGGATCATCCTGATCAGCCTTGGTCTGCTTCATCTTCAATCCGTCTTTGGCCACCACGAGGGCATACATCGGCAATTCCCTCTGCTCGTAGTGATACTTCAGATTGAACCGGTCCACGAGCAGTTGCAACATCATCGCATTGCGTTGTTCTACCTTCAGGTCCTTGAGCTTTGGCGCGTTGTCTGGCTCAACCTTGGCTTCGATGTCATAGCGAACTGACTTGACCCATGCGGGTTCGCCCAGAATGCGGTCTTCTTCAACGCCAAGCGCTTGCGGGAGTAGTAATCGCATTGGCGCCCCTTGAAGGGACACTCCGTCAGGAGTGAGCATCATCCTGACCCGCCGGTCGTCGGCTTTGTACGGCTTGATGCTGGCCACATCGTACTTTGGGAGTTCTGCGGAGTTTGCCGGAGTGTGCGCTGAGTTGCTGGTTTCACCTGCTGCAGCTTGTCCGTGCACCACTCCGATTCCAATGGGCATTGCCAGCGCGAGAATAGCTACAGACGCAAGCGCGATTTTTCTCCAGGAGTTTAGAGCTGTTCCCGATCGTTTGGCCATGATTCGCAGGATGCGGTCTTTCAGATCTGCTCCGGAAATGCCGGAAACGCAGGGGCTCGGTGGCTCAAGGCAGTATGCGCAGACTTTGAGAATGCTGTCAGCATAGGCTTCAGGAAGCGCATTACGCTCCAGCACACGCTCATCGCATGCACGCTCGCGTTCTTCGTTCAGCTTCGTGCCCATCCATCGCACCACCGGGTGAAACCAGAAGAGAGCCTCGACCAGTGCGTGAATTGCAGCGCTTAAGTTGTCGCGGCGGGAGACGTGTTCGACCTCGTGAGACATGATGGCTTCAATCTGCGCATCGTCGAGATGTTGAGAGAGGCCAGCCGGCCAAATCAATACCGGCCTGCGTATCCCAAAGATTCCCGGCTCCACTTCGGTTGGTGAAAAGACCAGCGGAATTGGCCGCTCAATCTTCGCGTTACGCTCTGCGAGGCGCAGAGCATCGAATTCGCGGCCGTCGGCAATAGGCTCGGCATTTCGTGCCATTCTTGCAGCATGCCGCCAACGCACAATCCATCTGGCAAGCATTGTGACGAACCCGCAAATCCACACTGCAACAAATAACATCCACATCACGTGGGATGAGCGATCCGGCAGAGTGACTGTGGCAGCGCCGGCGGGGGGAATCCGCACCGCGTGGAATGGCTGGCTAATCTGCTCAACGATGACGGAGAGCGAAGGAGCGGATTGAGAAACCATGTGAGGCGTGGCCCAGCGTGCGCCAAGGCCGCCCAAGAGGGCAAATGGGAACAGAAACTTGAGCGAAGCGATCATCCAGATTACGTAACGAACGCGCGCGGGATTAGGTCGCAGCGTGAGGGTTAACATCCACGCGACCAGAACCAGAAACGTCGATTGCCAGAGATGATTGATCACAGCAGCGATCAGCGGCGGGGTCCATGCAGGCGCAAAGAATCCTTCGGTCATGATTTCTGCTCCTTCTTGAAATTGCGCAAAAGCCGCTCTGCCTCTTGCACGTCTTCCAGTGACAACTTGCCCGATTCAATCAAGTGGGTCATAACCGGCTGTCCGCGTCCACCGAAAAGTGACAGGAGATCATCCATTAGACGTCGTTGCGCGGCATCCCGGGAGATTGCCGGGGCAAATATATGGAAGTTCCCAACCTTCTTCAGGCGATGTACGACCCCTTTGGCTTCCATGCGGTACACAGTCGTCTGAATAGTCGTATACGCCGGACGCTTCTTTGCTGGAAAGGACTCCTGAATATCACGTATGGAGCACTCGTTTCTTGCCCAAAGCGTCTCCATGATTTTGAATTCGAGTTTCGACAGCTTCGCTGGCACCACTTGATCTCCTACAGATGTAGTAATAGATACCACAACTGTTTGTGATGGTCAAGCAGGCACGATTCGCGCGTTCGCCGTCTAGTTCGCTGATGGCTTGTCTACGTGATCAATCGCGATGACGTCTACAGAGGTTTTTTCCGCGGAAAGTTTGAGTCCAAGCTCTTGCTGCACCGCGTCGTAGAGGCTAGGGGCTGCAGCTGCGGCAGTATCGGTAGATCCGTCCTTGTTTCCTTGATTGGGCATCGGTGGCGGATGTCCGCCGAACTGGGAATCATCGGGCGTGAACGTGCACTGGTAGTCGTAACGGCCCTGGATTCCAGTTTTGTCCACGACTGGCCGGTCGAGAACGAGAATCTGCAGGAAGCCAGTGAAATCCGAGACCGTGGCGTTGGCCATGTTCAGGGTGATGCCGCCAGTACCCGGTCTAATGCCGATACCCGGCAGATTGCCCTGAAGCTGGGTTGGTTTCAACTTTTGTCCATCCTTGCCAACTGTCAACACGTAGGCTGACATATCGCGTTTGTCGTGATGGAATTTGAGCGCGAAACGGTCGGCGAGCAGTTTGCGAATCATGATCCTGATCTGTTCCGGATTTGGAACGCCTTCTTGTTCAGGCACAGCCTCGATGTCGTAGCGGTCCTTGTCGAGCCAGTCGGGTGCATTCACGATTTGCTTGGCTTGTACTTCGTAGGCAAAAGAGATCAGATCGCCCAGCGATGAAGCGCGAGTCAAGAACTTCCGGCCGCGAATAACCAATCCCTGCATGCTGGTCGCGCCGGTGTTGTTGGGCTTGATGGTGGCTACTTCAAAGCTAGGATCGGCGTCCGCTGCCATGGGCTTGGGCGGTGGCTGCGGTTTGGGAATTTCCCATGCAGTTTCTGGCGTGGCGCGCGTGAGAACCAAGGGCAGCGAACCACCGCCTTGACTCGAGGCTCCGTCAATTGTCTTTCCGTCTGCACTGAGCTTTCCTTCGTAGGTAAGCCCGGCGAGTTTCAGGACGAACTTCACATCCTGGCCATTGAGCGTAACGGAATCGAGGTTGATCGGCTGACCGCCCTGATCGAGGCTGTAGAAGACACCTTTATAGGCGCCCTTATCGTCTTTGGTAATTTTGACGACTGTGCGCAAGTCCTGGCCGGCATGCAACGTGCCTTGCCACGTGTCGGCGATATCGTGCGGGGAAACGGGTGCTGCTTGTTTGCTGGCAGGAGCAGGTTGGGCGGATGCGGGAGATGCCTGCGCATAAACGGTGTTCAAGTGGCCGGCACAAGTGGCCAAAGCGAGAACGAACGCGAAAGAATAATACGCAAACAGGATCAACGGACGAAGACGAGATGAAGCAGTAATCAACATTGAAAATTTTCCTTCTTCGAACTGACCAGCGGGAGACGATGCGCAGTTCTGCGGGATTTTGCGGACGTGCTGAGGATACATGCGCCAGAAGCGATTCAGCGCGAATTATTGTGGACTGTTCGTTTCTGAACAGTTGTAAATTGCGATCCGCGATTCAATGTTGAGCCGTTGCGCTTTTTAATGAAGTACGACAGCAATGATGAAGCCATCGTAGCCTTTGCCGGCTACCGTTTGAAGTGCCGTCGCGCTGAGTCGCGGTTCCGCAGATACCATCTCAGTAAAACGTCGAACCCCCTGGATGTTTGGATCGCGATGGCCGCCATCAATGACCTTTCCGTCGCGAACCACGTTGTCGGCAAAAATGAGCGTTCCAGGCCGGGAGAGCTTTAGACACCATTGCAGGTATTCGGGATAGCTGGCTTTATCAGCATCGATGAAGATGAAGTCGAACGCGGCAGCGTGTTCTTTGACCAGGGCTGCAAGGGTGTCAGCAGCGGGACCGATGCGCAGGTCAATTCGATCTGCAAAACCGGCGGCTTCAAGATTCTGCTTTGCGATTTGTGCATGGTGCGGTTCCAGTTCGAGGGTCATGACGATGCCGTCGTCTGGAATCGCGCGGGCGAGCCACAGGGTGCTGTACCCGCCCAGCGTACCGATTTCGAGAATGCGCTTCGATGAGGTCCCACGAACGAGTACTTCAAGAAATTTTCCCTGGAGCGAGGTCACATCGATTGCAGGGAGTTCGGCTTTGCGATTTACTTCGAGCGCGAAGTCGAATCTTTCACTGGGAGCGATCAAAGCATCGACAAAATACTGATCAACCTGCTTCCAGACTTCCTTGGCTTCTTCGGGCAAGGCTCACCTCCGGGGATTGAGGCTTAAGCAAGGGTTTTTGATTACTTTTATTTGTCGCGCGCCACAACGAAGTCCGGAACCCAGAGCAACGCACGTTTGAAATCCGAATCGGGGAGGGAAGCAAGCGCCTGACGCGATTGCTCCGCGTAGCGATCCGCAGCGGCCATTGCATATTCGACTGATCCGTTGCGGCGCAGGATTTCGCGGATTTGTTCGCGGCTCACATACTCAAAGCTGCGATCGTCGAGGACGCGCTGAATGGTTTGGCGTTCGCGCGCGGTACCGTGATCGAATGCGTGGATGACGGCGAGCGTCGTCTTTCCTTCACGCAGATCACTGGCTACAGGCTTACCCAGCACTTCTTCAGTCGCAGTTAGATCGAGAACGTCATCGACAATTTGGAAAGACAGGCCAACGGCGCGCCCGTACGCTGCCAGTTTTTCTTCCTGCGCTTCCGTCGAGCCCGCCAGCACCGCACCGAGGCGCATGGAGGTTGAAAACAAGCAAGCTGTTTTGCGGAAGATCAGGTCGTAGTACTCGGCTTCAGATACGGCTTTGCCCAGCTTTTGAATCTGCAGCAATTCGCCTTCGACCATCTGCTGCGTCAGGTTGATGAGAAGATCGAGAACGCGCAGATTCTTCTCTTCGAGCGCAACCTTGAAAGCCTGCATGTAGAGCCAGTCGCCGGCGAGAACGCATTTTTCGTTGCCCCAGGTAGTGTTGGGCGATGGGCGTCCGCGGCGAATGGATGCGCCGTCGATGATGTCGTCGTGCACCAGCGTTGCGGTGTGGACCATCTCGACAACTGCGCCGAGGCGGATGGCGCTCGGTCCCTGGTAGTCCAGCAGATGCGCGGCCAGAAGCAGCAGGGAAGGACGAATGCGTTTGCCGCCGCCCTCGCGCAGGTACTCTGCAATTTCGGTGATGGTGCTGACACTGGAGGCCGCGTCACGCCCCAACTCCTGCTCGATCGCTACGAGGTCTTCTCGCAGCAGTTCGAAAACCTCTTTAGCCGTCGCTATTGCCAGAGTGCTCAATGGTCTCCGAATCTCGCGTATCAGTTCGTGCGGTAGTTCGTGAAGGTCAGTTCCACACCGAGGTCCTTGCCCCGCAATGCGGCGATGATGGCCTGAAGATCGTCTCGGTCTTTGCCCGATATTCTCACACTATCGCCTTGAATGCTCGCCTGCACCTTCTTTTTTGAGTCCTTGACGATACGCACAATTTCCTTGGCCTTTTCAGTAGGGATCCCCTGCTGCAGCGTGATCTTCTGGCGCACGCTCTGGCCCATGGCTGGCTCAACCTTACCGTGGGTAAGGTTTTTCAGCGAGACACCACGTTTCACGAGTTTCTGTCCGAGAATTTCTTTGATGGCTTCGAGTTTGTACTCGTTCGCAGAAGCCATCTGAATGGTGTCGGCACCTTCAAGGTTGATCTCGGAGTGGCTGTCTTTCAAATCGAAGCGCTGGCGGATCTCTTTCATTGCCTGATCGATAGCGTTGCGCACTTCCTGAATGTCGACTTTGCTGACGATATCGAATGAATTTTCCTGGGCCATAAATTCAGTTCCTTCAAATGCCTGGGTTGCTGGAGGTTCGCTCTTGGCGGTGCAACTCTATCAGTTTCCCACGCCGAGCGGAAGGTTGAACAATCGAGCGAAGTTTTTGGTCGTTGCTGTCGCCATATCGTCGGCCGAAATCTGGTGAATTTCCGCCATTGTCTGTGCAGTCTGCGTCACAAATGCGGGCTCGTTCCGCTTGCCCCGGAGCGCACTAGGAGCGAGCCACGGCGCATCAGTCTCGACGAGCACTCCATCGAGTGGAACGCGCGCGGCAACGTCGCGTAAGGGCTGTGCTTTGGGGTAGGTAAGATTCCCCGCGAAGGAGATGAGAAACCCGAGATCAAGCGAGCGTCGCGCCTGCTCCCAACCCCCGCCGAAACAGTGCATTACACCACCGAGGCCGGTTGATGCCCAGTGTTCGTCGAGCACTTCGAAGAGGTGATCCCATGCGTCGGTCGCACCGTCTTTCGGTCGGCAGTGGATGAGGATGGGGCGCTTGCGTGCGGCAGCAATCTTTAGCTGGCAGATAAGCCCTTCGCGTTGAACAGGATGAGCCGCGCCTTCGTGATAGTAATCGAGACCAATCTCGCCGCATGCGATGACTTCAGGTTGAGAGAGGAGGTCATCGAGCTTGGCCTGCGCCGCGTCATCGGCTTCGGCAGCATTGTGAGGATAGATTCCGGCGCTGGCGTAGAGAAGGGGCATGCCCGGCTTGCCATTGAACTCCCGGCAGATATCCATTGCTTGGTGCATCTCGCCCGGGCCTTCGCCAATGCCAATCGACAAAACCGCGCCTACGCCTGCTTCGGCAGCATGGCGCAGCATGACATCGCGGTCCTCTGCGTAGCGAGGGCTATCGAGGTGGGCGTGGGAGTCGATCAGCAAGCAGAGACCTCCTGTAATTTCGAGGTGATTTGCTCAACGCACCATCACTCGTTCTGCAATTCAATTTTCTACTTTAGCCGCGCACCAAGTGGTACGTCTTCGAGAAATCCTGCCAGCACGGGCGCACCATCCGTGGGCAGCGACGCTGCCAGCAGCATCCCATTCGACTCCAGGCCGCGCATCTTCCGTGGAGCCAGGTTGGCGACGATTACAATCTTGCGGCCAATCAGCTTTTCCGGCTCATAGTATTGCGCGATCCCGGCGAGGATCTGGCGCTTTTCATAGCCCAGATCGACTTCCAGCCGCAGTAGTTTGTCGGCCTTGGGAATTCTCTCGGCGACCAGTATTTGGGCTACCCGCAGCTCCACCTTGGCGAAGTCATCAATGCTGATCACCGTGGGGTTTGTTTGCGCCGGCTGTGTCGGCGCCCCGGAAGGGTCCTGGGTTTCCTTCGAATGTAAAGGCTGGTTGGCAGGGGCTTCGGCAGGTGTTGAAGAAAGCCGACTGCTGGATAACTCTGCTGGCACTGTATGCACGTGGGCAGTCGCGACCGGTTTTTCCGGATTGCTCGGAGCGGTGGTGGCGGCTGTGCCTGCGGGACCGTCTTCGGTGCTCGATGGTGATTGCACCGAAGTAGCCGATGGAGCGGACTTCACCGAATCGGCTGGCGGCTGCTGCCCGGGATGAGGATTTACACCCAGAGCGGACGTGGGAGCTTCAGGAGCAGTCTTCTCGGCACTCTCCTGGTTGCTCGCAGCCTCTATAGCATTCTTGTTGTTCTCGTCTTCCAAATTCTGCATACGGGTGACTGCGTCCTTTTCAGCGCGGGGAAAGAGTGGTGCGGGCTCGCCGAAGTGTGTACCGGCTTTCAGTCCGCCCCACGCGAGGTTGGTGAGAAATGCTTGTTTCGCAGCGTCAGCAATTTCGCCCTGCCCAAGCTGCTGCCACACCTTGGATGCCGCATCTGGGAGGATGGGATAGACCAACGCCGTGATTACGCGAATCGCCTCGGCAGCAGTGGCCAGCACACGGGCCTGCAGCGCCGCGTGATCGCCTTCAGAACGGTCGGCCGGACGCTTCCAGGGAGCGTTGGCGGTAAGGTACCCATCCGTCTCGGCAACCAGCGCCCACAGTGTTTTCAGCGCCTCAGAAAAGTCGAGTCCTTCAAAGAGCGGAGCAAACGCGGCGGTCGTGCGAATCGTGCTTTCTCGCAGGGACGACTCAGCTTGCGTCTCCGCACCTGTTTCCGGCACCACTCCACCGAAGTACTTGTGAACCATGTTGACCACTCGGCTGACAAGGTTACCGTAGCCGTTGGCAAGGTCGCCGTTGTAGCGCTGGACAAGGGCGTCGAATGTAAAACTGCCGTCCTGGCCGAAGGGAATCTCGCGCAGCAGGAAGTAGCGCAAGGCATCCGCGCCCAGTACTTCGCGCACGGTGTCGGCGCGCACGATGTTACCGCGCGATTTCGACATCTTGCCTTGATCGAAAAGCAGCCAGCCGTTGGCTTTTACAGAACGCGGCGTTGGCAGCCCAGCGGCCATCAGAAATGCGGGCCAGTAGACACAGTGAAACCGACTGATCTCTTTGCCGATGAGGTGAATGTCGGCGGGCCAGAATTTCGCGAAGCGTGCCTGGTCGGCGGGATCATCCGAGCCGTACCCAAGCGCCGTGATGTAGTTGGCCAGCGCATCGAGCCACACGTAGACCACGTGTTTTTCGTCGCCCGGAACGGGGATACCCCAAGTAAAGCTGCTGCGGCTGATCGAAAGATCTTTAAGGCCGCTGCGTACGAATGAGATGACTTCGCGGCGGGTCGATTCCGGCTGCATGAATCCGGGGTTCTCGTCGTAAAACTCAAGCAGCTTGCGCTCGAAAGCGGAAAGCTTGAAGAAGTAATTTTCCTCGCTGACGGTTTCGGTGATGCGACCGCAATCGGGGCAGGGCGCGCCGGGTGGCACGTCAACCCACGCTTCATCGGATACGCAGTATTGTCCGGTGTACGAGCCCTTGTAGATAAAACCGCGATCGCGGAGGGTGGCAAAAAGCTTCTGCACGCCGCGCTTGTGGCGGGGCTCGGTTGTTCGGATGAAGTCATCGTAGGTGAGGCCGAGGCGGTCCCACTGGGCGCGGAATTCGGAGGCGATTTTGTCAGCGAAGTCCTGCGGGGTGCATCCGGCCAGCTTGGCGGAGCGCTCGATCTTCTGCCCATGTTCATCAGTCCCGGTCAGAAACCATGTATCGATGCCCATGGCCCGCTTGCGTCGCGCAATCGCGTCACACACGATGGTTGAATACGCGTGCCCCAGGTGCGGACGCGCATTCACGTAATAAATGGGCGTTGTGATGTAGAAACGGGATGAGCTGGGGTCGGTCTTGGCCATGGAATCCGTGGGCTTTTTCTGGTTGAAGACTCAAAGGCTTCCAGAAGCAGCGTCCACTTCATCTTACGGCATGCAGACTGCCCAGCTTTTCCCTGAGCGGCATCTGGAATCACGCGAATCGCCAGTACCGCGGGGCTATGTTTGGAAACGTCGAGATGTCATGGATGGATCTCGCGCAAAGTGGCACCGCTGCGATGCTGTATCGCGCTTCAGTCGAGGGGCACGCACTCGGCAAACTCCGAATTCACGTATATTCCAGCTGAAATGCCGACCTCGAACAGGTGTCTTTTGTCGCGTTACTGACGTTCTTGGATCAAGCATTGGCAAGTATAACGTCTGTTAGAATCAGCCTTGTAAATCAAGGATTTCCGAGGCACTCACCCGTGTATCAGGAACTGAAAAACCGGCTTGAGTCGCATCTGCGCGATGTGCTCAAAGCCAAATACGACCTGACGGTCGAAAACATTCCGCTGGAGACGCCGCCGGATCTGAAGTTTGGCGAACTGGCCACTCCGATTGCCTTTGAACTGGCTCGCAAGCTGCGCAAGGCGCCCAAGGTAATTGCGCAGGAGATTGTGACGGAACTGGGTACGCCGCGTGGCTTCGCGTCCTTCGACATTGCGGGCGCCGGATACATCAATGCTCATCTCGATCGCGTGGTTGCAGTTCGCATGATGACGAGCGGCGAAGACTCCAAGCCTGCACACTCCGACATCCACGCCCTGGTCGAGCACACCAGCATCAATCCCAACAAAGCTGCCCACATCGGCCACCTGCGCAACGCAATTCTCGGCGACACGTTTGTAAGGCTTCTGCGCGCCGCGGGGCGGCAAGTCGCGGTGCAGAACTACATCGATAACACGGGCGTGCAGGTTGCGGACGTGGTGGTTGGTTTCCTGCACCTCGAAAAGAAATCGCTGGCAGAAGTTCGCGCACTGATCGATGACATGGAATTGCACTTTCAGCGTGTCGACTTCTACTGCTGGGATCTCTATGCGCGCACTTCGCAGTGGTACACCAACGGCACGAATGAAGAGAACGAGGAGCGCAAGAAGCTTCGTTACGCAACCCTGCATGAGATTGAACAGGGCGGCAATGAGACGGCTGCGGTCGCCGATCTGATTTCAACTGCGGTACTGAGGCGGCATCTCGAAACCATGCTGCGGCTGGGTATCGAATACGACTTTTTGCCGCGCGAAAGCGAGATACTGCACCTCAATTTCTGGGCACTCGCCTTCGAGCAGTTGAAGCAGAAGGGTGTGCTGTATTTCGAGAACGAAGGCAAGAACAAAGGCTGCTGGGTGATGTCGAGGACCATCTCTCCGAGTGAGCCTGCAAAAACGGACGAGGGCCCCAAGGTCGTCGACGAAGATGCAAAGGTTATCGTTCGTTCCAACGGAACCGTGACCTACGTCGGCAAGGACATTGCCTACCATCTTTGGAAATTCGGGCTACTGGGACGCGATTTTGGGTATCGTAAGTTCTTCACTTATCCGAGTCACGAATGCTGGATCTCGACGGAGAAGGGCGAAGAGCCGCATCCGCAGTTCGGTGGCGCTCAGGCTATCTACAACGTGATTGATTCGCGTCAGGCCGATCCTCAGGCCAACGTGATCCTGGCGTTGCGAGGCATGGGATATACCGAACAAGCTGACCACTACACCCACTTCGGCTACGAGATGGTGGCGTTGACACCGCGCTGCGCCGCAGAACTTGGTTATGAGGTGGCCGAAGAAGACCGCGAGCGGCCTTACATCGAGGTGAGCGGCCGCAAAGGATTCGGCGTCAAGGCCGATGACCTGATCGACAAGCTGATTGCGGCGACGCGCTTTGAAGTCGATACACGCCAGACTTCACGCGATGATCAGGAACGGCAGGTAATTGCGGAGCAAATCGCAATCGGCGCCCTCCGCTACTTCATGCTGAAGTTCACCCGAAATTCGGTAATTGCTTTTGACTTCAAAGACGCGCTCAGTTTCGAGGGGGAAACCGGACCTTATATTCAGTACGCCGTGGTCCGCGCACGCAATATCTTCCGCAAGGGGTCCATTACGCCGGAAGCTGTTTTACGCGAATTCGCCGGTTCCGATCCGGGCGCGTTTTTGATGGGCGAGACTGGAGACGACATCTGGTCTTTGTGGCTGCGGGCAGGACGGCGTTCGTCGGTGCTCGAGCAGTGCATTGCCACCTCAGAGCCTGCTTACCTCGCGAAGCACGCCTTCCAACTGGCGCAGGAATTCAACAACTTCTACCACAAGCATCATGTGCTGACGGAGTTGGATCCGGAGCGACGGATGTTCCTGCTGGCAACGGCCGCCATCACTTTGCACGAACTCGTTACGGTGCTCGACTGGCTAGGCATCGAAAGCCCGGAGGCCATGTAGGACGTCGGTAACACTCATGTAGCCTGCGTCACAAGCAGTCCTTCAGGCCGGGGGAGTATATTGCTCGACGGTCAGGTATGTAAGGCAGGTTTATGAATAACACCGTTTTGCAAACAAATATGCTCCTTCCCATCGACCAGATCGCCAAAAAACTTTCGCTGCTTCCGGCCGAGTACGAGCCCATAGGCGTCTATGGCGCGAAGCTCAAGCTCGACCTTCTCGACAACCCAGCGTTCCCGGTGCGCGGCAAGTTGATTGTCGTAACGGCAACCACGCCGACAACATCCGGCGAGGGAAAGACGGTTGTGTCGATTGGCCTCGCGCAAGGACTCGAGCGGATCGGATGCAAGTCGATTCTTACCTCGCGTGAGCCTTCACTGGGACCGGTGTTCGGGATGAAGGGTGGAGCGGCGGGCGGCGGTCTGTCGCAGGTGGAACCGAGCCAGAAGATCAATTTGCATTTTCATGGCGATTTTCATGCCATTACAGCCGCGCATAATTTGCTGGCTGCGATGATCGATTCGCATCTGTTCTTCGGCAACGCGCTTGATCTCGATCCCGACCAGATCACCTGGCCGCGCGCACTGGATATGAACGACCGTGCTCTGCGGCACGTAACGGTGAGCGTTGGATCCAAGGGCGACGGAGCCAACCGCCAGACCGGCTTTGTGATTACTGCTGCGTCGGAGATTATGGCCATTATGGCGCTGGCTTCGAGCCGCGCCGATTTGCGGCATCGCATCGACTCTATCGTCGTGGGGCCATCGCGAAAAGGGCTCCCCGTTACGGCGGCGGATCTTGGCGCAACCGGCGCCATGCTGGCGCTGCTCGACGACGCCATCAAGCCCAACCTCGTGCAGACCACCGAGGGCACTCCGGCGCTCGTACATACGGGCCCATTCGGAAACATAGCGCACGGAACCTCCAGCATCCTCGCGCACAAGATGGGCGTGCGGCTGGCCGAATACGTTGTGAACGAGTGCGGATTTGCGGCGGATCTTGGCGCGGAAAAGTATTTTGACATCGTGATGCGTTCGTCCGGTATTCAACCGGCGGCTACAGTTCTCGTGGTTACGGCGCAGAGTTTGCGTGCGCAAGGCGAGGGAAAGCTTGTGGCGGGGTTCGCCAATCTTGCGCATCACATCAAGACGCTGCGTGCTTATGGCGTGCCGCTGGTTGTCGCCATCAACCGCTTCCCATCCGATACGCCTGAAGATCTTGAGATGATCGCCACCGAATGCTCTCTGCATGGAGTGCCTTGTGCACTGGTCGAAGCGTTTACCAAGGGAGGCGATGGGGCCGCCGAGTTGGCACATAAGGTCGTTTCCGCGATTGGAATCAATCCTGCGCCGGAGATTCAGCCCGTTTATGGGCTTGAAGATGCGCTTGACGTGAAGATCCTGAAAGTTGCGATTCAGGTTTACGGTGCCGACGGTGTCGTTATCAGCGCCGCAGCGCGCGAGAAACTCGAACGCTATGCAGCCTGGGGATTCGGAAAGCTGCCAGTCTGCATTGCCAAGACGCAATACTCGCTCACGGACGACCCCAAGCGCATGGGTGCGCCAACTGGATGGACGTTGAATATAAATGATGTGTCCCTTTCAGCAGGTGCGGGATTCGTGGTCGCGGTTTCAGGAAACATGATGCTGATGCCGGGTCTGCCCAGCCATCCCCGCGCGATGTCAATCGATGTAGATGATGACGGGAATATCGTCGGCGTGTAGACAGCCCGCGCCGCCAGTCTTGCCGGAGGCTGCGATTCGGAACTGTAGACACGCGTGGATTTTCGGGCAAAATCATCTTGCGGTCATGAGAGCCGGTCAAGATCGTCTTTGCTGCGCAGAATTGACAAACGGCCCGAGCCGCGCGCCGGGCAGCATACTGTCACTCCATCCTTGGGACACAAATCCATACACGCGACGTTGATTACATGCAGCGGTCCGTCGGGATGTTTCCGGTTGTAGCGCTTGATTGTCTTCTTCAGCCTTGCAAGCGCACGCAAGTCTTGGTTGCCCTTCAGCTTCTTTTGGCACTTCCTGCAGGCGAGAACGAGTTGTCCTACCCACGGTGCTGGATATGTTTTGGGGTTGCTCGCCAATCTCAATCGTTAGATGCGGGCTTTTCATGCTCGCCCTCGTTTGGTTATTTCAAACTGCCATTCATGAAGGCGCATCCCACTTTGTGAGGGGAAAATTCGCACCAAATTCTACCCCCAGGTGCCATTCGAAGTGCTTGTACCCCAGTCCATCCGCGAGTTCATCCGTTGCAGGATATTGCGGCCGCTGTTGCGGCTATTGCGCGGGGGAATCACGCCCCGACGTCTGGCGTGGAGCCTGGCAATGGGAATCATCGTTGGAATCAATCCGTCGGTGGGGATCACGACGTTTCTGGTTGTCATGCTGGCATGGACATTTGGTCTGAATCAGGTCGCATCGCAGATCGGAGCGCAATCTGCGTCGCCACTCCACCTGCTTCTGTTCCTTCCGTTCATTGAACTGGGCGTACATCTGTTTCACACGGCACGAGTGCCGCTAAACCGGCATCAGATCGAGCATCTGAGCCATCATCCCCTGCGGCTGTTTCGCGACATCTGGCAGTGGGAGTGGCACGCGCTGATCGTATGGGGTCTCGCTGGAGCGATCGCGATGCCACTGCTTGCCATCTACATTCGCCGCGCGCTTGTATTGCTGATGCGTCGCCATCGAACGCTGGTGCGTTCCCGTCCCGCGTTGCACTAATTCCGAGGAGTGCAGCTAATTGGCATAGCTGCGCACCCATTCCAGAATCGAACGCACGGCAACGCCGCTTGGTCCTTTGGCGATGAAGGGTTTGTTGTCTTCGATCCAGGCCAGGCCTGCGATGTCGAGGTGAATCCAGGGAGTGTCCTCGGCGAAGGCATGGAGGAATTCTGCCGCCGTGATGGCCCCGCCCCAACGGCCCCCGGTGTTTTTGATGTCCCCGATGTCGCTGCGGATCTGGTCGTAGTATTCATCACCGAGCGGCAAGCGCCAGAACTTCTCGCCTGACGTTGTAAGGGCCGTCTGAAATCTCTCGATGGTCTCATCGTCGTTCGAAAATGCGCCGGCATTGATCATGCCCAGTGCGACGACACATGCCCCGGTTAAGGTGGCGGCGTCAATCAGTTGCGTCACGCCAAGGCTGCGTGCATAGGTGATGCCATCGGCGAGGACGAGACGCCCCTCAGCGTCGGTATTGATGATCTCGATGGTCTTGCCGGACATGGCTGTCTGCACGTCGCCCGGCTTCTGTGCTTTGCCGTCGGGCATATTCTCGGCTGCGCAGACAATGCCGATGACGCGGACCTTGGGTTTGAGCAGGGCGATGGCGCGCATGGCGCCGATCATGGCGGCTCCTCCGGCCATGTCGTACTTCATCTTCTCCATGTTGTCGGCGGGCTTGATGGAGATTCCGCCAGTGTCGAAGGTGATGCCCTTACCGACGAGGCCGAGCACGGGGCCATCGGTGACGCCCTCGGGCTCGTACTTCATGACGATCAGCGCCGGTGGCTCCTCCGAGCCCTGGGAGACGCTCCAGAAGGCCCCCATCTTCAGTTCATGGAGTTTGTCGGTCGAGAAGACTTCCGCCTTCAGTCCGGTTTCCGATGCCATCTGGGCAGCACGCTCTCCGAGAACGGTGGGGGTCAGCTTGTTTCCCGGCTCGTTGACCAGGGAGCGGGCGAAGTTCTGGCTCTCGCCAATGATGGAGCCTTCGTTGAAGGCCGTCTGAATCGCCGCTTGTTCCGATCCTGCCCGCGCGGCGAGGGTAAACGAATGCACGCTTACATCTTTGCGCTCGCTGCGGTAGGTGTCGGGGTCGAAGTCGCCTACGAACGCGCCTTCGGCGGCTGCACGGGCCGAGGCGCCGGGAGGCAGGGTCAAGCCCAGGTCTGTCGTTGCTTCGGGAAGCGTAAATACCAGCTCACGAATCGCGCGAGGCTTGGAGTAGCGGACAGCGGTTCCAGCGGCATTGCGCACGGCGTGCACCGTTGCTTTGGCCTTCTTGCCTAGTCCCACAATCAACAGGCGCTTCGCGGCAAGTCCAGCGGGGGCATGGAGCAGGATAGTTTCATTAGAGCCGGCCTTGTATTCGCCGCTTGCCAGCACGGCCGCCGCCGCAGCCCGTACCTTCTCGTCGCTGGTGAGGAGAACCGGCTGCGGCTTGGCATCCGGGCCTTTGGCGGTCTGGGTATCTGTGGCCAAAACGGCCAGGAGTTCGGTCTCGATTGCAGCAAGATTCGTAAAAGACAGTTGGGTTTGCATTATTCCTCTATCTGTTTATTTGTGTGATGAAGGCTCTATCGCCCCATCTTGTGTTTGCTGGCGTTGATGGCTGCGCGGGCATCACGGTCGGCTTCGCGGCGCTTTTCGGTCTCGCGCTTGTCCCAGTCCTGTTTGCCTTTGGCGACGGCCAATTCGCACTTTACTCGTCCGTTCCTGAAGTAAAGGCGGGTGGGGATGAGCGTATGCCCCTTGATCTGCGTCTTTGCCATGAGCCGACGAACCTCTTCCTTGTGCATCAGCAGCTTACGGGTACGCGTTTCGTCGTGGTTCGCGGTATTGCCGTGGGAGTAGGGACCGATATGCAGGTTGAGGAGAAAGGCTTCGCCGTCCTTGATGAGGCCGTAGGAGTCCTTGAGATTCGCCTTTCCTTCGCGAATCGATTTGACCTCAGTCCCGCGGAGGGCTACTCCGGCTTCGAATTTATCGAGCAGAAAGTAATTATGGCTGGCGACCCGGTTATGGGCAGCATCGCGCTCCCCCGAGGCGACCGGATCGCGGGGCACAGCCTTTTTCTCCGGTCCGGGGCGGTCAGGCGGTACGATAGTGTGGCTGGTTTGGCGCGGCATGGGGAAAATTCCCTTAGACTTTCATCGTAGCATCGCAACGCTAACCCCCATATTGCAGTGGGGCTTTGCTAGAATGGGGCATCGTTTTGGTAGGAACCACCGATATCGGAAGTTATGTAAATGCTAGCGTCGAAAGGGCCATGGTCGACCCCTGCGGATTTGACGCAGAAGGCCAGTCCTTTCGTACGCTTGGGAGTCCGATGAAAAGCCGCGTACAATCTCCGGCGCCCTTCATATCCGTCTTTTCGCGAATCCGACTTTGGATTGTCGTAGCCGGAGTCTTTGCTTTTCTTAGCATGGGCTCGGCCAGTGTCCTCGCCCAATCTCCGAACACCTATTACAAGAGAGGTCAGGCTGCGGAGGCGCGCGACGACTTTGATGCTGCTTATCAGAATTTCCAGAAGGCCTATTCGATGGCACCCAAAAATGAGGTGTTTCGCACGGCCTACTATCGCGTTCGATTTACCGATGCATCGATGCATGTGACCAAGGGCCGCAATCTGATGGCTTCTGGGGATGAACAGGGTGCGCTGGTGGAACTGCTGCGCGCCAATGAAATTGACCCGAGCAACGAAGCTGCTCAACAGGAAATCGCCAGAATTCGTACGCGCCACGGCCAGCAGCCCGCAGTCGACAGTGGCAATCCCATGAGTTCGCGTAACGAAGAAGAGATTGGCTCCATCGGGTCTCCCGCGCAACTGACGCCAATGACCAACGATCCTCTGATACTGCACATGTCGGAGGATTCGAAAGTCGTGTACCAGGCGATCGGCAAAGAGGCGGGCATCAATGTTCTCTTCGATCCCGATTACATTTCGAAACGAATTCAAGTCGATCTCAACAACGTTTCGCTGCTCGACGCATTGCGCATCGTTGGAACGCTCTCGGGAACTTTCTGGCATCCGATCACGCAAAACACCATCTTCGTGGCGCAGAATACTCGCTCTAAGCGCGCCGAGCTGGATGAGCAGGCCGTGCAGACGTTCTACTTATCCAATGCCTGGCAACAGAACGATCTAAACGATGTGCAGACAGCACTGCGCAACGTGATGCCGAATGCGAAGGTATACGGCGTAGCCAGCCAAAACGCAATCGTGATGCGTGCGACGCCCGATGAACTGCTGCTTGCGCAAAAGCTCGTCAATGATCTGGACAAGGCGCGGCCCGAAGTTGTGGTCGATATCGCAGTACTCGAAGTCAGCAAAAACTGGGAGCGCAATCTAGGTATCTCCTGGCCTTCCAGCGCGAGCGTGGCGATTCAACCTCCCACGACTAGCAGTTCAACGACAACCTGCCCTACCGGCAGCACAAATTGCACCCCAACGTCGACCTCGAATAATCCGACGCTCTATAACCTGGCGCATTTGAACTCGAACGACTTTGCGGTCACCGTCGGCACGGCAACGGCCAACGCCCTGTTAACAGACAACAACACAAGAATTCTGCAGAACCCGCGCATTCGCGCCGCGGATCAGCAGAAGGCGTCGATGAAGATCGGATCGAAGATTCCGATTGCCACGGGGTCGTATCAGACAGGCGCTGCAACCGCGCTGGTCAGTTCGCTGGTGAATACACAATTCCAATATCAGGACGTTGGCGTGAACATTGATGTGACGCCGACCGTTCATTTCAATCGTGACGTCACACTCAAGATCAAGATCGAAGTAACGGCGCAGAGCGGTTCGGTCACCATCAGTGGCGTCACGGAGCCGATTCTGAGCCAGCGCGTCGCCGAGCAAACCATCCGCTTGCGCGAAGGCGAAGCCAACATTCTGGGCGGCATTCAGGAGCAGCAGATCCAGGACAACTGGAGCGGCATTCCGGGACTCAGCCAGATTCCAATCCTGCGCTATCTCTTCGGCTCGAGAGACAAGATTCGTCAGGACGACGAGATCGTATTCCTGGTCGTGCCGCACGTGGTGCGCTCGCAGGATCTGACTCCGGCAAACTTGCAGAGAGTAGATACAGGCCCGGGCACGCAGTCAGTTGAATTGCGCCATACGTCCGCAGCAGCCTCGCAGCCTTCGGCAATGCCGCCGGCGGCCAGGGGTACAAGTCCAGGCGCCTTGCCGGGGCCGAGCGCGGAAGCAGCAGCACCTGCGGCGCTTGCGCAAATGCGCGCAGCTGCCAATGCGAATGGAGCGGCAGCTGACGTTAACCGTGCCGCGGCATCCTCAAGCCCGCCTCCGGATTCTGCCAACCAAGCCCCTGCCGGCAAGGTCAACCTGATGTTGAACTCGCCTGGAACGGTGATAAGTGGAACCACATTCCAGGTTCCCGTGGTCCTAACCGGCGGAACAGATGTTTCTTCCGTGCCATTGCAGGTTCAATACGATCCATCGAAGCTGAATCTGGTGAACGTTGGCGATGGGGACTTATTGAATCGCGACGGCCAAGTCGTTTCGATGGCCCATCGGGACGATGGTCCGGGCAACCTCACTCTGAACGTTTCGCGTCCCCCGGGAGCGCCTGGTGTGAGCGGAGCGGGCGTCGTCTGCGTCTTAACATTTCAGGCGACGGCCAAAGGCCAAAGCGACGTAAGTATCACGCGCGCCGGAGCAACGACAAGCGCGGGCAAGCCTTTGCAGGCTCAAACCTCGCAAGCCACAATCGTTGTGCAGTAGGAGTGTCGAACAGATGAGGGCTAAGCGGCCAAGCGGGATGCGGCCAGTCCGGAAACATTCGGAGCGCGGCCTGACACTGGTCGAACTGATCGTCACCGTGGCGATCCTGTCGATCCTTGCTTCCGCAGCTATCCCCATTGCAAGGTTCAAGGTCCAACGGGACAGGGAACGCGAACTCCACCGCGACCTGTGGGAGATGCGCGACGCCATCGACCACTACAAGGACGCAGCGGACAAGGGAGCTATTCAGACCAAGGTGGACAGCCAGAATTATCCCCCCGATCTTGAGACGCTGGTCAACGGAGTCGACATCCAGGGCAAGAAGGTTAAGTTCCTTCGTCGCATCCCCGTTGATCCCATGACAGGGAAAGCTGAATGGGGATTGCATTCCATGCAGGATGATCCCAAGTCCGATTCCTACGGCGGGCAGAGTGTATTCGATGTGTATTCCAAGTCCACCGGTACGGCCCTCGATGGGACCAAATACTCCGACTGGTAAACCGTTTGTTCGGATATCTCGGAATTGCTTGCGCCGCGGAATCGCAAAGCAAGGGGTAACAGGCACAGAAATATTAACCACGATCAAAAGATGGGAATGTAGGAGAATAGAGGTACAGATGCGCAGCACTAGAAAACAGGAATCGGGCTTCACGCTGATGGAGTTGATGATCGTCATGATGATCATTGGCATCCTGACGACGCTTGCCATTCCGAGTTTCAATGCTGCGATTAAGTCTGCGCGGGAAGCGGTGCTCAAGGAAGACTTGCGCGTTATGCGTTCCGCCATCGACTCCTACACCATGGACAAACAGAAAGCGCCTCAAGCGCTCGATGACCTGGTGCAGGATGGGTATCTCAAGGTCATCCCCAAAGATCCTATGACTGAATCCCGCGAATCATGGGTTACAGACGTGAGTGACTCATTGCATACCCTGGATCAGACCGACCCGGGAATCGACGATGTGCATTCCGGTTCGCAGGAGACTGGATCTGACGGGCAGCCCTACTCCACGTGGTGAGCGCGAGAGGATAAGAATGGCTCGGAGAACGATTGGCTCGGTGTTGCTTCTGTGTTCCGTTCTGCTTGGCACTTCGTACTGTGCCGAACCTACCAAGACCATCATCATCAAAGTATTCGATGGCAAGTCGGGACATCCGGTCATGCCGACGGGCTTCCAGGTACGCGTCGACCACCTGACCATGCTGCATCCCGATTGGGTCAAGCAGAATGATGACGGCACGGCCGAGTTGACCATTCCGGCGGATACGGAAGTGGTGGCTTTGCACCTCGCCTACCAGAATTCCATGGAATTGTACGTGAACTGCGATGCTGAGAAGAATACCTTCGGTGACGTATGGTATCGCGTACCGGAGATCGCGTCGAAAGGTTTTGTCGCGGCCAATGGGTGTGCCAAAGCCAAGGTTAACGAAAAGTTCAAAACCACGGCGGCGCCAGGCGAGTTGATCCTGTTCGTGCGTGAGAAGAACTTGAAAGAACGTACGATGGATTGATGCACGATATCTTCCCGGACATCGAGTACGTGGAGAAACATTCTTGTCATCCGATTTCGCCTCAGCATCCACAAACTCCGTGCCGCTTGAGGCTTATAACTTCTACCGCGCGTTGACGCGGACCGCCCTGAATCCTCAAGCGGAGCGATCGGAAACCGAACCTAATTTTGGCGGTAGCCTTCTGTACGTTGGAGAACTGGATGCCCACGGATCCGCGATGGTGATTGCCGGAAACGTATCCGGCTGCGCCACCCTCGCCGCCACCGCCGATCTGGCAGCACAGAAACAGGCCATTCGCGATGGTACGGTCGATTTCGTGGTCACTTCGCTCGACGAAGCACTGCGAATTTTAAAGAACGAGATCCGCAAGAGAGCTACCGTAGCGGTTTGCGTCGGACTCGCGCCTTCTGCCGTTGAACGCGAGATGTTGGAGCGTGGCGTGCTTCCGGATCTGGTTTTCGCAGGCCTGCCGAATGAACATCGCGTCCTACCAAAATTCGGATTCGATGCTCATGAGATTCAACTGCCGGAGCAAGATAGTAATCAGGCATGTCTGGAATGGCGAGTTGCGCAGGGGGCCGGTCGCTGGATGGCGAATCTCGATGCGATCGCACTCGAATGCCTTCGCCTCGACTCGTACGTTCACCGATGGATTCGCCTGGCTCCGCGCTATTGCGGACGCGGCGCGCAAGGACAGCGCGCGCTCTGTTGCGAGCCGGAGTTGGCAGCACGGATTGTAGAAGGATTCGAGGCTGCGATACGAGGTCGTGTCATCGGAACTGAAGTGTCGGGAAGTTTGAGTATCGGCGGTGAGACGAAGATGTTTTGGTTGTCACCCGCTGGAGCGGCCTAGAGTCACTTTTCGGATCCGGCTGCCTCGATGCGATTCCAGAGTTCTTTGACACCTGCCCCGGTTTTTGAAGATACGGGCAGCACTTCCTCTAAATCGAATGCATTCTTGATCGCGAGAAGGTTGCGTGTGCGCGCGTTGCCACTGAGACGATCAGTCTTCGTAGCTACGACCAGAAATTCGCGTCCAACATGACGCATCCAGTCGATAAGCTTTCCGTCATTGGGCTGCGGAGGAACATTGGAATCCACGAGGCAGATGCATAGCTTCAGCGTCGTACGCTCCGCGAGATACGGGTCGATAAATTTCGGCCACTCAGCTGAGATGGATTTCGAGATTTTCGCATAGCCGTAACCGGGAAGATCGGCAAAAATCAACTTTGGCTGCTGTCGCGGATCAAGCAGCGCAAAAAAGTTGATGGCGCGTGTACGACCCGGTGTCTGCGACACTTTCGCAGCCTTTTCTCCGACAAGCGAATTAAGCAGGCTCGATTTGCCAACATTGGAACGCCCCAGGAATGCGATCTCCGGCACCGTCGGAGCAGGGAATTGAGCGGCATCGAGGGCTGACAGCAGGAATTGGGGGTTATAGCGCAGCAGCGGCATTCATATCTCTGTCTCTCGCTCTCAACGTGCGAGTCTCGCATTTTCTTGAGGATACAGGATCATGCCCGTAGCGATGCTCTGCGTGTCTCGTACTCATCCGGTTTAACCGGACCATGCGTAAAGTAATGTGCTGTGACGAGTGACCACAGAAAGGCAATCCACTCTTAGCAAGACCTGCCCTATACTGTCTTCACATTCACAACTTCTTGGGGAGCCAACGTGCACACACTCGTTGCCATCTGCCTATTGGCGGCGTCTGCCAATGGGCCGCTTGTCCATACCGTCAACTTTGCGGAGCCTCCTGCCACGCACCCAGCGCTGATCAAAATCCCTAAAGGCCCTAATGGCCTCACACTCTATAACGAGAAAGGCGAGAGAGTCGCCGAATGCGGCAAAAAGGATGATGCTTTCTCGAATTGCAAGGTCGAAAGCGGCTTCACCTTTGACGACGTGATGAACGCGTGGGTTCATGCCCTGCAGGACATGCAGAAGTAAGAAAATGAAAAGGGAAGGCGCTTGGCCTTCCCCTTTCGGTGCTCGGTTAGTGGGACTGTCCTATTGCGACCGCTATTGACGAGCAACCTGTCCGCTCACTACTTCGGCGGGCGGGACTGCTGTCAGAACCTCTGCGGCCTCAGACGACACCAATGAAGGCAGCGGACTCTCAAGAGCCAGGGCCAACACTTCATCCATCGTGTCTACAAAATGCAGCTTCATTGAGTTCTTGATGTTGTCAGGCAATTCGGCGACATCTTTTTCGTTGGCTTTAGGCAGGATGGTTTCAAAGATTCCTGCACGCAGTGCAGCCAGGAGCTTCTCCTTCAATCCGCCGATCGGCAGCACTTTTCCACGCAGCGTGATCTCGCCCGTCATCGCGATATCGCGTCGCACGGGAATCTTGGCCAGTGCGCTTGCCAGCGCAGTCGCCATGGTGATGCCGGCAGATGGGCCATCCTTCGGAATCGCGCCTTCAGGCACATGCAGGTGCAGGTCGACGTTGCGATAGAACTCGCGGCTGAGACCCAGAGCCTGCGCGCGACCTCGAATGTAGGCAAGTGCGGCCTGTGCAGATTCCTGCATGACATCGCCGAGTTGTCCGGTAATGGTGAGCTTGCCTTTACCATCGAGCACCGTCACTTCGGTGGTAAGAATGCTGCCGCCCACTTCAGTCCATGCAAGGCCGGTAACCAGACCCACTTCGCTCTTCTCGTGCACTTCCGAATCGCGGAAACGAGCCACGCCGAGAAACTCGCTGATGCTTTCGCCGGTAACTTCTTCCTTGTGCTTTGCGCCCTTCTTCACCACGCGACGTGCAACCTTGCGGCACACGTTGCCGATTTCGCGCTCGAGGTTACGCACGCCCGCTTCCCGTGTGTACTTGCGGATAATCTCGAGAATCGCGTCATCAGTGAAGACGACGTTCTTTTCGTTGAGGCCGGTTTGTTCGCGTTGCTTCTTCACCAGGTATTGCTTGGCGATTTCGAGCTTCTCCTGCTCGGTGTACCCCTGAAGGCGTAGCACTTCCATGCGATCCTGCAGCGGAGCCGGAACAGTGTGGAGAACATTGGCGGTGGCAACGAAAAGGACCTGCGACAAGTCATAATCCACGTCGAGGTAATGATCCTGGAAGGTGGTGTTCTGCTCCGGATCAAGCACCTCAAGCAGCGCCGATGCCGGATCGCCGCGGAAATCAGAGGCCATCTTGTCTACTTCATCGAGCAAGAAGACAGGATTCTTTGTGCCAGCGCGCTTCATGTGCTGGATGATCTGGCCGGGCAATGCGCCGATGTAGGTGCGACGATGGCCGCGAATTTCGGCTTCGTCGCGAACGCCGCCCAGAGAGAGCCGCACAAATTTGCGTCCCGTGGCCTTGGCGATCGACATGCCGAGAGAAGTTTTGCCTACGCCCGGAGGTCCAACGAAGCAGAGGATCGATCCCTTTGGATTCTTGACGAGCTGACGCACGGCAAGAAACTCGAGGATGCGCTCCTTGATCTTTTCCAACCCATAGTGGTCTTCGTTGAGAACCTTTTCAGCGAAGTCGATGGAACGTGTTTCCTTGGACTTTTTCTTCCACGGCACTGCGAGGAGCCAGTCAATGTAGTTCCGACTCACAGTCGATTCAGCCGACATTGGCGGCATGGCTTCGAGCTTTTTGAGCTCCTGAATTGCTTTCTCGAGCGTTTCCTTTGGCATTCCGGCGGCTTCAATCTTCTTGCGAAGTTCGTCGAACTCGCTCTTCTCGCCGCGGCCTAATTCCTTCTGAATGGCCTTGATCTTTTCGTTGAGGTAATACTCTTTCTGCGCACGCTCCATCTGCCGCTTTACTCGCGATTGGATGTTGCGGTCAAGGTCGAGCTTTTCAATCTCGATATCGAGTACGTCGGCGATGCGTGCAAGGCGAGCCGCTGGATCAAAGATTCCAAGAAGCTCCTGCTTCTCCTCGATGCCCATCTGGAGGTTGGCAGCAATTGTGTCGGAGAGCTTTGCGGGCTCATCCATGCGCACGGTGGCGATAATGGTCTCGTAGTTCAAGGACTGTTGCAGCTTTACGTATTGCTCGAACAGCGACGTGACACGCTGCATCAGTTGTTCAACGGCAGGTGTCATTTCAAAATCGGTTTTGCCGGTCCGGACAGTGGCGACAAAGAATCCGTCGCGATCATTCACTTCAACCGACTTGGCTCGCTCTACGCCTTCAACGAGAACCTTGATATTGCCGTCCGGCATTTTTACGCTTTGGACGATGTTGCAGATGGAACCGACCTGGAAGATCTCCTTGGCCTTCGGTTCATCAATTGAAGCATCGTGTTGCGTGGCGAGAAAAATCTTGCGGTCCCCATTGAGCGCTTCTTCAAGCGCACGAACGCTTGAAAGACGGCCGACGACAAACGGAGTCATCATGTAGGGGAAAATCACCATGTCCCGAATGGGCATCATGGGAAGTTTGCGCGGCTCGTTCTTTTCCTTCGAAGCAGTCATAAAAGCACCATGTGTTTAGACGCGCGACCAAGCCACAGGACTCAAGCGATCCATCGCGCCTTGTTGGGATTGTACAGCGGATTCGTCGGAGAAAGGCAAACCAAACGCCCACAGAATCAAAGGCCACATCCACGAGGTGATGTGACCTTTGAGTATATAAAACTGGGTTGTATCCAGATTTAGCCGGCCTTCTCAAGCAGGCACAGCGAAAGATCACGGCGCTCGACCATGTCCTTGGTGATTTCGAGATCGCGCACCTTCTTGTTGCTGGGCAGGTGGTACATCAGGTCGAGCATCAGCTCTTCCAGGATCATACGCAGACCGCGCGCTCCAACCTTGCGAGCCAAGGCCTCGCGTGCAATCGCGCCAATGGCATCCGGAGTGAAGTGCAGACGAACATTCTCGTATTCAAGCAGTCGCTGATACTGCTTCACGATCGCGTTGCGCGGCTTGGTGAGGATTTCAACCAGCGCAATTTCATCCAGTTCATCCAGAATGCCCATTACAGGCAGACGGCCGACGAACTCAGGAATCAGACCATACTTGATGAGATCCTGTGGCTCGGTCTTACGTAGCAACTCCGTATCGCGATGCGAACGCGTTGTCGCCGCATCCGACTCGGCATCTACAGCCTTGAAGCCGAGCGCCTTCTTGCCGATGCGCCGGCCCACCACCCGCTCCAGGCCCACAAACGCGCCGCCACAAATGAACAGAATGTTCGTAGTGTCGACGGCGGTGAATTCCTGGTGTGGATGTTTGCGTCCACCCTGTGGCGGAACATTCGCAACCGTGCCTTCGAGAATCTTCAGTAGAGCCTGCTGCACGCCTTCTCCGGAGACGTCGCGGGTAATCGAAGGATTTTCGTCCTTGCGACCAATCTTGTCGATCTCGTCGATGTAGATGATGCCTTGTTGCGCACGCGTCACATCTCCGTCCGCTGCTTGCAGCAACTTGAGGATGATGTTCTCGACGTCTTCGCCGACGTATCCAGCTTCGGTAAGAGTGGTCGCATCCACGATTGCAAACGGTACATCGAGCATCTTGGCCAGGGTGTGCGCCAGCAGCGTTTTGCCGGAACCGGTTGGCCCGACAAGCAGGATGTTCGACTTGGCCAACTCTACTTCGTTATTGCGCATGCGGTTCATCTGCACGCGCTTGTAGTGGTTGTAAACAGCGACAGCCAGCTTCTTCTTGGTCTGATCCTGCCCGATTACATAGTCGTCGAGGAAGCTTTTCACTTCCTGTGGCTTGGGCAGATGGCCTGCGGCGGTCGCCGGATGTGCGGCATCGCCTCGATCGTCTTCAAGGATGGAGTTACAAACAGCGACACACTCATCGCATATGTATGCTCTCGGGTAGTCGCTGGGCGACGAGATCAACTTCGCTACAGCGTCCTGCGATTTGTGGCAGAACGAGCACCGCAGCGCTTCTTCAGGTCCCGTGCGCGTTTTCATTTTTTACTCCCCTTGGCCTCTCGAAATTTGATTCCGCTTACAGTTGCGCGGCAGCTACGTGCGCGGCCGGTCGATAATTTCATCGATGATTCCGTATTCCTTTGCTTGATACGAATTCATGATGAAGTCACGTTCTACGTCGCGTTCAATCCGGTCGAGCGGCTGGCCCGTGTGCTTCGCCATCAAGTTGTTGGTGATTTCTCGAATGCGAAGGATCTCACGGGCATGAATATCGATGTCTGTTGCCTGACCGCTCAGCCCCCCCATAGATGGCTGGTGGATCAGGATGCGCGAATTCGGCAATGCGAACCGCTTGCCCTTTGTCCCGGCAAGCAGCAGGAATGCTCCCATGCTGGCTGCCTGACCAATGCAGTATGTCACAACGTTGTTCCGTATGAACTGCATCGTGTCATAGATAGCTAACCCGGCGGTAATGGAACCGCCCGGTGAATTGATGTAGAGCTGGACGTCTTTCTCTGGGTCTTCGCCGGAGAGAAACAACATTTGAGCAACGATGAGATTGGCTACCTGATCATCGATCGGCGTGCCGAGGAAAATGATGTTATCGCGAAGCAGACGGGAATAGATGTCGTAGGCGCGCTCGCCGCGACTCGTCTGCTCAACCACCATGGGAACTAATGCCATTCGAGTTTTGTCCCTCGCGGGGGTAAGCCCCGCCACCGGGGTATGCCCCGTCCTTATTTGATGGCCGCAGGGTCCGGTGTGGTGCAAATACCGTTCCTTACAGCGTTTTGGCCAACTCCACAGCTACGCAGGCAATCTTTCGTAAAGCAGACTTGCGGTTTTTTCCCTCTTCAATTGTTCACGGATTCTAGCTAGCCCGCCGTCGTCAGTCAAACGCTGGCGGAGGGTTTCGTACGGTTCGCGTGACTGAAGTGCAGCCAACTGTAACTCCCTGTCCAGTTCCTCATCGCTGACCGTAACCCCTTCTTTCTCAGCAATCCGGTCCATCAGGATGTTAGCTTTCACCTCGGCTAAAGCAGAATCCCGCTGAGCGCCGCGCAAACGGCTGAAATCCAGCTTCCGCATCTGCTCCGGGTTCATCCCCTGGGCGGCGAGGGCGCGAAGGCCTCGCTCGAGGCGGGCGTCAATCTGGTCTTGTACAAGGCTTTCGGGAACCGGGAACTGGTATTTTTCGACCATCGCAGCAAATAGGCGGTCCTTGGTTTCGGCTTCAAGGCTACGGCGCTTGCGGCTGGCCATGTGTTCGCGGACACGCGACTGCAGATCGTCCAAACTTTCGTAATTTCCCAACTCTTTGGCGAACTCGTCATTCAGCTCTGGAAGGGTCCGCTTCTTGATCGCCTTGACCGTAACATCGTAGGCGACAGTCTTACCCTGCAGCTTGGCTTCTGGATAATCCGCCGGATAGATGACTTCAGCCTGAAGCTCCTGCCCGGGCTTGGCTCCGCGAAGCACCTGGGTGAATGCCTCTACGGTATCCTTACCGCCAACTTCAACGAGGGAATCTTCCCCCTTGATCGGCGCGGCCTCGGCATCATCCGACACCCTGCCGTTGTAGGAAATCTCTGCCCAGTCGCCATCGACAATGGGGCGATCTTCTTCCACCGGCTCAACCACGGCGCGCGAATCCTGCAGCTGGGCTATCTCGTGAGCAAACTCTTCGTCCGTTACCTCCACGGATGGCTTATCCACGACAACCTGTTCGTAGCCTTCGATGGAGAAGTCCGGCAGGAATTCGAAGACGGCCTTGACGTGTAATGGCTGACCTTCTTCCACGGTCAACTCTGTAACCTGCGGCTGGCCAACCGGGCGGATGCCGAGTTCGCGGACGCCATTGCTGAAGCGCTCCGGGAGAATGCCGTCAATGACTTCCTTCCGAATCTCATTAGCGAAGCGGCGCCGAACGACAGCCTCGGGAACCTTACCGGGCCGGAAACCAGGAAGCTTTGCGTACTTCTGATAGTTCCGGGTAACAGTGCGGAAGGCCTTGGAGACTTCTTCGGCGGGAACGTCCAGTACCAATTCGCGGGTGCATTCTGGATTCAGAACCGGCCCGTGCTGATGCTCGTGGGGCTCTTGCTCGTGGGAATGATCGTGATCGTGGCCTTCGTGGCCGTGTGCTTCCTCGGGAGTATCCGAGGTAGGATTCGTTTCTAGAGTGTCAGCGGTGCTCAACGTTTTGCCTTCCGGGCGCGACAGGCGCCAAATCTTACTGCTACAGCGGGCTGTCGCCAGAGGGGTAACAGCGTCGTGAGGCGAGGGGATTGCCTCGTTTCATGGTAAGAGGGTTTGCGGAGGCGGTCAAACCGGGGGGACCTGGCGGGAGGTCTTCCGCACCGGGGAAGTCACGTTACTGCTCAGACACCTCTGGTTTCCGCACATAGGGCAAAAACCTGGGGTGGGCGGCGCCGCACTGGGAATAGTGCATTCGGGCATCATTGAGGCTTAGCTCGCCGTTCACGGTGTTCCGGACTTCGGAGGCATCAGCATCCTCCTGACCGTCGTCCTCCCACCAGCAGACCGGACACAAAGCCAGCGTGCTCGGCGACTCGAGTGTCCTGTGCCCGCAGCATGGGCATCGAAAGAGTACTGGTGCCGTCCCCATGCTGAAATTGACGGATTTTAGTCGCCGCCGGTTTACGGGTTTTTTCGAAGAATCAAGCAACGGAGCTTATGTTTGCTCTTGCGTGTCGGTCCGCCCGATACCAAAGGTCGGTACCTGTAGAATCATGGCCGCAGGAGGAAGCGATAAACATGGTGTCCGCTCTAAGTTCTCGTCGTCTGCGTTTGTTCATCTCAGGAATGATGGTGACGTTGTTGAGTTTGTTTGTTTCCAATGGGAGAGCCGAACAGGGGCAGCAGCCGCTGAAGGTTGCGATCGTGGGCCTCGAGCACGGGCATGTCGTGGGCTTTCTGGGACAGTTGCCGAAGCACTCTGACGTGCAACTGGTAGGCATCGCGGATGCCGACACCGCTCTATGCCAGAAATACGGCAAGATGTTTTCGCTGCAAGATTCGCTCTTCTACAAGAGCGAAGCCAACATGATTGAGCGAACCCACCCAGATGCGGTGCTGGTTTACACCTCGATTGGCGAACATCGCCACGCTATCGAGATTGCCGCACAGTACGGAGTTTCGGCGATGGTGGAGAAGCCCCTCACGATTTCGCTCGATGACGCGCTGGCGATTCGCAAAGTGGCCCAGGAGCACAAAATTCAGGTGTTGGTGAACTACGAAACGACCTGGTACGCGAGCAACCGGGCTGCTTACGATGAAGTGCGCGAGGGGCACATCGGCGAGATTCGTCGCGTCGTCGTACATGACGGGCACCAGGGACCGAAGGAGATCAACGTGCAGCCCGAGTTTCTGAAGTGGCTCACCGATCCGCAACAGAACGGTGCGGGCGCGCTATACGACTTCGGGTGTTATGGCGTCGACCTCATGACCTGGCTGATGCACGGCGAAACACCATTGACAGTTACCGCCGTGGTCAACCACGACAAGCCGCAGATTTATCCGAACGTCGATGACGACGCGACGATCGTTCTTCAATACCCACGAGCGCAGGCGGTGATCCAGGGATCGTGGATATGGCCTTTCGCGCGGAAGGATATGGAAGTTTACGGAGCAACGGGGTACGCGATTACGGTGGCTGCGGATAAGGTGCGTATCCGTCACGAGCACGATTCTGAAGAGCAGATGACTACGGCTCCATCTCTGCCGGGACGCGAGCGCGATTCGCTTGCGTATCTGTCCGCGGTGCTGCGCGGCGAACTTGTGCCCAAAGGCGATTTGACTGCTCTCGATACCAACGTAATCGTGATGCAGATTCTGGATGCGGCGCGCGAGTCGGCGAAGACGGGACGCAGCGTGAAACTGAGCAGGTTGGGCGATTAGTTTGTAGAGACGGCTGGTTGTGGATTCGCTTATTCGCCGAGGTGGCGGCGGAGATCTTCTGGGTGACTGGTATGGGCGAAGGCCGTGTCGCGAGAGATGCGCTGATTTCGAACAAGTTCAGCCAGCGACTGTTCCATGGTCTGCATGCCTTCGGAGCGGCCTGTTTCAATGTTGGCTCGGAGTTGATGGTCGTCTCCTCGACGAATCAGGTTGCGGATGCCGCTTGATGCCATCAGGATCTCAACTGCCGGATAGCGATCGATTCCGTTGATTGCGGGTAAGAGTCGCTGATGAATGACGGCCAGCAGTGCGAGAGAGAGCTGCCGTCGCATCTGGGATTGAAAGCCAGCCGGAAAGATGTCGAGGATACGCGAGACGGTTTGGGCCGCGTCGTTGGTGTGAAGCGAGGTGAGCACGAGGTGCCCCGTTTCGGCCGCGGTCAATGCAGCGGCCATCGTTTCGCTGTCGCGCATCTCGCCGATAAGTATGACGTCGGGATCCTGTCGCAGGACGGCTCGGACTGCCTGTGCAAATCCGGGCGTATCGGACCCGACTTCGATCTGTTCCACAAGGGAGAGCTGATTTGGTTGCTGGAATTCGATGGGGTCTTCGATTGTGATGATGTGATCGTGGCGGCTGCTGTTGATGGCATTGATTAAGGCCGCCATAGTAGAGGTCTTGCCACAGCCGGTGGCGCCCGTGAGCAGTATCAGTCCCTGTCGTCGCTCAGCAAGGGAAGCGAGCGACTGTGGAAGATGCAATGACTCAAGGGTTGGGATCTGGCTGGGCAGGAGCCGGATTGAGGCTGCGATGGTGCCGCGCTGGAAGTGGACGTTGGCGCGAAATCTTCCGGCGGTTCCGCGTTCGAAACAAAAATCAAGGCACCTGTCGCGATTCAGCTCCTCGAGCCTCCCAGGGGAAAGTAGCGGAGTTAACAAAATCCAGATATCGTCGGCTGATACCTCGCCGCCTGGGAGAGCTTTGAGTGCGCCGTTGATGCGTAGGGTCGGAGCAGATCCGTTGACCAGAATGACGTCAGAGGCGTTGAGAGCGAGTGCCTCCGCCAAAAGATAGTCGATGAGATGAGGGCTCTCCGCAAGGGGGTTGGTTGAAGGGTGTGTCTGTCCGGTGGGGGGCGGTGGTGGATTTGTGTCCATACAGGTGATGAAGGTGTTCGCAAAAGCAGAGCTGTTTTGAAGACGTTTTTGCGTGACGTTTCGTTCAACTTGGCGGCAATTTCGAGCGGCGCAGATTCTTAGCGACACTACCGGGAAATGTTGAAACGCCCGGGTTGAGAGACCCGGGCGCTCACTTTGATTGTCACTCAACTACGGTACGAACACCTTGATGCGGACATGCCACTTGGTGCTCTGGCCGGGCTTCAGCGTGACCATGCCTGTATCCATAGTTCCCCATGCCTTGCTGAACGGGTCGGCGAAGTTGAATTGATCTTCGATGGCGACAAAGTTCTTGTCCGGCGGAGCGTAGGCCTGGATGGTCTTGATCTCCGGAGAGACCCCTTCGATCTTGACGCCATATTTCGCAGCGGGATCGGTGAGCGTTACGGTCACCACGCCATTTTTCCAGTCGAGGTGGCTCCAGTTGTCGTCATAGAAATTTTTATCAAGCGCCTTGCCGCCTTCAGCGCGGAGATCCCATTGTCCGCTGACGGGCTCGAGTTTGCCGGTGGGGAAGACGTTGTCATAGCCGTCGACTTTGGCCAGCATGGAGGCGGGAACGTGCAACCGAGCCTGGGTGCGGTTCCCGGATGGGAGGTTGAAGTACGGATGCCATCCGATCGCCATCGGCTCGGCCTCGCTGCCGACGTTGTGCGCCACGACGACGGCGTCGACCGCATCAGCGGTGAGGGTAATGGTGAAGTCGAGATCGGTTTTTGATAGCCAATGACCGCCAAAGTTGCCGGCGTGAATTACGCCCGTGACTTGCTTGCCGCCGGGTATGGTCTTCTCCGATACGTCATCGGTGTGCGCCTTCAGGATGAGACCGTGCATGGCGTGCCGTTCTGCGCCGGAAAGTTTGCCGATGTTGTTTGCGGGCAGGGTGATGGTGTGGCCCTGCCACTGGGTAGTGAGGGTCTTGCCATCGGCGGATAGTTTGCCGCGAATGCGGTTGGGGTAGGGGACCAGGAACGCTGATCCCAGGCGATAGGCGAGATCGCCGTTAGCGTTGTCATCTTGGTCGAGCATTTTTTTTGCACCAGCCGCGTCGGGAGAGGCCAGGACATCGACGTTTCCCTTGCCGGGAAAATTGGCTGTGATCTGGAGCAGTTCCATGCCGCGCCCCGGCATGACGGTGACACTGGTAAGTTCCGGCTTGGTCTTGCTGGTTGCGGTGCGTGTAAGGGTGACGATCTTCTGTCCGCCAATCTCGGTTGCAGCCTGGGCTTGAGCGCTCATGACTACCAAGCTTGCCACAACGGCCGGAAGTGCGAAGGAAAGAACACAGGTGCGAAGAAAAGGCGTCATCTCGATCCATCCCTGAAAACGAATTCGGATTTTCCAGAAGCGCTCAGTCGACCGTGATTCCCGGCGTATGTAAGCGTATTCCGGAAGCGGCCTCATTCTACGACATCCCGCGCCAGCGTGAAGAGAACGTGGCATATCGGAATGGGCGGCTAGATACGATCGGGCGGATGCACACTAATGGATAGCTCCAGTCCGCAACAGGGAGTAACCCGTTAGTAACGGGAAATAGTGGTATTGCGTGAAGCTGCATAAAAGATACAATTCCAGCCAAACAGCGCCCCTTTGTCGTTTAGAGCAGTTTTACCCCCGGTTTCAACTGCTGGGCCCGTCGTAAAACGTATCGCCTCGTCGGGGAAATTCCCCCGAGAAAGGTTCCCTCAGGAATATGCGTCCCCTGAATAAGTTGGCTTGTCTCTGCCTCACGCCGCTCTTGGTTATTGGTGTCTCATCGGTTGCACAGAACACAGCTTCGAAACCGCTGATCACTGAGAAAGTGAATGAAAGTCAACTGGTGACTTTGAAGGGCAATACACCTCCACCTGCTATCGCCGCGAACGATCGCGGCCTGGTGAGCGCAAATCTGCCCATGACGGGCATGATCCTGGTCTTGCAACGCAGCCCGGAGCAACAGGCAGCCTTCGACGCATTCGTGGCAAGCCAATACGACCCGACCTCGCCGAATTATCACCGTTGGCTCGAGCCGTCGGAGGTGGGCGAAAAGTTTGGTCCGGCCTTGACCGACATCACTACTGTTTCTTCCTGGCTGACCGGCCATGGCTTTTCGGTTGACGAAGTTTCGAAGGATCGCATGACGATCCGGTTCAGCGGCAGCGCCGCACAGGTGCAGGATGCGTTCCACACCGAGATCCATAATCTGCTGGTCAAGGGTGTTCCGCACATCTCCAACATGCGCGATCCGCAGATTCCGATGGCGTTGGAATCGGTTGTTCTGGGACCCAAAGCGCTGCACGATTTCATTCCGCGACCATTGCATCGGGCCGGAGCGGCAGTCAAGCTCAACCGGGAGACGGGCAGATGGGAACGGATAGGCGAGGTTAGCTCGAACGTGAGCAGGCCGCGCACGGACATAGGATTCACAAGCTCAAACGGTCCGATCGAGGACGTTGCTCCCTACGATTTCGCAACCATCTACAACATTCTTCCCTTGTGGAATGCCGCCACGCCGATTGATGGCACTGGACAGACGATCGCGATTGCAGGAAGAAGCGACGTGAAGTCAGGGGATGTGTCGCAGTTCCGCAGCACGTTTGGTCTGTCGGGCGGCGGGGCCTTCAATACCATTCATAACGGAGCGGACCCTGGCGTGTGCACATCAACCTCATCTTCGGCACAATGCACGCTCGATGATCAGATTGAGAATGCGCTGGACGTGGAGTGGTCTGGCGCGGTGGCAAAGCGCGCGACCATCGACCTGGTGGTGACCCAACAAGTAACCGGCAATGATGCGATTTACGACTCAGCGCAATACGTCATTAACAACAAGACTGCGTCAATTATCAACGTGAGCTACGGTCTGTGCGAGCTTTTTGAAGGAACGAGCGGAAACACTGCATACAATAACCTTTGGCAAAGTGCCGCAACGGCAGGAATCGCAGTTTTTGTGGCGGCAGGAGATTCGGGCTCGCCTTCGTGCGATCAGGGTGGCGATTCGGCGGGCACGCCTTACCCGGGGACCTATGGGCTGACGGTGAGTGGAATTGCATCAAGCGCATACGATACGGCGGTAGGCGGAACGGACTTCAACTGGGGTTCTAGCGCAGCGCCTTACTGGAACACGACAAATTCTTCGAACGGATCGACGGCGGCAGGATATGTACCCGAGACGCCATGGAATGATTCGTGTACAAATCCACTTCTGTTGTCGTATACGCAATCGATTGCAACCTACCTCAACAATCACGGAGTGACGGTATCGTCTCCAACGAATGCGGAGTCATCCTGCAATCTCGTAGAAAAGAACTGGGCACAGTTGAAGGCCCTGTCGGGTATCGATGTTTCGTGGCTGGTTGATACAGCTGGAGGCAGCGGAGGCGCGAGCAACTGCACCAGCAGCGATGGGTCAACAATTGGAAGCTGCACAGGCGGCTATGCGAAGCCGAGTTGGCAAAGCGGCGTAACCGGCATTCCCAACGACAACAAGCGCGATATTCCGGACGTATCATTTTTTGCCGGAGCTGGACTTTTTGGGAGCGCTTACATTATCTGCGTTTCTGACAACGGCACGTGTGACACATCAGCATCGTCGACTACCGAACCAACAGGCGAAGAATTTGGTGGCACGTCGGTCGGCTCTCCCGCGATGGCGGGCGTGATGGCGCTGATCAATCAAAAGGCGGGATCGGCGCAAGGCAATCCAAATTCAGCACTTTACACATTGGCGGGGAAGCAAACCTATTCAAGCTGCTCAGCCGAGACAGTGACTGCTGGGTCGAGCAGTTGCTACTTCAACGATATCGATACCGGAACTAATGCGATGCCGTGTGCAGCCGGATCGCCAAACTGCACGGTCTCTACCGGTGGAGACACGGTTGGAGTTGTCAGCGGGTACAGCGGCGCCGTTGGGTATGACGGGGCAACGGGTCTGGGAACCTTGAATGTGGCCAACGTGGTGAATTCGTTTGCCGCATCATCCACGGGCACGGCAACCGCTTCTGTAGGGGTTGTAGCAGTTCCTTCCACCTTCACGGCTGCCCAGGGCACAGCCGTCACTGTAACTGTCACGGGTGCAAGCGGCACGCCCACCGGAACAGTGGTGTTGACCAGCGGAACCTTTGCATCGGCAACCAAGAGCCTTTCGAGCGGAAGCGTCACTTTCAATCTCTCGCCAGGATTGCTCGCGGTCGGCACAGACACAATCAAGGCCAGCTATAGCGGAGACGCGACCTATGCGTCAGCAAATGGAACTACCACGGTAACGGTAACTCCTTTGCTCGCTCCCACGGTGACGGTTACACCTGCTGCGGCTAGCATCAACTCGGGTCAGAGCCTGAATGTGACGGCAGCGGTGGCGGGGGCAGGCGGAACACCAACCGGTACGGTGACTTTGTCGGGAGGAGGCTACACTTCTTCCGCGCAGTCGCTTGTATCCGGCAGCGCCACAATTTCCGTTCCTGCCAACAGCCTTAGCGCTGGGACAGACACACTGACCGTTACCTACAACGGAGATAGCAGCTTTTCAACGGCGACAGGAACTGCGACCGTTACAGTGACGCAGTCCACCTACACTCTTGCAGCGACGACGCCCGCGAGCATCAATCGCGGCAGTCCGGCTGCCTCGACGATTACCTGGACAACTACCAACAACTATTCTGCAAACGTGACCCTGGGCACCTGCACTCTCAATGCAGGGAGTCCGTCAAACTCGGCTGCAGACACTCCGAAATGCACGGTGTCTTCTACCGCGTTTGGATCGAGTGGGAGTGGAACAGCAACGGTAAGCACTGCGGCAGCGACAACGGCAGCGTTGAAGCGGCCGGCATTTCCAGGTGCGGCTTACGCTGGCTCAAGCGCCATTCTTGCCCTGATGGTATTCTTCGGAATTCCGGCACGGCGGCGTAGTTGGAGAGCGATGCTGGGAGTGTTTCTGCTGATCATGACCCTCGGCAGCCTTGCAGCTTGTGGAGGTGGAGGCGGATCGAGCGGCGGCGGTGGTGGAACCAGCGATCCTGGAACAGCCTCAGGCAAGTATGTGTTCACCGTCAATGCAACGGGCAGCGACGCAGCCAAGACTACGGCGACGACAACCTTCACTGTGACCGTGAACTAGTTTCATCCTCGGTTCGGCAGGCTGGCCTTCCCCATGGGAAGGCCAGCCTGCTTTTACGGTGCCGTGGGGAGCGTGTTTGGGTGCCGCGGAAAGAAGTGTGTGCTACGCGGGGCGTTGCAGCGGATAGAATCACTGCAGGTGCTGGGAGATTTCCGCATCAACTTGCAACTGAGAGTCGACATTTTTTAATGAAATCTTTGCTGCTCAAGGAATACGGACAGTTTGTCATCGAGGAAATGCCGCGACCAGAGCCGAGTCAACAGGAAGTGCTGGTGCGGGTGGAGGCGTGCGGCATCTGCGGAAGCGATGTGCATGGGTACGACGGATCTTCGGGACGGCGAATTCCTCCACTGGTAATGGGGCATGAGGCGGCCGGCATAATCGTTGCCGTAGGCGCCGGTGTCACCAGTTATAAACTTGGCGATCGGGTCACCTTTGACTCCACGGTTTACTGCGGACAATGCGTGTATTGTCGCCGAGGCGAAGTGAATCTCTGCGATCGCCGCGAGGTCATTGGCGTCTCCTGCGGGGAGTATCGGCGCGACGGTGCATTCGCCGAATACATCGCGGTTCCCGAGCGAATCCTCTACCGTCTGCCCAGCAAGATGTCTTTTCCCGAGGCGGCAATGCTGGAGGCCACCTCCGTGGCGCTGCATGCCGTGAAGGTAAGCGGAGTGAAAAAGGGCGACACCGTGCTGGTAGTGGGCGCGGGAATGATTGGACTGCTTACCATGCAGGCGTTGCGTGCGACAGGCGTGGGTCGCGTCCTGATCGCCGACATCGATGAAACGCGGCTCACACTCGGCGAATTACTCGGCGCTGATGAGGCTCTTCGCGGAACGGGCGGAGAGATTGCTGAGGCCATTCTGCAGCGGACAGGCGGCGTTGGCGCGGACGCGGTTTTTGACGCCGTGGGACGAGCCAAGACTGTTGCGGAATCGATCGATAGCGTGCGCAAGGGCGGAACGGTAACGTTGATTGGAAACATCGAGCCAGAAGTTATGATCCCCCTTCAGAAGGTGGTATCGCGGCAGATCAGAATCCAGGGAACGGCAGCTTCGGCGGGTGAATATCCGCAGGCTATCGAACTCATCTCCACCGGCCGCATTCATGTTCGGCCGATGATCACTGCCGTTGCTGCGCTAGAAGAAGGTCCACAATGGTTCGAGCGTCTACATGCGCAGGAGCCCAATTTGATGAAGGTTGTTCTGACTCCCATCGACGAAGGGCGTTGACGAGGCTGCGCAATGACCGATTCGCTGTTTGATCTCACCGGGCAGGTTGCGATTGTGACGGGCACCAGCCGCGGCCTCGGTCAATACTTCGCGCGTGCTCTCGCCAAAGCGGGGGCCGATCTTGTTCTGACCAGCAGACGTCGCGAAACCTTGAGTCAATTCGAAGCGGAGATTCGAGGTCTGGGCCGCCGCTGTGTCTGCCTTGAATTGGATGTGCGCGATCAAGCAAGCATCAAGCGGATGGCTGTTGAAGCTGAGTCGGCATTTGGGCAGATTCATATTCTGGTGAATAATGCCGGCTGCAACGTGCGCAAGCCGGCACTTGAAGTTTCCTGGGATGACTGGAACCTGGTGCTCGACACCAATCTGCGCGGCAGCTTCTTTGTCGCGCAATCCATTGCGCAAGGAATGATCGCTCACAATTACGGGCGCATCATCAACATCGGATCTGTCACAAGTGTCTTTGGCTTTGCTGGACTTGCGCCCTACTGTGCGAGCCGAGGCGGAATACGTCAACTTACGATGAGTCTCGCGGATGACTGGGGACCGCACGGGGTTACAGTGAACTGCCTGGCGCCAGGCTGGTTCAAGACCGAACAAAACAAGGTGCTCTACGATGATCCAGAGTGGGTAGATTATTTGACTGACCGCATTCCCGTGAAGCGACCGGGACTGCCGCATGACCTCGATGGTGCGGTGGTATTCCTTGCATCCGAAGCCAGCCGCTACATTACCGGACAAACCCTGTTGGTGGATGGAGGCATCTCCACTGGCGCCACGCGCGCTACGGTAGCGCAGAAGAAGTCCGAATAGAGATTGGCGGCTTTGATGATCGAGACTTACGTGCTTGCTTCATTTGTGCCCGCGACTGGTGCCTGCGTTTGTGCGCCTTCATCGTTCGATTCAAAGTGTGGAGTCAAGTGTCCTGTGGACTTGCGTACCACGAGTCTAGGATAAACCGTAATCGCTTCGGGTTGTGGATGCGGAATTTCGTTGCGTATGAGAGAAAGCAATGTGCTGGCCGCGACCTGGCCCATGCTGCGCAGCGGTTGATGAATGGTCGTCAGCGGAGGGTGATGCATCGAAGCGGCCGTGATGTCGTCGAAGCCGAGCACTGAGATGTCTCTGGGAACGCGCAATCCCGCTTCGCGCAAGGCCGAGATGGCGCCTATTGCCGTGACATCGTTGAACGCAAAAATTGCAGTGAACGGCTGAGCCGACAGCAGCAATTGTCGCGTGACTTCCTGTCCGGGAGCAGGGCCGGGTTCAGGACTCTGCAATTGAAACACCAGGCGCGGGTCGATCTCGATGTGTAGATTGCATGCAGCCTGTTCGATGGCTTGCCATCGTAGAACAGTGTCTGAACTGAAGGCCTGGCCCTTAATGAACGCGATGTGTTTATGTCCCAGTGCCTTCAAGTGTGCCAGGGCAAGATGGGCAGCCTGGTCATGATCGAGTTCGATGTTGATGACGCCGTCGCGCCGATCGTGCCCCGAAATCGATACTAGCGGTACTGGCAAATCTTCGTTCATGGGTGAGTCGACCGCGATGATGCCTTCTACGGAACGAGCCAGCATCATGCGCGGATAGCCTTCCAGCAAATCTGCCCGATGGCGATGGCTCACGACAAAGTAGAAGAAGCCATCCTTGAGTAACTCATCTTCGATGCCGCTGATGACCGTAGTTGAATAACCTTCGCTGATCTCAGGAACAAGTACGCCGATCGTATAGGTACGCTTCTGGCGAAGGCCGCGCGCCATGTTGTTCGCAATGTAGCCGTTCAGGGCGGCCGCATGGAGCACACGCTGCTGCGTTTCCTCAGCGATGCGGTGCGCTGTCGCTTCTCCATTGATGATCCGGGAGACCGTGGACTGCGAAAGCTCCAGCATGCCTGCGAGCTCTTTCAGCGTGATCGGCCTGATTGGTGCTTTCGCCACTTAGGTCTGCTCCCGAAAAATTACTACATGGTTAAGCGGGGTGAAACCCGGCACGCTGCATTGCGGCCGTCGCTTCAGCATTACGCATAAATGTGTTCCACACGAGCCCGGTGCGTAGATTCTCAGCCATTAGTACCGAAATTCCCTGATCGATGCCGAGCACATCGGAGTCATACCAATTCGCCGCCGGATGGAATGCGTCAACAAAGCCGTAGCGCCCCCATGCGAGCTTTCCCCATTTGTCCCGCATAGCTCGCTGAACGGAAAGGCAATCGACAGGCAGGAACGGAAGAGAGCCTGCGGAAGCATTGGGAACAACGGTGCCATCGAGCGGGCCTTGCGGTGGCGGACCACCCCAGGCCGTGTAGCCGCCTTGATAATCCGATGCGGAGACTCCCCAGTATTCCTCGTTGTACCACTTCGGATACGAAAGGCAGAACGCCTTATGGGCCCGTGTTGCGGTTACAGAGTTATCGAAGTAGTTGGCATAGTCATCCCGCTTGTTGCGGAAATCAAACCACGCATGCGAGTACTGATGCGTAAAGATGGGATCATCTCCGCTGATGAAAGTCAGTCCATTGTAGTGAATGACCGGGCGCGTCCAGTTCTTCCAATACTCGCCGCTCACGGGGTGCGTGGGCGATCCGATGGCCAGCAGATAGATCATCATGAGCTCGCAGAAGTGTTCCCAGCGGGCGTCGAGGAAGCCTTTATCCGGATGCCAACCCATCGAGAATGTTTTGCCGCCATTCAGCATCCATGGCCAGTCAGCGCGTTCGTAAATCTGCCGTGCGAGGGACTTGATCTTCGGATCTTCAAAGTAAGCGCGCACGGTGAGAATTCCGCATAGCAGCAGGGCAGTGTCGATGGAAGAGAGCTCAACGCCTTTGACGCGCTCGCCGCTTTCAATGTCGCTGAAGTGATAGTAGAAGCCGTGGACTTCCGGGAATTTGTTCAGGTGCCAATCGAGCGTAGTTCTGACCCGCTCCACAATTTGCGCATGGGGAAGATAGCCGCGCTTGTCGGCAATGCAGAGAGCAGTCAAGCCGAAACCGGTTGCCGCAATGCTGGCCATCCGTCGGGGGTCTCGACCGCCTTTGAGGTCGTTACGTGCGCGATCGAGGACCTGCCCGGTCTTTTCACTCGCTTGCTCCCAGAAAAAGAGACAACCCTGGCGCTCCAGATCGTCAAGAAAAGCCTCATCGCCGCTCTTCGGTTGCCACGATCCAGTGGCGAGGAGCCTTGCAGGGAGGATTGCGCATCCACCCGCTGCGGCTAACGATTGCAGAACTTGACGCCGAGATATCGAGGGCCAGTGCACATCCCGTTTCAAGAGAATTCTCCTGTTCTCATAGCGAATTGTGTAAAGCATGCCCTAGAAGTCTTGATACTGCTCACGCATACTGCGTTCGGATGGAAAACTCATCCGACCAATACGTCAAAACACTCTAACGGCCGACACGAAGCGGCTTAAACCCAACGCCTTGCGCAATCGATTGCGCAAGGCCAATTTCTATCATCTGAAAATTTCATCGTCAATAGATTTCGACGATCACCTGAGATGAGCCACTGATCGGCAGCCATATTGAGGACGAAAGCCGCTTGTCTCGGATGCTCTATTTCTGTCGTGCACTCAGTGCATCAAGCTTGGTCTTCAATTGCTCCAGTTTTTGCCCTGCTTCTCCGAGTTTCCCTTGTGCAGTCAGGCGCTGGTAATCTTCCAGATCTTTTGCCGCACCTTTGATGAGAGTGTCGAGGTCGTTTGACGTTGCGGATGGATTTGCAGCAGGAGCACTCTTGGATGGCTGTGGTGCGGGGTTTGATTCTGCGGTAAGACTTGATGCTTCGCCCCCGAAGAGCGAGCGGAGAGCGGCCTCGAACGTTGAACCATATGCAAGCCGGTCCTGAAGTGCAAGCACGACCAGACGCAGTTCGGGCATGGGGCTACGCTCGGCCTGAAGATAAATAGGTTCCGCGTAAATAAGAGCTTTGCCGCAAGGAATTACCAGAAGTGTTCCGCGGCGTACATGGGAACCTTGCTGGTTCCATAACGTGAGCTGGCCGGAAAGCTGCGCATTCTGATCGATGCGCGCTTCGACCTGGAGTGGACCATCGACGAGGCGCGTTTTGGGAAAGTCGTACACGACGGATGTGCCGTAGTGTGAGTCATCGCTGCGCCCAGCAATCCAGCCAATCAGGTTATTGCGATTTGAAGGCGTGAAGGGAAGGATCTCTACGAATTCTGTTGACGACTCGCCGGGCAACTTCATCAACACGAAATTCGGATCCATCGGCTGCGTGGCTTGATCACCGGACGAAGTCATGCCGACTTCTGATGCAACGGTCCAGAGATCTTCGCGGTTATAAAAAACTCCAGGGTCGGTCATGTGATAGAGACCGTATGCGGCGGCCTGCAGCCGCAAGAGTAATTCGGGATAGCGGACGTGATTGCGAAGATCGGGCGGCATGGTTGATGCGTCTTTGAATAGCTGAGGAAAAATGCTGCGATAGGCGGAGATGATGGGATCGTTGGGATCGAAAACGTAAAAGCTGGTCGTGCCGTTATAGGCGTCAATGACAATCTTCACGCTGTTCCGCGTGTAATTGACCTGATCGTTTCCGAGCCCGTAATGAGTCGAGTAGGGATAGTTGTCAGAGGTCGTAAATGCATCGAGAATCCAGGACAGCCTTCCATCGTCTCCCACCACGATGTAAGGATCGGTGTCGAACGTTAAGAACGGAGCAAGTGTCTTGACGCGTTCGAAGACGTTACGGCGCATCAACAAACGGCTCTTTTCGTTGATGTCGTCGCTAAAGGGAAGCTTGGTCAGATCGTCGCGATCAAACGCGATGAGAATGCGACGTAAGAATGACCCAAGTTCGATGCCGCCCGAGCCCTGATATGAGGTCATGCTATTGCTGGCGCCCTGCGGATAATCGAATTCTTTCTGCCGCGTCATTACATAGACATCGCTGTTGGTGAGCTGTCCGAAATAAATCTCCGGCCGCTTTACCTGGAGGGAAGGCACCGTCGACTGAATTGGCATATTGCTCAAAATCATGTTCGGCAAGCCTTCCGGCGTGAAGCCATTCACCGGATTCATGGTGATGCCATAGCCGTGGGTATAGATCAGCTTCTCGTTGATCCAGTTGCGGCTGCTTTCAGGAAGCTTATCGACATTCAACTCGCGCGCGGCAAGCATTACCTGGCGCTCTTCCCCATTGATCTCATATCGATCGATATCGATGTCGGGAAAATCGTAGTAGGTGCGGATTTCCTGGATTTGCCGCAGAGTATCCTGCAGCGCATGCCAGTCCCACAGACGAATGTTCTGAAGCGTGGGTTGATTGTTCGCCGCATCGGCGGACTCTACAGTAACTTCGGCTGGAAACTCGTGTGGCGTCACCTGGTCGAGATTGAACGCCCGTCTTGTTGATTCAATGTTGTTACTGATGTATGGCTGTTCGCGGACCAGTTCATTAGGTTTGACGATGAAGCCATTCATATACCAGGCACAAAGCTGAACAAGGACGAAGCAGATAACGGCGGGAACGGGTGCCGCGATGAGACGGCTCACACGCGGACGCATGAAGAGATTGGTGCCAGCGATGGCTGCCCCGATGAGCAGTGCGGCGCAGATGACGAGCAGGCCGCTGAGAATGAGGTGCGCGTCGGTATAGGTGACTCCGCTGAAGATCGTGTGGTCGTCGAGGATTCGATCGAAGCGGCCAAGCCAGGTGCGCATTGCGACCACGACGAGAAGGAACGCGAAGGAAGCCGAGAGGCTGCGCACCGGAGATGGGGACGTTCCGTAGCTGCGTGTGGTGAAGAACTGAGAACCGCTGGTGAGCACGATGAAGAGACACGCGATCGCGCAGCCTACGATGGCGATCATCAGCAACCATCCGAAGACGAATTGCAGAACCGGCAGGGTAAAGAAGTAGAAAGCAAGACTTTTGCCAAATATAGGATCTACAGCGCCGTTGTTAATAGATGGAGCGAAGCGGTAGAGCGCGAAACGGATCCACTCGGTCATGAAACTGGCGCCGGTAAGCAGCGCGATAAAGGCTGAGATAAGCAGAGCGCCGATGCGTAATGCCGGATCAACCGGGAGCTCAAAAGTGCGATTGCCGAGCACGATGGTTCCCGCGTTACGCAATTCCTCGCGTGTGCCGTGCCTGAGAACTGAGAACCACCCATACAGGACCACGAAGGTCAACAGAAACGGGATGGCAAATGCGGCCCACTTGAATTCGAGCGTCCTCCAAAACACCTCAGAGTAGCCGAGTGACGAAAACCATAGCGAATCGACGTAGTAAGAGATGGTGGTCTTTGCGCTGAAGAGAATCAGAAAAACGACAAGGATAATTCCAAGCAACCCGCGCCGAAACTTCATTGGCGAGTCTTCTCGAATCGGGGTTACAACGCGCTCATGGATCACGATCACCAGCTTCCGCGGGTCATTTATACAACAACAACCGGCAAGCGCAATTGTACTGCGATAGAACGCGAGTGATTGTTGCCCAGGTCTCTACCGAGTCGTCAGTAATTGCTCAACTTCATGGCGGCTTTGATTTGCATGAAGGCGACCGGTGCGCAACTCCCGTTTTTTCATGAGGAGGAAGAAAACCGGCACAAGGATCAGCACATGAATGGTGGAAGTGATCATACCGCCAAGAATCGGTGCGGCAATCGGCTTCATCACGTCCGATCCAATGCCCGACTCCCAGAGAATCGGGGCGAGGCTCAGGATCACAGCCGTCACGGTCATCAGCTTGGGACGCAGACGCTGCACAGCGCCCTCGATCGTAGCCTTCTCGAGGTCGTCTTCACTGAGAGGTTGGCCAGTCTTGAGTCGAGTTTCCAATGCTTCATGGAGATAGACGACCATCACGACGCCCGTTTCCACCGCGATGCCAAACAGCGCGATGTAGCCTACCCAGACCGCGACGCTGAAGTTATAACCGAGCGCCCATTGCAGCAGCAATCCGCCAGACATGGCATAGAACGTGGGGAGAATCAACACCGCCGCTTCCGTTACTGACTTGAAGACCAGATACAGCAGAAGGAAGATTACGAAGAACACGACGGGTAGGATCATTGCCAGCCGTTGTTTTGCTCGCACTTCAAACTCATACTCGCCGGCCCAATGCCATGTGTATCCCGGCGACAGCGCAATGTGGTTTTGCAGAAGCTTGGTGGCTTGGTTCACATAGCTCCCGTAGTCGCTGGTCTTCAGGTTCAAATAGACGTAGCCAGTCAACGAGCCGTCTTCATCACGAATCATTGCTGGACCACGCGAAAACGATACGCGGGCGACCTGGCTGATGGGGATTTGTTCGCCGGCAGGTGTGGGGATGAGTGCTTTGCCGATTTCCTGCGGGCTACTTCGGAAATCGCGCTGATAGCGAACGGAGATCGGAATTCGCTGGCGGCCTTCTACGTTCTCTGCAATGGTTGCGCCCCCGATCTCAGAGTTGATTACGCGTTGCACGTCGGCCACCGTCAAGCCGTAGCGCGCTGCCTCAGGCCGGTTAACTTCTACGTTTAGATAGAAGCCCTGGGACACGCGCTCGGCGAAAACTGAACTGGTCTCTTGCATGCCGGAGAGAAGCTGCTGCATTTGCGCGCCGATGTCCTGGATTCGCTCGAGATCGGGACCTTGAATTTTGATGCCAACGGCCGTTTTGATTCCGGTCAGTTCCATATCGAGTCGATTCTCGACCGGCATCGTCCACGTGTTAGTTAGTCCCGGGAATTGCAACTGCTCGTCCATATCGTGGATAAGCTTTTCGTAGGTCATTCCGGTTCGCCATTGCTCACGCGGCTTGAGCATGATGGTGGTGTCGTACATGTCGAGCGGTGCATTATCGGTGGCGCTGTCAGAGCGGCCAACCGTTCCAAAAACTGTTTCAACCTCGGGAAAGGATTTAGTGATGCGATCCTGCTGCTGCATGAGAGTGGCCGCCTGCGTTATCGAAATGCCGGGCAGAGCGCTGGGCATGTACAGCGCTGATCCTTCATAGAGAGCAGGCATGAACTGGCTGCCGAGTCGGAAATATAAAGGAATTGTTGCGACGAGAAAAAGGAGATTCAACGCGACCACCAGTTTCCAGTGGCGGAGACACCAGTGAAGGATTGGCAAATAAATGGCCTGCGTAATACGCGCAGCGGGGTTCTGCGATTCAGGTCGGAGTTTGCCGCGAAGGCAGAGCGGCATGAGCGCAGGCACCAGCGTAATAGAGAGCAGGGAAGAGAACACCAGTGCAAGCGTCTTTGTCCACGCCAGCGGGCGGAACATGCGTCCTTCCTGGGCTTCGAGCAGAAAGACAGGCAGGAAGGATACAACGATAATGACAAGCGAATAGAACAGCGCCGGCCCTACCTGTTGTGCCGCGCCCACCAGGATGCGATGGCGTTCCTCTCCCGTTGCAGGCTCAGTGCGTTCAGCTAGATGGCGGTATCCGTTTTCTACCATCACAATCGCGGCATCGATGAGCACGCCGATGGCGAGCGCCAGTCCACCGAGCGACATGATGTTTGAACTTACATGCAGGTAATACATGGGAATGAATGCCGAGACTACTGCAATAGGCAGGGTCAGAATTGGCACGAGTGCGGAGCGAAAGTGAAACAGAAATGCAATGCTGACGAAACTGACGATGATGGCTTCAAGAATCAGATCGCGTTTCAGGGTGTGAATCGACTGATTAATAAGCCAGGAGCGATCGTATCCCGTATCGATTTCAACTCCGGCGGGGAGTGACGGTGCGAGTTCCTTGAATCGCTGCTTAACGCCTTCGATCACCCTCAGTGCGTTCATTCCATCGCGCATCACCACGATGCCGCCCACGGTTTCGCCCTGACCCTGCCAGTCGGCTGCGCCTCTTCGCACATCGGGTCCAAACGACACAGTGCCCAAATCGCGCACCAGCACAGGAGTTCCATTCTTTGTAGCAACGGGGACGTTCTCTAGGTCTGAGAGATTGCGGATATAGCCGAGACCGCGGATCATGTATTCGGCGCCACTCATCTCCAGCACATCGCCGCCGACTTCGTTGGTGCTTTGTCGGACCTTATCGATCACCATGGATGCAGGGATGCCGTAGGAGAAGAGCTTCTTTGGATCGAGATTGACTTGGTACTGGCGTACGAATCCGCCGATGCTGGCCACCTCGGCTACACCGGGAACGGTCTGCAGTTGATAGCGGAGATACCAATCCTGCAGAGCGCGGAGGTCGGCGAGACTACGCTTGTGGGTGCGGTCGACGACTGCGTATTCATACACCCAGCCCGCACCGGTTGCGTCTGGGCCGATGGCGGGATGGACGTCGGCTGGCAGTTTTCCTGCTATCTGCTGCAGATATTCCGTCACGCGCGAACGCGCCCAGTAGAGGTCGGTGCCATCTTGAAATACCACGAATACGTAGGAGTCGCCGAACATGGTCTGGGCGCGCACGTTTCGCACACGCGGCGCAGAGAGCAATGCCGTAACAATTGGATAGGTTACCTGATCTTCAATCACGCTTGGCGGTTCGCCGGCCCACTGGGTGTGAATGATGACCTGCACATCGCTGATGTCGGGAAGAGCATCGAGGGGAACTTGCGTCATGTACCAGACACCGGCGACCGCGAGCAGAATTGCGGTGGTAAACACGAGAAAAGGATTGCGCGCACACCATGCGATTGTCCGGGCAATCATCACATGCCTCCCGTCGCGCTGATGCTCAGTTGTTTTGCCGCTACCGTGTTGGTCCCGCGCAGCACAGTCACGGTCACCTGCCAGGTGCCGCCCGAATCGAGTTGCACTGTACCTTGGTAGTCTCCGTTGCCCTTATCAGTGAGCATGGCCACTGCATGTTCTGCTGCCATTCCCATCGCGGGCATCGCCGGCATAAAGAACGTGACTGAAGGTTGAACGCTAACGATCGGCTTACCGTCTGCGCCTGTCAGCTTCAGGTGAAGTTTGTTGGAACCTTTGTGCGGAGGGTTGGGATCGGTGCTGAAATCAATATGCATCTGCTCGGTTGATTGCTGAGGTGATGCATTTTGCTGCTGCGGCAAATACCCGCTCATCGAGCTCTGTAATTGCGCTTCGGAGTCAAGCAGAAAACTGGCGGAGCTCACGATGCGATCACCGGCTTTCAGTCCTTTCAGCACCACCACTGAGTCACCGAGCCTGGCACCGGTTTCGATCTCACGCGGCTCGAGTGATCCTTGTCCTTTGTCAAGGAAAGCGATCTGGCGCGTGCCGGACTGCAACATGCCTGAGGCTGGAATGACAAGCTGGCGGCCCAGGGGAGCGGCAATGTCGACGTTTACATACATGCCCGGCTTCAGCAGGATTCCCGGATTGCTCATCACGAGCCGAACGCGTACAGTACGTGTAGTCGCATCAACGTCCGGAAGAATTTGATCGATACGGCCGTTAAATTGTCTACCCGGGTAGGCATCTACCGAAACTCGTCCGAGGTCTCCCGGCTTCAGCCGACCCACGTCCGCCTGAGGCACGTTCGCATAAATCCATACTGTGGAAAGATCGGCAATGGTATAGAGCTTGGTCTCTGGTTGCACGTATGCATTGGGCATCGCGTTTCGCTCGATGATGTAACCAGAGGCAGGAGATTCGACGCCGATTTCGTGGCTCGCAGTTCCGCCCTTCTCGAGTTGTTCGATCTCTGCTTCGGGGATGTCGTACCGGCGCAACCGCTCAGCAGCGGCCTGCAGCAGCCAGTTGCCTTCTTCCGCCGGTGTCCCGTGCATATGCTCGGAGACTGCAACTTGATTTTTCTTTGCGAGCAGATATTCCTGCTCGGTGCTCACAAGGTCGGGACTGTAGATCGTGAATAACTTTTGCCCCTTCTTCACGTACTGATAAGTTGCATTTGCGAAGACGCTCTTGATCCAGCCCGGGAACCGCGTCTGCACATACGAGAGACGCTGCTCATCGATCGCAACGCTGCCGGGAGCTTGCAACTCATCGTTCATGTCTTTCATCTCTGCGACTGTTGTGGTGACGCCTATCTCCTGCATGCGCTGAGGAGAAAGCTGAATGGGGGAGAGCACAGGCTCGTCTGTTTTCGCAGAGGATGCGGGGCCGCGTGTGTTGACCGTCTCGGGCTGCGCCTCAGGCCCGCGAGCCACAACGGTGCCTGCGTCGGTTTTCATCACTGCAAAATCCGAATGCTGCCACAGGATGTATCCCAGAGTCGAAGCCATTCCGATGCACAACACGACGCTAACGGCAAACGCGCTTTTCAAGGTACGTCCGGTCATTTCGTCACCCCTTGCGCAGCGATCGGTGAGCCCACGGCTAACTCAAGGTTCGCCATTTTCATGTTGAAATCTGCAGTTGCATCGATGGTGGCCAAGTCCACGTCTACTACTGTCATCTGGCTGTCGAGCAGATCGAGAAACGAGGTCTGATCGTTTTCGTATGCCACCACGGCTGCGTGCAGCGTCTGTGCCGCCTGCGGCTTCAACGACTTCTGGTAGACGTGTGCGAGACGCTGGGCTGCACGCGCATCGGCCAACGACTCTTCGATCTGACTCAACGCCTCGTTCTTCAGCGCGGAGATTTCTGCGGTCTTTACGGATACCGCAGCCGTGGCCTCGTTAACCTCGGATTCGTGCTTCTTGCGATTCAGCCATGGCAAGCTCATTGATCCCTCCACCATGTAGTTGTTGCGCGGACTCTGTCCTGAGGGGATGAGCATGTAGCCGGCGGAAACACTGAAGTCTGGCACCATGGCTTTTTTCGCCATGTTCTCTTCCTTGCGGCTTCGTTCTTCGGCGGCTGCTGCTTCAGCCAAATCTGGTCGTGTGTGCATGGCTGTCGTTACAAGCAATTCCAACGAGGGCAAATTCGTTTCGAGCGCATAATCACCTTGCACTTCGATTGCGGTTTCGGGCTGGCGGCCCATCAAGGTATTCAGATGTGTGCGTGCAACCTCGGCATCCCGATCAAAGCGGATCATATGTTCCGCGAGGCGCGTGAGGGCGACCTGAGCCTTGAGTATCTCCACCTGCGGAATTTTCCCGACGCTGTACTTGATGCGCGCAGCTTCAATCGCCTGCTGCGCAATGCCTACGTGCTCATCATGAACAAGCAGATCATCCTGCGCGCGCAACAAGTCGAAGAACGCTTTACGCACATCTACGCGGACCCGCAACCGAGCTGCTTCGAGATCGTCCTTTGCCATTTCCACGTCGGACTGAGCGATATTGGTGCGCAACCCCCGCTTGCCTCGGCCTGGGAAGGATTGACTCAGCATCAGCATGTTCTGCGCTGCGTTGTAATCCCACGGCTTGGCCAACGGCACTTGCCATCCCCGATACATCGCCTGTGGATCGTCGAGCGCGCCTGCCAGGGGAACATGTGCTTCGGCCGATGCAACTTTTCGCGCGGCAACATGAATCTCTGGATTCTCAGCAAGAGCGATACGTTCAACTTCGTCCAAAGTCAGTTGCGGAGTGGATGCAGCAGTCTGTGCGTGAGCGTTGCCGATCAGCGCACTGAGTTCACCCAGGGCAAGAGTGCCTGCAGCAGTTTGTCCGCTGCAAACCGGCAGAGCCAGCACGAGGCACAGAGGCGCCGTCAATATATGTGTAGTCTTCATGTCTCCCTCAACAGCCGGTCACTTGATCGAGTCAATCGGATCATCGACGGCGATATCCATCGCGCAATTCGGGCATGGCGCAAGCGCCGCGCTTACGACTTCGCAAGAGAAGGGGAGACTTAAATTCTCAGAATGGAAATGTGACTGGAGGCTGAGGCACGAGGGGGTGTCTCGGCGACAGGTGTAGTTTTGGTTTCATCGAGCGAGACCAAGTCGAATTTCAGCGACAGAAAGATGTGAGCCGATAGACTGGTGCCTTCTGGCCGCGAAGCCTGCGCAGGCGGCATGCTCGGGTCAGAGGAGTGCACCTTGCAGCAGGAGGGGTCCGCCATCGCCATCGACGATCCGCAATCCTGCATCATCTGACGGCAGCAGTCCTGGTGAGCGGCAGGAGCGAGACAGGACAAACCTGGCAGCGCTGTCCACAGCGCCATGATTGCCAGCATGATCCAGCCGTTTTTGACTCTCACTCGCACAGTTTAACCTGCTCTGCATTGAATATGAGGCTAGCGCGGCTCGTCTGACGGTGATTCAAATCACAGGATAGACGGGTTCGATCGCTAGATCTCATTGAATTCGGTCATATCGGCGACGGGAAGGGGATCATCTTCACGGGCCATCCAAACGTACAAGGCAGGCATCAGGAATACGCCGATGATGAGGTTCGCGATCAGGCCGCCGACGATGACGATAGCGAAGGGCCTCTGCGAGTCGGAGCCGATGGCATGTGACATGGCGGCGGGCAACAAGCCCAGCGTTGCTACCAGCATGGTCATCATGATGGGGCGAAGCCGCTGCACGGAGCCCTCGACCGCTGCTTCTACGATATGTTGGTGACTCGATGCCTCATTACTGCGCCGACGCCCACGAAGCTGGTTGATGAATTCGATCATGATGACACCGGTTTCGACCGACACGCCGAAGAGCGCCAGGAAGCCGACCGCCGACGAGACTGAGAAGTTGGTGCCGGTCAGGAAAAGAGCAAGCGGACCACCGATGGAAGCCATCATCACGGAGACCAGCACCAGCATTGACCACTTGAATGAGCGGAACATGGTGTAGAGGATCAGGAAGATGGCAAGCACAGTGATCGGAATGACGAGTGCCATGCGTTTGTCGGCGCGTTTTTGGCTGGCGTATTCTCCGGCCCATTCAACGTGATAGCCAGGCGGCAACTTCACGCTGTCGACTTTGCGGATAGCCTCTTCAACGGTTGAGCCCAAGTCGCGGCCAACCACAGAGAATTTGATGGCAATATAGCGCTGGCCGCCCTCGCGATTGATGGCCTCGGCGCCATCATCAGTTCTCACAGTGGTAAGCTGCGCAAGAGAAACGCGTTCCCCCGATGGAGCTAGAAGGCGGATATTCTCGATGGCCTGCCGCGTGTCGCGGTAGGGCTTCTCATACCTGAGCGTCACGTCGTAGCGTGCTTCGCCCTGCTGCAACTGCGTAAAGGCATTGGCGCCGACAGCGGTTTGAATGGCGTCCTGAATATCGGCGACGTTGATCCCCCATCGCGCGGCTGCCACGCGATCGACGGAGAAGTTCAGATTAGGCTGCCCGACGATTCTAAAGATGCCAAGATCTGCAACGCCTTTGATTTTGGACATCTGACCCTGGATAACATCGGCAGTGCTTTCGAGCGTCCGCAGATTGTCCCCAAACAACTTGATGGCGAGCGCTCCCTTTACACCGGAGACAGCTTCCTCCATATTGTCGGAGATTGGCTGAGAGAAATTCCAGATTACGCCGGGGAATTTTTCCAGCTCAGTATTCATCGCTTCGATAAGAGCTTCTTTGTTCTGATGGAAGACAGGACGCCACTGATCTTTAGGCTTTAAATCCACAAAGTACTCGGTATTGAAGAACCCGGCGGTGTCTGTGCCGTCGTCGGGACGGCCGGTTTGACTCACCACTTGCGTTACTTCAGGAAACGAGGCCATGACAATGCGTGCCTCATTCATGAAGTCGATGCTCGAGGTAGGGCCTTCGCTGGGGGGAAGTGTTCCACGCACCCAAAGCGATCCTTCGTCGAGGTGAGGAAGAAACTCCGATCCGATGGGCCCTCCGAATGTCAGGTAGATCGAAATGAGGAAAAGGATTGCGGAAATTCCAAATGTCATGCGGCGGTGGACTATTGCCGCGCGAACTGCCGTACGGTAGTGCTCAACGAGCCACTCCATTAGCGGATTTTTCCATTCCTTGGCGCCCTTGCGGAAAACAATTCCCGCCATCACCGGCGCGGCAAGGATGGCAAACACCAATGCGCCGAGCAGCGCGAAGCTCACCGTCCACGCCATTGGTTTGAAGAGACGCCCTTCGACCGCTTGCAGGGTGAAGATGGGCAGGTAGGAAGTGATGATGATGCCGCGTGCGAAGAAGACTGGCCGCTGCACTTCGTGTGAGGCTTCTCGAATCTTCTGTACAGGAGTGCGCGTGTCGTCCGCATTCGAGAGATGACGGACAATGTTTTCAACCATCACCACGCTGCCGTCTACCACCATGCCAAAGTCCAATGCACCGAGTGAGAGGAGATTTGCAGGGATATGACTAAGGTCAAGGCAGATGGAAGCGAAGAGCAACGCAAAGGGAATAGTGAGCGCGACAATGATGGCACCGCGAATGTTACCCAGGAACAGAAACAGAATGATGGAAACGAGGATCATTCCTTCGGTCAGGTTGTGTTCTACGGTCTCCACGGTGAAGCTGACCAGCTTGGATCGATCAAGGAACGGCTTAATAGCGACGCCTGGAGGAAGAATGCCGGGGTGATCTTTGTCGCCGTTGAGTTTCTTCACTTCCTCGTGGATGCCCTGCAGCACCGGGTCGGAGTCATCGCCTTTCTGCAATAGAACAATTCCTTCGACGGTGTCCGGATTGTCAACGATCGTTCCGTCTTCGCGATGCACAGCGCGTCCGATCTGGCCGAGGCGAATCTTCGGTCCCTGGGCGACGGTAGCGATGTCCTTGATGCGAATGGGCGATCCGTTATTGGCTTTGACGACGGTGTTTTCGATGTCCTGCACGGTGGTAAAGAGGCCGATCGACTGCACATTGATCTGTTGAGCGCCCTCTTCGATGAAGCTGCCACCCCCATTGGTATTGTTGGCGGCAACCTGCTGCTCAACCTGACTCATCGACAAGCCGTATGCGACCAGTTTTTCAGGATCGATACGGATCTGGTACTCCTTGGTTGGACCGCCGAAGCTCGAAACGTCTACAACGCCGGGAACGCTTTTGAAGGACTTCTCGAGCGTCCAATCCTCGAGCGACTTCTTTTCCATGACGTCGTAGGACGGGTTTGTGCTCTCGAGGGTGTACCAGTAGATCTGTCCTACCGGGCTCCAATCCGTTCCCATCTGCGGAACAAGGTTGTTGGGAAGGTTGACTTGGCTCAGACGCTCGAGCACGTGTTCACGATTCTTATCGCCGATCGAGTCGTCGTCAAAAATGAGCATCAAGCTCGAAAGGCCCGCGAGAGTCGTGGAACGCAGGTGCGTAAGGTGGGGAATGCCTGCCATTTGAATCTCGACCGGCACCGTGACCTGGCGCTCGATTTCTTCAGCGCTGCGCCCCGGCCACTGCGTAATGATCTGTACGTAGTTGTTGGCAACGTCGGGATAGGCTTCGATGGGCAGGTTGCGGAATGAAATCACGCCCCAGATGGTGAGCACGAACATCCCACCGAGCACCATCCATCGGTTCCTTAAAGCGAAATCGACAAGTGAGCGCAGCATTATTGATTCCCTGCCGTTTCAAGAAGCAATGCGTTGGTGACGACCTGCGTGCCGGGTGAGATGCCGGAAAGTATTTGCTGTCGACCGCCTTCAAGCATGCTTCCGACCTGAACTTCAGTGCGCTTGAACTGGTTTCCGCCCACCGGGACGAATACCCAGTTGCGATCGTGCAGATGGAGGACGGCCTCTGCGGGCACAACGGTGAAGATGGATTTCTTCAAGCTTGAGAAGGTTGCGGATACAAACATACCGAGCTTGAGAATGCCGGGATTTGGAACTTCGATGCGAACCTTCGCCGTGCGCTGGGATGGATCGAGTACCGGGCCAATGTCGCTCACGCGTCCCTTCAGCGGGCGATCGGGGTAGGCCTGGATCTTGATCGTTGCTTGCTGGCCAACTTGAATTTTGGGGATGTCGTTCTCGTAGACATCGCACAAGATCCAGACAGTCGACAGATCCGCGATGGTGAACGCAGTGGCCGATCCTGAAAGCGTTACGCCTGCGGCCGCAGCGTTAGTCACATTCTGCCCGATGACTACGCCTGAGATCGGCGCGTACACATTGACGACGCTACCGGGATGCTTCTTGTCGACGCCATAGAGTTTCAATTGATTGTCGGCAGCTTCGAGATCGGCTTTCGCATCGTTCTCTGCGGTCTGGGCCTGCTCGACCATAGCCTGCGAGAGGGCGCCGTGCTTGAAGAGATCGTCTGCGCGCAGATAGGCCTTGTTGGCGAGTTGCTCATCGTTGACGGCCTTGAGGTAGGCGTTAAAAGCCGTGGTTATATCCGGGCTTTGCACACTGAAGAGCAGCTGACCCTTCTTCACGTTGTCGTCGAGACGCGTTTTGATGTCGACGACCCTTCCATTTGCAAGAGAGATGACGGGAACTTCTCGCGAAACATCGGGAAATACAGTTCCCGTAGCCTGAAGCTGCGCGGAAGCTTCGACTTGTCCAGCAGTTGCAATGGGGAACTTTGCGACGTCCTTCTGGTCGATGGTGATCAGATTCATATCAGACACAGGGATCACCTTGGCGGGAGGCGGAGCGCCGCTGCCTTCGTCCTTGCTCTGGCAGCCGGAGAGAATCAGCGGCAGCGATATCGCAAGTAGGAGTGCCAAAGCAGGAATGTCTTCAGAAATTGGGTTCCGGAAGGGCCGGGTCATTGAATCACCTCTTGTCCCACTGCGAGATTGAGTTGGGCGGCGGAGATCAGATACGCGCCGATGAGTTGCAGGTATGCCTGCTGAACAGTCCGGTAGTCGCTCTGCGCGTTGAGAAAGTCCATCAGCGACGCGCCCCCATGCTGATACGAATAGGTAATTGTGTCGCGGACCCGCGTCGCTTGTGCGGTGTACTTCTCTTTATAGGGCTTGAGAAGTTCGATGTTGCTATTCACTTGGGCGTACGCCGAGTCCACATCGCTGAAGACCTGGGCCTTGGCGGCGTCACTGGATTGGCGGCTGCGATCGATATCAATCTGCGTGCGCAGTTTTTCGCCTTGGTTGCGATCGAAGATACGAATCGGAATGCTCACGCTGGCGCCGACTGTTTGAATTCCGTTTGGATTGTTGTTGGACGCGTTGTAGGTATACCAACCGGCAAAAGTCGGATCAGTTGAACCGTTAGCTTCGGCGAGTTTGTGATTCGTCTCCGCTTGTTGAATCGTTTGCATCGCCGCCTGCAGATCGGGACGCGAGGCCAGCGCAGTTTGGCGAAGCTCTTCCAGAGGCTTCAATTCAGCTGAAAAATCGAACGTGCCGGAAAGGTCGAACTGTTCAACAGGAGTGCGGTCATTGAGCAACTGAAGAAGCTGGATCTTGGCAGTCCGGAGGTTTACCGTGGCGCTTTGCAGGGCGGATTCATATTGCACCCGTTGCAGTTCAATGCGATCGAAGTCGATTTGGGCTATGTCGCCTGCGTTCAAGCGATCGCGACTGATCTGGACAATGTGGTCGTAGTAATCCAATTCAGCCTTGGCCAAATCGAGTTGAGCCTTCGCTTGAAGCGCGTTCACAAAGGCTCCCCGCAAAGTAAATTCGAGATTGCGTTTAGCGTCGTCGTATTGAGATTGCGCGATCTGCGTGCCTTCTTTGGCACTCTCGAGCCGCAACTCCCGCTTGTGATCGCGCTCATGCAGGTAGCTCACGTTCGGGACCACGTCAGTGCCCGCGAAAGGCTTCCATATCCCGTTGTTCGGCACAATCTGAGTTCCATCAGCAGAAAGAGAAATTGCGGGTTGGGCCGCAAATATGCGGTGATCTCCTGAGCGTGGGCTTCCTGCACAGTAAGGGCATTTGCCTTCAATGAAGGGTTGGCAGCTTCGAATTTCGCCTTGACCTGCTCCCATGTGAGACTCTGTTGCGCGCGGCAAACTGGCAGTGCCGAAAGTAGCATTGCTGCTCCCGTCGCAAAATGAGTGGGGAATCTTTGCTTCATGTATTCCTCTGGTTCTGATCGCACACTTCAGCAGTTACCGATGGATCGGATAGGTGCGTGATGTCGCCGAAATCGGGAAGCCGGAGTAGAGATGCGGCAGATACTGCCAAGGTTGCGGCATTATCTCTGCCAGCGACTACTCTGCCTTCCTTCGTCTGTCAGATGAGCTGGGGCGCGGGCGGAGCGCGAGGAGAATAGAATTCCAGAAAATCGGTTGACTCTTGTCGGTGAGGGGGACTGCAGCGCCAATGCGACGAAGAAGAATTGAATTGCAGTACGATCAACAGCGAAGCGGCTTGATCTTTTTCAGACCGTGTGGGTAATGCAAGCACCGGCCAATTCGTCTGCAAGATTGACGATGTCCACTTGCAGGGTGACTCGCCTGAGAACGGAAAGTCTTGCACGCGTGCCTGGCGAAATTGCCCATGGCCGTCGTTAAGCCAGATCTGCAAGCGCTTGTGTGTGAATATCTGTTCAACCACAAGATCTGGAATTCCATCTTGATTCACATCGAGCGCGGAGATGGTCAAAGATGATTCACTCGATTGGAAGGTCAGGTCCCGATCCTGTCCCGCGGTGAAGTGCAGTCGGATCCGAAAGGAACCTCGTCCCTCGAATGGTCCGCCACGCTGCAGTACAGCTCCATCGGGCCGCTGGTCGTTATCAAAGTCAGCAGCCGCAATCTTGAGTTCATTCGTCAATAAGCTTCGGGCTCGCGCTTCTGACAAGGCTCCGCTCAGGCCATCCTCAGCCTTGGCGGAGGAGGCAAAAGAAGCTAGTGCGATAAACGCAATGCACAAAATTGTGGAACGAAGTCTCACGTGCTTCCTTCAGTATAAGTTTTCCGCAAATACGGCTGCAAGTTACGGTTTGTTATTGGTTTAACGGAAAGTTCTCGTTATTCCGAATGAACTCAAAGCCCATCCCTGCAGAAAATCTATTGTGTTAGACGCAGAAACCCAGCGCTTAATACCGACATCGACTCATTCCAAAGGCGATAGGTCGCTTTGGTTATAATGAGCGTTGTCGGCTGTAGAGGGCGGGAGTAGTTCAGTGGTAGAACGTCAGCTTCTGCAGACGTAAATCTGTTCAGATCTGTTGAATTCCCAAGAAATCAGCCAAACCCGCGTGGATACTAGCGATTTAACGCTTCCCGACGCAGTTGTATCTGTGGGCAGCTTTGCGCAAATTTGTCACTTTTAGCCTGTTTTGGGGTCTGTGATCAGTGAATTTGGACAGTGAGTTCAGTGCTGAGAACCGGCTGCCAGAGTGACATACCTTGCGATGTAAACATCCCCATTACTGCACAGTCTGCGCTCAAGAGTGAAGGCAGGAATGGCCGGGATAGACTCCGGCCATTCTCGTCCATGTCGGTTTAAGCGGCCTTTTGAAAATGCCGCGCGGCAACAGCCAGTTGTGGCTCTTTCTTGATCAACCAGAGTGCAAGTTCGGATGGATCAAAGCAGCGAGATCCGCCAAACATGAAGCTCGGAATCTCACGCTTCTGTGCCATGCGATAGATCGTGAATGGTGACTTCCCAAACATCTCGGCTACCTCTTCCGCGGATAGCAAACCGGTAAGAGAATAGAGAGCGATCAGGATGTTGAATGGAGCATTAAATGGGGCATTACCCCGAGGAGAGATGAATTGAGTTTCCAATGAAGAAATCTCTGTGCGGCGGCCTGGATTTGGCTTGGTTCCGCGTGGGGCTCCGGGTTCGACGGTTCTTGCCCCTTCCGGCGCATGTCCGCATCAAGGCGAAGCATGGGGTCCATCGCTGGACCTTCCGGCGTTCCATAAGACCATTGCAAATGACAATGGTGGCCATCCCTGGCGCTTATCGATTCAATTGTTTTTAGGTTTCCGCCGCTTTTCAAAGACCCGAGCGGTAGGTCTAGCGGGATAACGATACCACAAATGGATGAATTTGCATAATCTTGATCCAGGCACTGAGATAAATCAGAAAACGTCGCATTCTCGTCAGAGCTTGCCTCAAACGTTTGTTGTTGAGTTCCGCCGGGTAACTCGGTCTGAAGGGGCTCTCCAATTGCGAAAGACTTTTCGCACACCCGCTCAGGTGGACATCGCGAAACTCGCAATCAAACAGTCCGAGATGGCTGATGTCGGATCAGTACCCGCGAATCCAATGTTGGAATTGCTCGCAGGAATCTAGGTCCTTTCGGTTAACAGCCTAATTTTGGTGACACGACAGGCAAAGCCAAGCGAAGAACCCCAATGAAAGTGAGCATTTCAGAGCTTGGCTTTTGCTTCGTTTATCACGCTTTATCCTGCCGTGCCCGCACAGTCGGCTCACGTTTTCCTCAGTTCTGGACCGGCAGTCCCATTAATGATTAATGGGTTTTCGGAACTCAGCCCGCCAGACCAAGGAGACCTCACTACCCTTCACGGAAAAGCCATCACGAGCACCTACCCCGATCTACAGGGCCACAATAGGCAAAACAATCGATCTGTTTGACCCACTCCAATTTCGCTGGATCGCCATAACGCGTGCGGACGCCTTCGGAAACTCACTCCACCTCTTCTGGAAAGCCGTTGATGCGGCAGGGAGATGGTAAGCCCTTCGCGCGAGAATTCTTAATTCGATTTTCACTTTCGATGAATGCATCGGTTCGCGTCGCCATTCTCACTGAGATCGGGAAGAGCGGCACTCACCGACATCTTATGCACCCGAAGGCGACGAGTCTTGCGGCAGAGTTGTTTCCGAAGGAGGAGCGGCCGCAACGCCCGGCACGAGATGAGAATGGATACTGGGTAGATCGAGGTAAAGGTGCTGGGTGATCTCCGCGAAATTCCAGAGATCCCCAAGCCTCATGCTGCTCCCTTGCCCGATGAATCCAGCATGACGCCCGCCATGCACCTTCCACGCCTCGCGAATATCCCATGGTGCGAAGAGTTCTATACCGGTGAGCACGATAACCGGAGAATGCGGCTTGCCATCATTCAGGCGACCTCTGCCCCACAGTGCTAGGTCTGACACAAGCTTCTTTTCGGTGTCGCTGAGATTATCCTTGAGCGTTGCAAAGACTAGGAAGGCTCCTGGAAATTTCTCGCCCAACTTTCGCATTCTATCCACATCCGCTTGTTGGAAACCCTCGGTCGCAAAACTCTTGGCTTCGCCAAAAATCAAAACAGGCTCCATTTCCAAATCGAGGATTCGCCTAGGTTGATACCAGAGCGTAAAGTCAACCTCGAAAGGAACGTCTTTACCAATTCTGTAGTGGAGATTTGTGGCGTAAGTGACGTTCGCAGGATGGCTATTCAGGTCGCGGGCAAATGTATTGAGAGAAAGAACTGTGGCGTAGGCACCTTCGGCGTAATTGGGCACGCTGAAGGGACCCACGACGCGGTAATGCCACGGAGTGCGTTCAAAGTGCAAACTACCTTGAGGAAATGGATAGTCCTTCAGGCATCGTTCGCATTTCACACTTTCACTCAAGGGGTCGATGCCATACCAATTCTTCTTGCTGCAATAGGGGCATTCAAGAACCAGCCCGAGGCGCAAAATATTGGACTTGATAAAGCCGTCAAGGCTAATCCCCCGAAAAAAAGGCTGGTTGGCGCGTCGATTGAGGAGGTCCTTCCACCTTTTCACCTCGACTGAGCGATCCGGAAATTCTTCAATTCTGCCATCAATGTACTTTGTCGTGCTCTTTGACATCTCGTCGAGAAGCTTCAGCGTTTCGCGATCCGCGATTAGACGAATCCCCCAGAACCCTCCGAGGGATGCGAGGATTTGATCGGCAACACGGCCTGGATCAGCAGCCTGAGCCTCAACGCCGTGACGCTTCAGCCACTCAATGACGGCATCGCGACCATTTAAGACGAGAAAATCCTCACCGACATCCTTGTATTTTTGGGGAAGGACAAAACCTTCGCGCGAAATGAGTGTTGCATGTCCACGTCGCATGCGGCTCGAACTCTCGCCGGTGAAAGACGCGGGCAACGTCAACGCAAGTGTGCCAGTGTTTCCGTAGTTCTGGAATTTCAGAACATTGACCCAGCGCGCGCCTCCACTGCCATAAGGTTCCGCAAATTTAGGTGAAAGGCTCGCGAACCGGCAATGCGCCTCGCTGTCTTCCTCTGCGATCGTTAATTCAAGATTTGTTGTTTCAGCCGTAACCAGCGGACGTCTGGTTCGCGAAGGAAAATCGTCCCGCACTTGCCTCCAAACATCGTCGTACCAGAGCTTATATGCCCATTGAAGAGGATTGGACGAAACAATGCCGGCATCCTGCATGGCTGTGCGGGCACGTTCTTCAGAAATAGACCTGCCAACCTGGATTGTCGTATGGATCATCACGCCATTTGGATTTCCAGGTAATGGGCGATGATTGGCCTTTAGGATTTCGTTCAAAAAGTCTCCAGTTTCCTTCAACCACGAAATGTTGACTGGCAAGACTCTACTTCGGAAAATATGTAGGTTCCAAAGATCGATAAGATCCAACGGGCTTGTCGGGTCTGCAAGGAAAATGGTTGGCTCGTGCCACCCGTTCCTATCGAGCTTAAGTCCTTCTTGTGTAAGAAACAGAGGGAAGAGAAATCCTTCTTTTACAACCTTCATCCAGTTTTCGGCCGTTGGCGCAAGTGTGACGGGCTCGAAGGCGTCCTGATAAGCCTGAGCCAGACCTGAGAGGGGGCCCGCGTCTGGAAATCCGCCCATGAAGCATTCAACGAACGGCGCATTCTCGGTTTCCGTTGTCATAAGAGCTACGCGACGTTCATGCCTGGAAACGAATTTGAATTCCCGCTCGTAAAGATCCTCGTAAAGATGGAATATGTTTGTTCCTAGCGGAACATCCGGATCAAACCGATCACCCTTTGTGAAGAAGGCGTCGAGACTGACAAGGCGTGGGGAATCAAAGTCGAGATCGCCGACCGTAAGACCGATCTCCCTCGCCAAGCCTTCCTGAGCCTCCACAAATACGTCCGGCTCGAAGAAATCAATGTACCCTTTCGCGATTTCAACCGGATCGGGATTTGGTAAGGGATGTCGCTCTCTCCATGCATCGGGTAAAGTCGCGCTCACAGGGATGATTGGGTTATACGCGCCGCCCCACAGACAGGTGCATGTCTGGAAGATGCGGCGTAGGGATTTCATGTCTTCAGGCCTCGCCAGGAAGCCGATCCGGGTTGGGCGTAATGTCAATGAGGCAGAAAGCGTAGTCAACTGGCCCTTCCATTCATTACGGGCACTGGTGATCTACTCGCAATGTGACTTCAAGGTAATAGAGCAGCCTAGCACAAATGATCTCGAACATACTCGAAAACGGTCCAGGCATTTGGCACACAACCGAAAGCTCCCTCTGAACTCCAATACCCATGCGGATTCCGACACCTATGCGCGGCCAACATCCGCTCTCCGACTGCCAGTCTGGACAGTTTTAGCATATAGATCCGTGCTTACGATCATGCGCCAGATGAATGACCGACCAGAATTGGCGAGCGTTATACGTTTGATCGAGCCAATCAGCGTCTCTGAGTCGTATGGCAATTCATGCAGGCGCTGAATCGGCGGGGATTCAAGTCTCAGCTCCCATATTCCACCAATCCCCCGACCTTTTATCGTTGAGAACCATCCAAGAGGATCGTCCGCGCGGCAATTGCTGTTTCTCGAATTCACCGGATTCCCTGGCGGAACTGCGCCTCAGGATGTTGTCGGAGGAATTTGATGAGCTGCGGCCGCAACGTCTCCGTCTGAATTCTCCGAATTGCGAGTGGATACTGGTCCTGATCTTTCGTAAGTCCCACAAAACGCTTGGGGATGTTTCGTTCACATTTTTAGGATTCGCGGGGAATTGCCAACTGTGCCAGGCATTGGGAAACTCCTAGCGAGGTCAATAGTCATGCACCTTAGCTGGTGGGGTTGGTTCTTTTTCGGAGTTCTGGTTCTTGTCCGGTGCTCCGCGGCGACAAACAGCCAAAACAAGTTCGACCATCTCCCCGATCACCTAACTGCCAAGCATGGCTGCCGAATCGAATTCCTACTTTTGGGTCCGAGACTTGTTGTTCCTCCCAAGATTGTCATTTTGCGCTTGGGTCGACGCTCCACCATCAAAAAATGCCGTGCACTAGTCGCGTTTTGGAGGCCATGATCGATGCAAACTCTATGGAAGTTCATGCTGACAGGGTACGTTGGACTAGCAGTTGTGCCCTTCGGCTGCAAAGCCCAGGACGCGCTCAGTGCGTCTGTTCCAGATTCGATCCGGAAATATGAAAAGCTTGTCGAGCAGCCGGTTGCTGCTAATAGCGGCGCCGTTTGGTGGAAACTCGCATTGCTTGACCAAGACGCGGCACGCTTTAATGAGGCTGAGCGCGCGTATACAAATGCCATACGGCTGCTGAAGGCTCAAAAACCGGATGCTGTAGCTGATGTTACAGATTGCATGGGAACCATGTACTTGCAGGCTGGGCAATTAAGCAAGGCCGAAAAGCTCGAACGGGATGCCCTGACGGTTCGAGAGATAAACAAGGATTCGCTGGGCGTCGGAATAAGCTGGACTCACCTGTCCACGCTATCTCTCGATCAGGGCCATGTATCGGATGCGGCTATGTACGCTAAGTGGGCAGTGGATCAGCTGCTATTCGCTAAAAATGATGATGGAAAGCAGAAGATAGCCACTCCAGAGCAAAAGATGTCTGCACTTATTGCTCTCTCACTGGCTCGCTGCGAAGAGGGAATGTGCGAAGACGCCTTGGCCGCGCTGCAAAGGGCTCGCGACATCGCGAACTCAAATTATCAGACTGGAAGCTTTCCGGTCTCCTATATAGATTTCCTGACTGGTTATGCGCATTGGAAGACCGGAAACGCGGAACTCGCTGCTGAGTTAATGAGGAGAGGAACTGCTGGAATGCAAGCTGAACTTGGCTGGGGACACCCAACTTACTTGGCTGCAATGAAACAGTATGCGTTATTCCTCAAGCAGACAGCGCGCAGAGCTGAAGCTTCCGAGGTTAAAAAAATCATTAACCAGATTCCAAAATCTCACCAGCAAACAGGCGTCACAGGCAGCCTATTCTAAAGTCAAAAACACGAAATCATACCGGATCCAAATGATCGGGACTTGCACTAAGGATTCAGGATCGCCTGCAAAACTAGTACGACATCCGGAGTACCATTTGAACGATACGTGGGGAGGCGGCCCCTGAGATCGTGCCAAAGCCCGGACTCGTCTTCGTGGTGTCTGGGTCGCTAAAATTCACATTATTAAAGGCATTGAAGGCATCGGCACGAATCTGAAGTGTCGCTCGGTTTGACAGAAAGAGAACCTTAAAAGCTGAGAGATCTGTAGAGACATACTTGGGACCAAATAGCATATCGAATCGCGCGTTTCCATATGGAGTGCCCGGAGGCGGCAACGCAAACGCATCCGCATTGAAAAACGCGGCGGTGGTCTCAACCCTGTTACGCCCTCTTGGCAAGTGCGGGTTTCCGACAACGTCTGGCCGGTCGTTATCGTTGCCATCAAAGTTGGTGTCGATACCGGATAACACATTGATCGGTTGCCCTGATCGTAGAGTCGTCATCCCGTTGACTTCCCAGCCACTCAACAGAACTTTTCCCAGGGATCCCAATTTGCGAGGATCCGGAACGACGAGGATATACGACGCGCCAAAGTTGATCGGAACATCGAGATCGAGCAAACCACGGGAGCTGCGCAGATCATATGCATTTGTCGGATCCCCGAATCCAACTAGTTTTGACCAAACCAAATTGGCCTCGAGTGAGAACCTGCGATTGAATCTGCGATGAATGACCGCCTGTAACGAATGATAGGAAGAGGTCCAAGCAGGTACCGCGATTGAGATGGTGCCATACGTGTAAATCGCAGGCGCTGGCTGATAAGGTCGACGAGCGTTTTCTCCAATGGTCGTGCCACACGTCGCCCCGGTGCATGTTGAGCTATATATCGGAGAATTTTCATCCAGGTCGCTGTAGATGTGTCGAGCTAAGTTCCCCGCATAATAGATCTCTGAACTCCATTTCGAACCGTATTGCTGTTGAACACCAATGCTGAACTGCTGAACGGACGGTATCTTACCGTCGCCGACGGGCAAGCCGGAGATAGTGGCACCGGAAAGGAAGACGGCGTTTGCGGGAGTCGGTGTGTAAGGAAAAGGATCTGGTGCGGGAAAGAACGGCGTCACCAGGCTGGGAGTTTGAGCTACCGTCACAGATCGTGAGAACGGCTGCTGCACCAGGTCGTTAAGAATCTGCTGCTGTATGGGTGAGTAGTAGAAGCCATATGCGCCTCGGACTGCAGTCGCTCCGTCGCCAAACAGATCGTATGCGAATCCAATTCGCGGTGCGAAGGTATTCCACGGAGTGCGTAGAACGCCATCGCGAATCCCAGGATCACCCGAGGTCACAAGTCCCAGTGGCGCAGATGGAAAGCGTGTGGATTGCACTCCCGCCACAAATGTTCCTGTATTATTCTGGCCAATATACGGAGGGTAGTATTCCCAGCGTAGGCCAAGGTTGAGTGTCAGCCGGTGGCTAACCCGCCAGTTCTCCTGGAGGAACAAGGAGGGATCCTGGGAATCACCGCGCAGAAAAACGCCGTTGTCTTGTGTTAACGAGTCCGCTTTGCCCTCGAGGAAATCAGCGAGTGCGTTACCCGTGAAAGATCCAGTGAAGGTGAATAGCCCGTTCGAAGCACCTGCTCCCGTGTTCGAAAAGCGATGCCGCATATAGGCGCCGCCCATTTTCACTTCATGACTTCGAAAAACCCAATTCAACGTATCGGAAAATCCAAGAGTCGACGATGCCGTGTTGTTGGGTCCGCCACCATTGGTTCCCATTTGCCAATAGCCGAGTATGTCGAAGTAAGGCGGCGCTGTGTAGTTAGAGCCCGCGGCAGCCTCGCTGCCAAGGTCACGCAACATATGGTGGTTGCCGTAGATGTTCATTCCGATGAAATGGTTGAGTGAATAGAAAATACGAGCCGAATTAACCTTGCTTGACGAGATACTCCAGACCTCATTCAGCACGCCGTTGTATTGTCCGCCGTAATTCTGAACGCCCGCATAGCTCAAAATCTGGTTGCCCGTTCTCTTGGGGTTGTTTGCTGTCCCTCGCGACTGGAAATACATTGCGGATAACTGGTGGCCCTCTCTGAGACGAAAGTCCGTCCGCACCATTGCCTGGTCCACATCTTCATCCGCATTCGCGAGTTGCTGAACGGGGTGGCCTAGATTACTTCCGGGAGACGAGTCGCCGACGGGAACAAACGTAAGCAAGTGTTGCGCAACGGGGTCGAGGAGATCTGGACAAATCACATACTGGACTCCCAAACATGAGACATTAGGCTGGAACGCAGCCGGGGTGGACCTGAAATCTCCTTGGCGTTCAAGGATTGTCGGAGTAACCAGAGATGAAGATGCTACTGTCGCTGGCTGCCTTGTTCTAAGCCCCTGGTAGGAAAAGAAGAAGAATTCCCGACCATGCATGAATGGCATGGGGCCACCTACATTCCCACCAAATTGGTTCTGGCGCAACGGGGTGACAGAGTCGAGAAACCAATTCTTCGCATTCAGAACATCGTTACGAAAATAGTCATAGGCAAGGGCGTGGAATTGGCTGGTCCCGGATCGAGTGATGGCATTGACAACCCCACCAGCAAGATGACCAAACTCCGCGTCGAAGCTCCCCGTCAGAACATGAACCTCCTGAAGTGAATCTGGGTTTGGAAGCAAATTGCCTCCCAGCTGAACGTCAGTGTTGTAACCGCCATCAAGATAGAAGGCCGTGTTTAAGGAGTACCCGTTGACAGTGATTTGCGTCGCTACCCGCGATCCCGTTGCTGCATCCGGAATATAGTTCGTGACGCCAGGGATGATTTGAAGGAGGTCGTATGCATTGCGGCCATTCAAGGGAAGCTCCTGCAGGCGCTTCTGATCCACCGTTTCGCCGATTTGTGATTCGCGCGTGTCGACGAGACTAGTGTGCGCCTCGACTGTCATGGTCTGTTGAGGCGAACCAACCTTCATAACAAAGCTGACGTGGACATTCTGGTTTGCATCGACACGTATGCCACCCTGTGTCTGAGCCTGGAAGTCAGTTGCAGACGCATAAACTTCATAATCGCCGGGCTCAAGAACCGGAAACTGATAGTTTCCCACCGAGTCGGTCTTGAGCGACTTCGATGCAGATGTGTGCAAGTCTGTCACGACCACTGCGGCGCCTGAGATAACCGCACCGGAATCGTCAGTGACCGTGCCGTAGATTGATCCACTTGTCTGTGCCAGAGCGCCCAGATTGACGAGCGCCAGAATCAGGACGCTGGACTTGCACAGTGATTGCCTCAAATTGACCATGTGTTGTGTCTCGGCCCGTTGATCATACGACAAAGAAAGCTGGAACAGTATTCCTTACCGCTGCGGGCGAGGCCGATAAGCGGCCACAGAAGGTGCCGACGGTCAATCATCAAAAGGCGCAGCCGGACTTGCAGGTTCTCTGCGACGGACGCTTCGGGAATTTCACTACCATCGCTGTAAAGAACTCCTTCCTCAGAACATCCCCGTACCCTGTGGTTGCCTTAATGCACGGCAATCCTCGAAGAATCGGCAGAAGTCCAACCAGCCAATGTGACCGTATTAGTCACACCGCCAGAGGACGAGGGCGAAAATTCAAATACAGTTGGAATTCCACCGTTCGTTCCGCCGCTGACATAGATGGTGCCGTCCGTGCTCACGCCGACGCCATTGTTGTAAAAGAACGGATACATTTCCGGCGACGTGAAAATTCGAGTTGGTGCAACATTGCCGTTGGCCGCATGGTCGAATTCAAAGACTCCGAATTCCCCTACTCCGGTTCCATCTATTCCCCCGCAGAGGCATAGTACATAAAGATTTCCGGCAGTATCAGTCGTCATGCCAGTGATGTAATTGCCGGAGCCAGATACGCGGGTCAATGGTCCCGAAATTGTCCTTGCCGGAACGACATAGCCCGTGTCCGTGGGCCCGAAGACCTCAATCGTTGAGTCATAAGTATTCTGTACGTACAGTTGGTCCGAACCGTCGACCGCGATGAACCCAGGGCTAAAGACAAAGATGTCTGCTTCGGTTGGTTCCGGACGTCCCAGGATGTTCCGGGAAGGGCTGGCGTTTCCGGTGGCGGTCGGGCTGAAAACTGCAACCCCACCGCTGCTCGAAACAAATATCTCGCCGGTTGAACTAGCCATTACGTCCTGAACGTTGCTCACTGCCGTACCGGGACCGACCGATAAGGAACGAATAGGAGGTCCGTTCAGGGCAGTGGCTAAGTATTCGTTAATGGCGGACCCCGTGAAGACGTAAACGTTCCCAGCCTCATCCACTGACACCTGCGCCCCCGGAATTTCCAGCGTCGCCTTGGTTGCTCCTTTGGCGGTTTGAGGAAAGACCAAAACGGATGAACCCACCACGTAGACACTTGGCTCGGTAACGCTGCTTGGCGTCGTCGATGATGGTGGATCGGGTGGATTCGTGACCGGAGGGTTGTTTGTGCCGGTTTGGATCTGATTGGAACCACAGCCCACCACAACGAACAGTGCACAAAGACAACTTCTAAAGGAGTATCGGATACGATGCATCTCTTTGTGCCTTCGTGAGAAATCTGGAGAGTTCAGACTGCGTTTACGGTCAAGAGTCAGAGACAGCACCCGATTTCGGACCTTCCGAACAGCCACCCTATTCGCTGAAGCGTGCTGGCAGCACTGTCCGTGTATTACGGACTATCAAACTTGAAAACCAAAGTGCAATGCTTCGAAAGTCCTATAAATATGAATTAAATGTCCCCTTGTCTTCTCTACGACTTACACGCATCCTCCAACCGTGGCCAGCGATCACCGAAGGTCGTTAATCGGGTCCGAAGTCATCACGCCTGACTTTCGCTGGATTCGACCTGGTGTGGCTTTAGGTGAACTTAGAAGGATCGGACATCTCCTTGGTCTTTAGGGTCAGCTTTTTGGGGACTGCGACCTGCTCGACCCGGCCTGGATCATTAGAGACTTGCGTCTCGTTGCAATGGCTATTCGGATATTGATGTGCAACGAGCACCGAACAGTCCACCACCCTGCCATTTTCGGCACAGCTTAGGTCGCCGTAGAAAAGTCGCAGTCGACTAGGATCGAGCGGCTGAAGGCCATGTCGATGAGATCAGTGGAAGATCTGTGCTCCTGCAGATACGACCGGTCCTTGCCCGCCCGTAATCAAAACACTTCCATCGGAGAGGAGGGTGGCAGTATGGGCGGCTAGGGGGTACAGCATCGCCGGGCCGGGACTGAAGGTTCCCTTTACCGGGTCGTAAATCTCTGTCGTTGCCGTGGGCGGAACATCGGCCTCCGCATCTACAAAGCCTCCCGCCATGAGGACGCTCCCGTCGGAAAGAAGAGTGGCCGTGTGAAACATCCGCGGTACCACCAGCGCTCCGGTAGTGGATAACCGCCCGGCGACAGGATCGAAAATTTCCGATGGTCCGACATACATGTCGGCATAATTAGCGGCTCCGCCTGTGATCAGAACTCTTCCGTCCGCCAGCAGGCTTACTGTGGCGTCCGATCCACCGAGCCGGGCGCCGTTGATGATCGTGAATGAATCGGCCTTCGGATCATAGAGTTCGACTGGTAGGTTACCTGACGTTGCTGCTACAAGTAGCACCTTGCCATTCAGTAACAGGAACGCGGAATGATTGGACCACGGGTAATTCATCTTCGCTGCCAAGGAGAACGTGCCAGACTTGGGATCGTATAGTTCGGCGGTGTCAGTAGCTTCTTCATTCGCCGTTATCCCTCCGGTTACGAGCACTCTGCCGTCCAGCAGCAAGGTAGACGCAAAGTATTTTCGCGGGACAATCATATTTCCAGTCGGTTGGAACAAGCCCGTCGCGGTCCTGAAGAGCTCCGCTGAAGCAGTGGCAACTGGTGTTTGCGAGTTCGGGTCGGTTACGCCTCCCGCAAACAGGACATCGCCATTCGAAAGACGTGTTGCGGTGTGGCCACCACGCGTTAATGTGCCCGCCGCCTGAAATGCGCCCTGAACGGGGTCGAAGATCTCGGCATGACTTTCGATCGTGGACAAACCATATCCGCCGGCAATTAAGACCCGCCGATCTGCCAGCAGCGTAGCAGTATGTCCCGAGCGCGCGTAGGCCATCGGGCCAGTCGCGCGGAAGGCATGCGCGCCAGGGTTGGAAACAGGGACAGGCTTCTGGAGTTGCGCGGGATTGCCACATCCGCATTCCAGTGACAGAAGGACCGTAGCCAGACATAGAGTTGATAACCCAGCGAGATTGCTGCCCGTCATAATACCTCCGAGACACTGGCATTCTTCTCTGAATGCTGAACAGATCGTGGAACGATTCGACCGAGCCGGACGCGTGCTTTGAGTTGCCCACGGTGCCCGGTGTAATTGTTCTCGTTCCGTGCTGTAATTCGAAATATCAACTCGACGCAGGATGCGCAATTCCTCCAATCTCCCAAGAAGGTGATTTAAATGTCCCCTTGTCTTCTCTGCGGCTTACAGGCATCCTCTTATCATGTCCCCGCCTTCGCCGACCGTGCTGAATAGATCCGAAGCGGTCAAAGCTGAGTTCGCTGATTTCGAGTTGAACCTAGCTTCGGGCGAGCTAAGCTGGGGCGGACATCTCGTTCGCCTGCAGGGCCAGCCTTTTCTGGTTCTTTGCGTTCTGCTTGACCACGCTCGGGAAGTGGTGACTCGCGAAGAGTTGCAACGTCAGCTCTGGCCGGATGACACTCTGGTGGACTTTGACCATGGCCTGAACAAAGCAATCGCAAAGTTGCGGGATGCGCTCGATGATTCCAAGACAACCGCGGCACTTATACAAACGCTTCCCCGTCGCGGATACCGGTTTACGGCTGAAGTGAGTTGGGTAGGTCCACGTGTTGCATCGCCAGCATTGGAAGCGCCGACCCTTTCGCCCAGCACGGTACCAATGCGGTATTGGGTTAGCGGTTCTGCGGTGCTCGCGCTTCTGTTGATGTTGGCATTATGGGCTAACCGAGCCGCGATCGCAGATTGGGTTCAGCGCCGGCCAACGGTCCGATCTGTTGCGGTACTTCCCCTGACCAACCTATCGAACGACCCGCAGCAGGATTATCTAGCCGACGGAATCACTGAAGACCTGACTACGGATCTCTCCTATGCAAAGTCGCTGCGAGTTATCCCGCTCATTTCGACCAAAACATTCAAGGGTTCACTATTACCGGTTCCGCAAATTGCTGAGAAGTTAAATGTGGACGCTCTGATCGTAGGAACGGTGCTCCGCACAAACGACACTATCCGGATCAACATTCATCTCGTGACCGCCAAGCCAGAGAGACAATTATGGGCGGCCTCCTACGAACGCAACATCCGTGAATCAGCACAGTTGCAGAACCAGATAGTAGCTGACGCCGTAGCTCAGATCAGAACGCAACTCACCCCTGAGGAACAAGACCGGCTCAAGCTCGAGAGCCGGGTTGACCCGGAGGCCTACGACGAATATTTACGTGCCCGATTTTTCCTCAGCCAGGAGACACAACAGAAAGACAAAGCGATCCCGCATTTGGAACACGCAATCCAGCTCGACCCAAATTTCTCGGCGGCTTATGCTGCTCTTGGGGAGGCTTGGGGACTTGAGGGCGTGTGGGGCGATATAAGCAATCGTGAGGCGTCAGCAAGAGCCTTGAAATACTCCGAGCAAGCAGTGAGTCTGGATCCCACCTCATCGGACACCTGCACTTCTCTGGGACATTCGCTGATGCAGGCCCATCGATGGAATGACGGAGAAACGGCGTTACGACGAGCCATCCAAATAGATCCTAACAATTTTCGGGCTATCGAGTATCTCTCCGTCCTTTTGTCGCAAAAGGCCCGCACCGACGAGAGCGTCGCGCTCGCTCGCAAAGCGGCGTTAGCCAACCCTGTTGCAGTCGACATGCAGCGCATCTATGGCTTGGTGCTCTTACGTGCGCGCAGATACGATGAGGCAATCACACAACTCGAAAGTGCTATTCACCTGGACCCAAGTCATCTGGCGACCTACGGCACACTTGCAAGCGCGCTTGTACAGAAAGGTCGCTATCACGAGGCTGAGGACGCCCTCAGAAAAGGGGAAGTGGTTGATCCAGGAATGTGGGCGTGGCTCTATATCCGGGAGGGTAACTCTTCTGCGGCACGCCAACTTCTGAAAGAGAACCCATCTCTAGTTAGTCCCCATGCTGCAGTGGCACGCTATCTACTCGGAGAACAGGAAGCCGGACTCACTCAGCTTGACTACCTTGCAAATGTGCAGTGGTCAACAAAAACATATAACTTCAGGAACGATCCCATATTCGACCCATTGCGCAATGACCCGCGTTTCACCGCAATCGTGAAGAAAACTGGCCTCCTGGATAATTGAGCGCCCTCCCGCGCACATACCTGTTTTGTTAAATCTTGCAGCTATTCAACACGCGTTCATCTCTGTATTCGTGATCAAACCACTGTCGGAAGGCACCGTCGGACATACGAGTACTGTTAGGCCAGTGAAGGCTTTGAAAGGTTTTCGGTTGTCGAGCAGTCCTGTCTCCCGCCTTTAAGATTTGGCGGCGATGGGGAGATGGGAATTCCCATCGAAGGCGCGTTCCGCTAAAAGACCGCAATTGTTCCGTCAAAGTCATAGCATGGTGGTTCTTGTCCTGCAAGCACTCTTAAGGGATCTGTGGTTCCCGAGGCATCCGCTGCAAACACAAACACGGCTCCGCAGTATCCCTCGTTTGCTCTTACGTAGATCAGACCTGACGAATCCACAGCCACACCGAGAATGCCATCAAAGTTCCACATCGAAGGCGAGCTCACAAAGCGTAGTGGCACAGCATCGCCATTGGCACCAGCGGCAAACTCCAGCACGCCGTGCGGATTAAGCGTCAGCGTCACATAGAGATTTCCCTGTGCGTCGGTTGTCATCCCTCCTAGTCCCGCCAGCTGTGTATGCGATCCACTGATCACCCTTGACGGAACCACGAGCCCAGTGTCACCCGGCCCGAAGACCGCGATCGACAATCCGTTTTGCACATACAGGTTATCCTTGCCATCCACAGCCATGATGCCGGGCGTGACAGGAGTGTTCCCTCCGCCATCCCATTGAATGTAGCGAACCGGTGCGTCAGCCCCAGTCGCCGAGGCGCTGAACACAGCCACGCCTTTACCGTCATTAACGAAAATCTCTCCCTCCGGACTCACCGCCATGTTCTGCACGTTTGCGATCTTATTCCCGGGTCCAACAGGCAGTGACCGTATATGCGACGCACCACCCACTGCATTCGAAGGGTAGACATCAATGCTCGAGGGATAATATCCGCAGCCATAGGGGAAGTGAAAGGCAAGCAGATAAACATTTCCTTGTCCGTCCACCGCAGGTAGACAGCCCTCCAGCGATGCATAAGGGGGGGCCGTCCCGCTATCGGTCGCTTTATAGACCTGCGTGGGTCCCCATCCGTTTGTTCCGACAATAACGCTTGGTCGGCTAAGGCTGACCCCAACGGAATAGGACGGCGGAGGAGGAGATGGTTGAGGGGAAGATGGGTTCGTTGTTGTTCCGGTCGAGGTCGGCCTGAACTGACTGCACCCCGTCACCAGAGCCATCACACAGACACTTAACAATAGGTTGCGAGGATCCGTACACTTCATGGTCGATTCCCTCTCCTTCGTAGCCTGCAATTGCACGCCTATCCCTGGGCATGAAAGCTCTCACCCATGCATCGTTTCAGGCTCCTCCCCTGAGTACAATGAGCGACCCACCCGTGCAATTCTCCCAACCTCCTCAATTTGTGACTTATTTATTCCCTTGTGTTTTTTGCTTCCGCAGCTGCTCTTGTCGAATCCGAGTGCACAGTGCATGTCGATTCATGGACTCGGCAGGAGATTCATTACTCATGCGTCGAATTCACTTGAGCGTGAAACGTGGAAGTCGTCGCCCTCTGACTGCCTCAGGCTGCAAGTGAAGTCCGTGATCTCGTCGGTTTGCCCGAACAAATTATTCCCAGATATTTGTTGTAAGTTGCACAAAAGGATGAAGGATATTTTGTTCACATTTTGAGGATGCATAGGGAATTGCCACGTTCGCTCCGCAATGGGAAGCTCCGGTTGATGTCCTGAGTCGAACCATCAAACGGAGGCCTCAACGTGAAAAACTTGTCCCCACTCCCACAACTGCTCCTTACCGTCGTCCTGGCACTCGCCCCTGCGGCTATTGCTCAACTACCCATCTCAGCTAGCAGCGGCACGCTCCTTGCCAGCGGCCTGAATGATCCACGAGGATTAACATTCGGGCCTGACGGTTCGCTTTACATTGCCGAGGCAGGTACGGGCGGCACCACATCTACGGTGGGAAGCTGCACGCAAATCCCCCCGCCAGTCGGGCCTGATAATGGAGGCCCCAGCGCTCGAATTTCGAAGCTGACACGCAATGGCAAACTCTCTGTGCTCGCTACGGGCTTCCCCTCATTTTTGGCACAGCAGGGCGACATTATCGGCGTCGCCGATGTTGCTTTTCTGAACGACAAACTATATGCCCTCGTCGGCGGGGGCGGGTGCTCCCACGGAAACACCTCTCAGCCAAACGGCATCGTCAAGGTGAACCTGAATAACGGCAAATGGGACTACATCACAAATCTGAGCCAGTTCTATATGGCACATCCCGCTGCCTATCCAAACGCCGGCGACTTTGAACCCGATGGAGTTCCTTACTGCCTCATCGCCGACGGCGACAAACTACTCGCGGTGGAACCCAACCACGGAACCATCACTGCGACGACAGTCGACGGTGAGACGAAGGAGATTGTAGATTTTTCATTTCTCTTTGGGCATGTTGTGCCGACATCGATTGTCGCCCATGACGGGAATCTGTACATCGGCAACCTCGGCCTTTTCCCGATCGCGTCGCAATGGGAACGCGTGACCACACTGTCCAGGGATCATGGTTTATTTGAAACCCTGCCTGGACTCTCCACTCATCCGCCGGATCGAGGCAGGTTCAAGGTCGCCGGCTCTCGCGCAGGATTCACGACGATTGTCAGTCTGAAAGTGGGGCCTGACGGTCTGCTCTATGCCCTGGAGCTTTCCGATACGCCAGGAGGATTTCCGAATCCAGGCGACGGAAAAGTAGTGCGGATCAACGCGGACGGCAACATCGAGACGGTGATCACCGGATTGAGTTTGCCGGGAGGCATGACGTTTGGGCCGGACGACGCACTGTTTGTTTCCAACGCCGGAGATCTTGGACCCGGGATGGGAGAGATCCTTCGTTTCGATATTCCAAGGTAAGCATTCTGTTTCGTTATCAGCGGTTTGGCGGCAAGTGTCCAGACCGCTGATAGGTAATCTTACTGGCCCTCGGAACGTTTTCCAAGTGAGCAACATTCAGTAGGTCCCGAAAACACGGATCGCTTCGGATGGCATCGGGGAGAGGATCGATGGGAAGTGAGCGACTTCCGGGGTTGATTCGTGTTTTGGCCTTTCAAATAAGAATTGTCAGCGATAAGGCTGAGGCTGAGTTGCTTATCGAAGGCGTCAGCCGCCAGAAGATCGCTATAGTTCCGTCGATATCGTAGGCGGGCAGTCTCTTCCAATCTGTCTCAACGGAGTTGTTATACCCTCTGCATTCGCAGCAAAATGTACGTCGACTGTATCTGGAGGCCGCAATGAAAAGACTTAATATTCTCGAGGTTCCAACTTCATATCACTACTCACTTCTAGTCGTTCTATTAGTGAGTGGATGCAGTCAGTCTCATTCTCCAGCGCCTCCTCCCCCGGCGTCCACGTCGGGGTCAGTGACTATCTACCCACCGTCTTTGTCGCTCAGACACGGCGACAGTTGGAGCTTTACCGCTACAGTCTCCCCGGCCGATACACCGTTGATCTGGAAAGTTCAAGAGGGCTCGTCGGGCGGATCAGTCAATGATGCCGGGTTTTACATTGCACCCGCCGCAGAAGGTGTCTATCACGTCATTGCAACCTCCCAAAGTGACCCCTCGAAGAGTGCGACGGCTACGGTTAATGTTGGCAATTCCGGATTTAATTTGACGGGTAATTTAGGACATGCGCGTAACGGCCATACGGCAACTCTGCTTCCCAATGGAAAGGTCTACATCGCCGGGGGAGGCATCGACTCAACGGACCCCAACATAGAGGATGGCGTGACCATTGTGGATACCGATGAGCTATTCGATTTGACCACGGGCATCTCTCAGGCAGCGGGGGAGGTCGCGCGAGCATTTCATACCGCGACTGTTCTGCAGAATGGCGATGTCTTGTTCACTGGGGGTATTGTCGATGACACCGCGGCGCAAGGTCTCATTCTGACCAAAACCGCCGAGATTCTTAACGGCATTAGCGGGTCATTGCAGCCTACAGGGAGCATGGCCCTAGCACGCTATTATCACACCGCTACTCGATTGCAAGACGGCAGAGTACTCATCACTGGAGGGTGGGCCCGGTCTGCGACAGACTTTACCGTCACGAATTCGGCCGAGATCTACGATCCGTCATCGGGAAGTTTCTCCCGGGTAGGCGATATGGCAGCGGCAAGAGACCGACCTTCAGCAACTCTCCTTGCCAGTGGAAAGGTGCTGGTCACCGGAGGAGGTGTGGCAGCGGCTGAGCTCTTTGATCCGGCAACCAACTCGTTCACGCCAGCAGGCAGCACCGCCTCGAGATGGGTCGGCGATGCAACGTTACTTGCCGATGGCCGAGTTCTGGTTTCTGGCGAAGCCGACTCGGACCTCTCGTCTCCGATTGCTTCCGAACTTTATGACCCAACGACCGGGAAATTTACACCTACGGGTACTATGGCGACCGTTCGTTTTGGATACACTTCTACCCAATTGCCTGACGGTACTGTCTTAATCGCCGGCGGTGCAATGCCGGTCCCAGCGTCGCCCGGCACCTACTCCCAGTCTCCCTTGAGCACGACCGAAATCTACAATCCTAAAACCGGCACCTTCAGTCCCGGGCCAATGATGAGGCAGGGGCGATTCGGACATACCGCAACCTTGTTGCCAGATGGAAGTATTTTCATCGCGGGAGGCAGGGACGGAAGTGTCCTTGCGAGCACGGAGTTGTACCGTTAAGTGTGTGGCTAGACCAGCCATCAAGATTGGCATCTAAAAATGCCGAGAGCTATCAGCAAACTTCGACTCAGTCCAACTCGCTCTTCCCGATCTTGAAACCAGAGGATTAAGGAATTGTGATGTTCAAACATTGCGACGACCGCAATGAAATTGCATCCATCGCCTCAACCCACGAGTGAGTAGAAGCTCGGCGTTCAGATTGGTCGAATAGCCCCTGGAGAATTTCAGCCCCGAGGCTCTCACAGAACCGTGCAAATGGATAACAGGTATCACTTGCTCGATTTGACAGTGTACGGAAGCCAGGAAAAACACGAGGGCTCGCGACACGGCTGGCCGCAGGCGTACGCTGCCGGTGAGTTGACAACCGACGGTTGTCCCCGGTGGTCCCGATGATTTGACGGACGAAAAGTGAACTCAGGAACCCGATCCATATCTCATTTTTCGCAGCGCGAGCCGTCGATGTCGTGTACTGCGCCATGCTCTCATGGAGCTGTTCAGTGTCTCGGCACCTGGACGTAAAACCGGCTACTCGGATAAGTGGACTCAGAAACCAAGTTGTCGCGGAAATCAGAGTGATGGTTCCCCGAGAACGAGGAAGTTGTCCATGAAGAGTTGGTTGAATGCCCCGCGGTCAAAACCGCGGGCTGGTGGAAAGATGCGGAAGGGGTAAGAGAGGCGAGAGGTCCCGGCGCGCAGATGATCCTTATAGGACCGCGTGATCAGTTCAATGCCCGGCGCGAGGACAGCGATCTGGTGAGGCGACAAACGAAATCGAACCGCAGCATTGATCGGAGCCACATTTTTACTCATGGAAACGGAGAGGCTATCAGAGCGATGGGCAAAGGGATTGTGATCCCCGTCGCCGGACAAAGCAAAGTGGATCTGATCGTGATCCGGCAAACATTATGGACAAGCAGGCAAGACGGACTAGAGACGTTGGCGCGGAAATGATGGGAAGAGCCCGGATGGAGACGGCCGAATGGCGCAGTTTTCAGCTATGCCGGAGTGATGTGGCGCAGTTTTGGATGTGGTGAGCGAGGCTGGCCGGCGCCGGTGCGTAATCCGCGGGCAACTAGGATGCTGCAAGCGGTTTATATATATGTAGATACGCGAATATTCTCCGCGTTTACGGTAGTTCTTTTCGATGGTTCTAAAACAGGCCAAAGGACAAAAATTCCTAGTCCGGATGCAGAATCGGATTGTGTTTCCACTTCTCTGCTTCTGATCCGTAGAGTGCAGCATCTTCAGCGTGGCTCTTGTGAAGAATGCTCCAGTGGGGACGCCATTCCTTGATTCGAGCGCCTTCAAATGCGGTCGATCCTACTTCCCACCAGCGGCCGGAGCGGACTGGTACCAGTTCTTCACCGGAATAGATGTCGCGAAGCTCGTTGCCTTTCTTGCGAGATCCGATCATGCCGGGTACGAATGGCAGCATCAGTGCCAGTCCAATGGCAGCTCCTTTACCGGGTGTACCCAGGTTCTTCCATGTCCAGGATCATAGCTTTGGTGATCGCTCATATAAGCACATACTTATTATGTAGTTCAAATCCGACGCATCCTTGACAAAGGGGCGCAATCAGGAGTAAGGAGTATATGAGTATGACAATTAACAATCAAGAAGACTTCCACCGGGTGCAGCAGCTGGTCTGGGGCAAGCTGTTCGGAATCTTTATTCAGAAGGGCCGCGAGAAGAGGGGCTGCACGGTCGAGGAAGTAGCCCATCTAGCTGGTATGGGGCCATCTGAATGGCTGGCTGTGGAAGCCGGCCGCATTCCAGAGAGTGCGGCACAGTTACGCTTAATGGCCGCCGCCCTCCAGTTCAGCAAGGTGCAATTAGCCACGATTATCCAGATCTGCCGGGCTGCCTGGAAGGCATAGCCCTACTCTGCCGCCGGCCTCTGGACCAGCCGGGGTACTGGCGACGGGTACTCACAATCCCATATGCTCACCTCAGAGGAAGGAGGTGAGACCGATCAAAACCAAGGAAGGAATAGGGTTAAAACGCTTGAACGTAAATATTACTGAAGAGCTTCACCGCCGCTTCAAGTCCGCAACCGCAGCGCAAGGCCTCGAGATGACCGATCTGATTCTGGAATGGATCCAGAAGTATGTCGACAAGAATGGACTTGTCGCTCCGAAGAAGGGACGGCGCGCATGAAGCGCGCCGCGCTCTACACGCGCGTCAGCAGCTGCGATCAGCATCCCGAAACCCAGGTACTGGATCTACGCCAGATGGCGGTTCAGCGCGACTATGAGATCGTTGCCGAGTACACCGACAAGATCAGTGGCACGAAGGCCAAGCGGCCGGGGCTTGACCAGATGATGGCCGATGCCCGCCGCGGCCGGTTCGACGTCCTCCTGGTCTGGGCTTCGGACAGAATCGCCCGGTCGGTGAAGCACTTCCTGGATGTGCTCGATGAACTCAATCGGATCGGAGTCGAGTTCGTTAGCTTCCGGGAAAACCTCGACACAGGCGGCCCGCTGGGCCGCGCGATAGTGGTCATCATCGGCGCCATCGCTGAGTTGGAACGCTCGCTGATCGTCGAAAGAGTGCGCGCCGGCATGAGGCGCGCTCGGCTCGAAGGCCAACGAATCGGCCGAGCGCCGCTGGTACTGGACAACCTCGCTATCCGACAAGACCGTCAGCGTGGCCTGAGTCTTCGCCAGATCGCCAAAGGCCACAGCGTCTCGACTGCCACTATCCAACGTGAGCTCCGCAAGCATGCTACAACACCAGGAGAGCATGCCGCATGATCGAGCAATCAGCAGACTTCATCCCGGTATGGATGCTCCTATCGGCGGCCTTCGGCTTCATCGCCGGCGAGGCCTACGGCGGCCCGACCCGTCTCCGGAAATATCTTGAGCAGGCCAATGCAGATCTTCGCGATCAACTCCAAAACGCGCTGTCCCGCACACCAGACCTGCAACATGCAATCGCTCAACAACGCCGCGTCATCAATGACATCCACAGGCGTATCGTTGCTGTGACAAAAGGCCTCGAAAAACGCGCCTCCTAAACCCCACAAAACAAATGGCCGGATCTCGTCGATCCGGCCGTCTCAAAAGGTATAGGTTAAGAAACGCTACTCAACACTAGCCCGCCTCTCTCATTAGAAATCTTGTTGCTCCATCAAACAGCCTGCTCCGCTGTTGATCAAGTAGTTATTTCCGGGTTGGCGGTGACTCGCCCGGAACTTAGGCTAAGCCACAGAAGACGCTCGAGAAGCCGAATTGAAAGGTACGAATCTAGGTCAGTGAGCACATCGCCGATCGAGACACTCATTCACCGCCCGTCTACCGCGAACATGCTGGGGGGTTCTCTAAGACAGCCGTAGCTGAGTCAAGGCAGGCCTACGCGCCCGAGCAGTTCCTGAAAACGCGCATCGGAACGATAGCGGTCAAAAATCGGGTCTACGGCGAGATACCCCATCCAGACAGCATGATCGCCCCATGCGGCCTCCAGCCACGTGAATGTCTCCCGATCCATCTTCAGCGCTGCGAAAATCTGAGCCAGGGCATACGGCGAGACGTAACGCTTCTTCGCGTTCGCTTCCAATTCGTGTGCGATTTGGAGTGCTTCGCGATTCCGGCCTGCAGCCGCTAGGGCGATCGCAACCTGGGCCGTATACAGTGGGCTGTCTCCAGACAAACTCGCCGCCCTTTTCAGCTCGTTCACTGCTTCGTTGTGCATGCCTACCTGCACATAGTCCTCTCCGAGAACAAGGTGCGCAGCTGCAAAATTCGGGTCCATCTCAACAGAATCGCGATTCTGCTGGATTGCGGCGAAATAGTTGCGCGCCATGTAGTAGCGAAGTCCTACCCATGTACTGATCGTCAGGTTCAGAGGATCGAGCGCCAAAGCATGTCGCGCCTCCGCAAGTGCCTGGTCATGGCGGCCCCTGATCGAAAGATAGTCTCCATACCAGTGATGCGCGTTCGCGTATTGAGGATCCAGTTCCAGGGCGCGCCTGAACTCGGCTTCTGCTCCGGCCCACTCCCATCGATGGCTCAGCACCAGTCCCAGCGAGGCGTGGGCTTCAGCCGATTCCGGATCGATTTCAATTGCCTTGCGAGCGGCTGCGTAAGCTTTCGGGAGCGAGTCCGCCGGGGCCTTGAACCCGTGCCACGCGAGTCCGCTGTTGCAGTCGGCCAGCCCGGAATAAGCCGCGGAGAAGGTTGGATCGCGGTCAATCGCCTGCTGAAAGTATTGCTCCGCCTTTGCTATGCTGTCTCCGGTTCGCTTGTTCCAGTAGTAGCGGCCTTTCAGATACTCCACGTATGCTTCGGGCACGGTCTGCCGCGAACTTGCCAAACGCCTCTTCTGGTCTTCGGCCAGAACAATGTGAATCTCGTTTGCGATGCTCCTCACCACGGAGTCTTGCACGGCAAGCACATCTTTTAGCTCGCGGTCGTAACTCTCGGTCCAGACGTCCGTCTGTTTTTTGGCATCGATCAATTCAACTGTGATGCGTACGCGGTCCGGCGAACCTCGAACACTGCCTTGAACAAGATAGTCGGCGTTCAGTTCTCGACCGATCTCCTTCGCAGTCTGTTTGCTGTCTTTGTACTTCGCGATGGAACTGCGAGCGATGACTATTAATCGATCCCTGTTCAGCTTTCCGATCTGGGAGATCATCTCCTCAGTCAACCCGTCGCTGAAGAATTCCTGGTCAGCGTCTCCGCTCAGATTGTCGAACGGCAGTACTGCCAGCACTGTCTTGGGCTGGGAAGCGACGGCCACTCTCGCTCGCCAGCGCCACCATGCGGGGAGCGCCACGAGACCAAGAAGCGCCAGCGCAGCCATGCCAACCAGAAGCCACGTGCGAGAACGACGATGCCCTAGTACTGGCGCGCCTTCGGCGATTGGGAACTCTGCCGCTGCCGGCTCTGGTTCGTCGCCCACGTGCAGCCCATTGTCTTGCCGACCATCCGCGGGCTCCAAAATAGCTCTCTGAGCGTCTGTGCGAGCAACTGGTCCTTCAAGTCCGATCAACTCAGCGGAGCCTTCTTCTCCTGGAGAAACAACAGGCGCGATGAACCTATATCCCCGTCCGGTTACGGTCTGTATGAATCTCGGCTGCTCGGGGTCGTCTTTCAGAACTTGTCGAATCTTGCGGATTGCGCCCCGGATGCTGTTGTCCGTGTCCAGAAAGACATCGGTTCCCCATACCCTGGCCACGATTTCCTCTCGAGTCACAATCTCGCCCGGGTGCTCGAGCAGCAGAAGAAGAATGTCCAGGGGGATGCGCTCCAGCTTCAGCACACGCCCGCCGCGGCGCAGCCTGCGAGGCCGAAGATCGAGCTCGAAGTCTTCGCCGAAGAGGATAGATTCCTGGAGTCCAACCGGCTGGGAGGGCATGCGCCGCCTTCCGAAGTGCCACGATCTTACACCAATTCCACAACGTGGGTTCAAGAGCCGCCAATGCTTGCGCTTAGCGCGACACAAAACATAATGTCCCGACATGCGCTTCGGTATGGACAACCATGCCCTCTACCGGAAGAATGACGCTCATCACTGACCAAGAGGCAGTGAGAATTCGGGGAGGCACAATGAAGAGGATGTATCGTGGCGCGGGGAAGAGGACTTTTGGTCTGTGCATGCTGATGGCGACTCTGCTGTTCGAGCCTGCCGTGACAAAAGCCGATTCCGTCCTGGACTGGAACGTAATTGCGGTAGACACAGCCGTTGCGAACGGCCAGAACCCGTTCGCCCAGGCACGGTTTGCAGCGATTGTGCAGGTCGCTGTCTTTGAAGCCGTCAACGCTATCACCGGCGACTATCGACCGTATCTTGGGAGTATTGTCGCGCCCCACGGCGCCTCAGCCGACGCAGCAGCTGTCCAGGCCAGCTATCGGGTGCTCAGAACCTACTTCCCGGCGAGCGCTTCGAATCTCGACGCAGCCCTCGCGAACTCGCTGGCTTTGATACCGGACGGCCAGGCCAAGATTGACGGCATAGCAACGGGCGATGCCGCAGCCATGGCACTGATCGCTCTTCGCGCCAACGACGGGTCGTCGCCTGCGCAGTTCAAGACACCCGGTCCGCCTGTTCCCGGCGAATGGCAGGCCACGCCGAGTTGTCCAAAGGTGAATGGAATCGCCTCCGGAATCGCATTTCAATGGCAGAACGTAACCCCGTTCGGTATCCGGAGCGCGAAGGAGTTTCTCCTCGGTCCTCCGCCAGCGCTTGCGAGTAACAAATACGCGAAGACGTACAACGAGGTGATGACAGTGGGAAGCCTCGACAGCACCGAGAGGCCACCAGATCGGTCAGATGTCGCGACCTACTACGCGGCAACCTCACCAACTCAGGCATTCAACCAGGCCGCAAGGCAGATCGCGCAGGAACAGCGTCGTACGCTGTCTGAGAATGCCCGAGCTCTGGCCGTGATCAACATGGCGATCAACGACAGCCTGGTCGCAGCGTTCTTCAATAAATACAACTACAACTTCTGGCGCCCCGAAACCGCGATCCGTGCGGGTGACACGGACAGCAACCGGAAAACCGACCCCGATCCGGACTGGCTGCCCTTTATCGTCACCCCCTGTTTCCCGAGTTATCCCTCAAACCACGGCAGCGCAGCCAATGCAGCAGCGGCGGTCATGAGACGTCTCTACGGCGAAGCTGGACATTCGATGACGCTGTCAAACCCCGCCGTGCCCACCATCGTCCTGCAATACACCTCGTTCAGGCAGATTACCGACGACATCAGCGACGCTCGTGTTTACGGCGGGATCCATTTTCGAACCGACCAGGACGCAGGAGCGCTGCTGGGGCTCATTGTCGGCAAAGCAGTCTACAAGCACAACCTGCGTCCGGTGCAGGATGATGACCGCGACGATGACTGAGTGATCAGGTCGAAAACGATTCGCCATTTGTGTTACAAGGTACGGCGATTGTGCGGTCACGTTACCCGCAGACGAGGCCGCACACGTTCTCTGTCCGGAAGTTGACTACTGAGTCTGGACGACGCATTCGGGAAAACTACAGGTTAGCGCCCCAAGTTGTGCTCTCAATTCGCCCTAACAGGGCTAAATCGCTCATTGAGGTCATTCTCCGAGTCGTGGTTGGATTGTGGACAACTCGTCAGTATGCCTTTCCTTCGCCTTCCCGGCACTGGCCTGTCGACGGGCATGCATAGGTAGGGGAAGAGTAGGCGGTGATTCGCTCGAAACTATCTGAGCTTAGTGGGTATGAATTGGATTGATGAAGGCACATTGCCGCTCGGCGCGTGTTTCGCACCTCTAAAACCGAACTGGAAGCACCCCACTCTACGGGGTGCGCCCAGTAAACTCCTAGTTCGGCCTGGTCAATTCTTGTGAAGGACAACTGACATTGTAGAAGGCGACGGTGCAGGGGTAATGTCTGTCTCTGTGATGGTCGAACCATCGTCACTAAGCACGAAAGTGTTATCACGTCGAACCTTCCCGTCATCCCCTTTGTAGGTCACTTTCAGCGTATGAGGATCGGCGAGTTTCACGGACATTGATCCTCCACCAGGGAATTTGGTGTCACTACCGTCAAGCTTGCAGGTTAGCGGCTTTGGGCTATCCGTCTCCTTGAAGTCCACGGAATCGCCGTTGACTGCAATCGAGAGAACCCCGCTGTCTTGGGACGAGGAGAACCTGACCTCTCGCCATTCCCCGGCCGGTCCCGGGCCGCCTGACACCCGTTCCGAGATCGTCGTCATCGTGTACGGTTCTCCGTCCGCTGGGAAGAATTGGGATTCGCTGGTTCGGGTCTTGCCATTGTCCGAGATGGAAATTGTCGTCTTCCGCGTCGGCTTGCCATTCTTGCTAGCAGCGATTGCGTATCCAGAATCAGACTTGGTGCAAGTCAATACGGTGTCGTTCGTCGATTTCTGTTCCTTCCCGTCGCACACAACCTTGGGTTGCACCTCGCCTCCGCGCGTAACGGTGAAACCGTCTGCGTCGGCAGCCACCGAAAAGGTTGCTCCCTCGTATTTGAGCGAGGAAGGGTCGAGCTTCCATGAGCCGTTCCAAGGATTTGACTGCGCTATGCACGCCGGACTCAATGCAAGCAAAGACATCACGGCACAAACGCTTAGGCTGAGGCGTTTCATCATTGTTCCCCTTTTTGAGAGATTTAAGAAGCCGTGAATAAGAAGGAAATTCTATGGAGGGGTAGAAACTCGACGGACAGCAGGCCGATTATCATTTCCCGAACTTGCGGTGTCAAGGCATTGCATTTATTTTGCCCGCTACCGAGCGATCTTCGAAGCGGGCGGTTGGTGGGCAATCCGGAAGTGTGGCTGGAAACGATGTGACGATTACCCCGATCGCGCCCTACGCCGCGATTCAGGGCGCGATCGGAAGCCACCTTCGCTACTACGTCGGTTGGCGGCGCGATCAGATCGACATCGACAATCAGGACCTCGTGCAACAGGAGAATTCGTTCCAAGAGTGGGTGGGAGTGAACTCGCCGAAGGCGACTGTCTCTTTCATTCCAGGTTCAAGCAAGTGGGCACCTCTTGTAGCGGCCAGTGCGGGCGAGTCGTTCTTCACTGAAGACCCCAGGATCGGAACGGGAATGGCGCGAGGGACCCCCATAAGCCGAGCACACTCATATCAGTTGGTTGCAAGCAAGCTGATCGCGCATACGAATATGAAGTTGACGCTCGGACACGTAACAACCGCCGCGCAGTTGGCCAAGATTGATCCTGACACGGGCTTGCAGGAAGACCAGGGGCCGGGCCGCTTGAGATTTTTGACTGCCACTGTGAGGCAAGACTTCAATACGGGTTCAATGCTTGTCACATTCTCAAAGGCGGATGCTCGTGACATCAAAACTGGTCAGCCGACTGCGGAAGCGCCCAGAACGATTGTTGACATGCTTGGCCTGACGCATAAGCTGCCGATGCGATTGCAGGCTAAGGGAGAATTCGAATATGTCGGCGCAAAGCCGCTTGGCACCGGTTGTAATCCTGATCCAAGTGCACAATGCGTGGGTGTCCCGCTGGGAGAATTCCGTGCAGCAATTGCACGTCCGTTTAAAGATGGAAGGATTAATGTCGGTGTGAACCTGTTGATCGCGAGTGGATTCACTGGCCAAACGCTGGAGACGTTTTATCCCTCGGCCATTTCGGAAGTGACTGGCGTTCGAATCCCATCGTATGCGAGCATCAACTTCATCTATAGATTTGATGACCATCCAGCACCGTGACCGCCTAGTTTTAGCTCGGGATGGCGGTTCGAGTCGATACGAGCCGTCTCATCTCATTTCTCCATCGCCCTTTTGTTTCACGAAGGAGATCACTACGAGGACGACGCCAAAGACAATAGCCCAGGGATGGAACACGCGATGATTCCACTGACGGTTAAAAATGAATGAAGTGCCGTACATCAACAAAATGAACCCAGCCACTGACACCCAGAGCCATCCATTGAGGAATAATTCCACGAACAACGAAGAACGCGGCACAGGAGTGGGTGTCCGGTTCTGTTCCGCGCGGCTGTTCTTGCCCATCTCGTCCTCAGCATCATAGCTGGTGCAAGCTAACGTATCACCGAAAAGACCATAGATACAACCACCTGGAAAAAGAGCTAGATAGACCAGCCGACACCCTAGACCGCCGCGACCTGCTGTGACTTATCTCACATCTCGCGCCTGGAATCTGTGCGATCCTCTCGTCACCATGCAGCATCGTCCTCTCGTTCCGGCCGTCCTCACCTTCCATGTCGCCTTCCTCGGTGACTCACAAAACACCGAGCCGCCCCCAGAACAGCATGAGTTGAGTCGGCTGCTCCTCCACCGGCTGGTGCTTGAGGCTGCATTAAAAAGGGTCGCAGAACTCTGGATCGGCGCAGCCCAGGAACCATTGCAATGAACGAACCATCTCGCGACGCGCTCATCCAGGAATACCTGTCAGCACTCCGCATCCTCGATCTCGAAGCGCCTCACGTACTTGACCCGCTAGCCACCATCGTCTATCGTCGCCACTTACTCAAGCGCATCAACGAGCTCGATCGACTCAGCCGCAACCCTGCGCCCGGGCAAGACCCGACACGAAAGCCCTAGCCGCCTAGCCGACGTCCTAGACCGCCGCCACCGATTGTGACGAAAATCACAACCTTCTTTTTCCTCTGAGTCAAAATCCATGCCACCATCGGTAGATGCAGGTCTTCACCACGATCTACCTGGCTGAAACGCTTCGAGCGAACGTCCGCAACGTAGAAGAGACACCGGATCTCGATCTGACTCATCCCGCCGTTCGTGAATCCTCAGAAGTCCTGCTCCGGTCTATCGCTGAATTAGAAAGGTGGTATACCCCGGGCCAAGGAAAACATGAGCGTTCAACCCCGCCGACCTCTGCTTGAGTCTCTTCGCGAACTGTTCACCAAGATGGAAGCCGATCCCGCACCCGAAACAGCGAACCTCGCCGACCTCAAGCGAATCGTCCGCGAGCGCATCGCCGCAATCGAAGCAGCGGAGCGGATTGTGGTTGCAACTCCTCAGCCAGGACACGCCCCGAATGGTCATAGACAACCCACCTAGATAAAGAGCTAGATAGAAAAGCCTATATGTTCTACAAAGAGCTCCCTGTGCTTCGCTCCGGTTGATCTAATCACCGAGCAGTCGACAATTCTTCGAGAAAGAAGGGCCACGCTACGCGCGGCCTTCGCCAAGTCCCCCTTTCGGGGAATCGTCGCCCGCGTTGGCGTTAATACGGAAATGCATTCGGGGCATAAGTCGAACTCAAGAACGAAAAGGTAAGTAACCGATTCCCGTTGGGACACTTACATGACAAACTCTTCATTCTCTCCGACATTCCGAGGGATTACCATTGCACTACCCCCCCCTCGCTCGTAAGAGGTGGCGATGTCATGGGAACCATCGTCGGCTGGTGCGTGTACTTTTTTGGCAATGGTCGTAAGGTTCTAAGTTTTCTCAGAGCTCAGGCCACGTTATGCGACGGTTGGCAATCGTCCACAAAGATTTGGGAAGTGAGAGCCGCCACGGTCCGCGAGATTGCCACCGCTACCGGATTTTCAAACTGGCGTGTTCGTGTTTGCCTTCGTCTGCTTGAACGCGATGGTCTCGCCAAGCCCGACAGCTCCGACCTCTGGAGAATAGTCCTCGATCAATAGCGCGGCCCGACTTATCCTCAGAATCTGCGAGATGGCGTGCGCCCCGACACCTTGGTCCCAATCGCACCACGCGAGATTGTCACGAATTCATACGCGTCGGCCAAGAATGGGCACATCAGACGCTGACGGTTTCCCTTTTCACCTCTACCTCAGCTTCCGCGCTTGCTTCAAGGGCTTTGAGGCGGAAGAGTAGGCCAGCAACGAGGCCGCCAAGACTTGGCATGACGAGAAAGAGCCAGATCTGCGACATCGCGTGACCGCCGACTAGCAACGCTGGTCCGAAACTGCGGGCGGGGTTTACGCTAGTGCCGGTGATGTTGATGCCGACAAGGTGAATCGCTGTAAGCGTGATACCGATGGCCAAGCCTGCGAATCTCGAGGGCGCGGTAGCCTGGGTGGATCCGAGGATCACGACAACGAAAATGAGGGTTGCGACGAATTCAAAGACGATCGCCGACGTTATGTTGTAGCCGCCCAAGTAGCCCGGCCCCCAACCGTTCTGGCCGAGCTGGCCGGCAGCATACCCACTACCGCCGCGAACAATGAGGGAAAGCACGCTTACGGCAAGGATGGCGCCAACGAACTGGCCGATCCAGTAGCCAATCAAATCGCCGATTTTCATTCGACCCGCGCTCCAAACGCCGAGACTGACAGCCGGATTGATGTGGCAACCGGAGATGGGGCCGATGCCGTAAGCTGCACCGATGAGGGCAAATCCGAAGGCGACAGCGATTCCTAGGATACCGACCTTGTCGCCAGCCACTACGGCGGTGCCGCAGCCAAAGAGCACAAGGATGAAGGTGCCCACCAATTCGGCAAAGTATTTCTTCATGAGTTCCTCCAAGATGATCCGAAGACGACTCAGAATAGTACTCCTGTTAGTTCCATCTTGCGAGCTGCTCAGCTGGCGAGAAGCATCCAGGTAACTGATGCTATCGGCTGACCAAATATTACAGAACTAAACGGTGACACAAATCACACCATCTCCATTAAAGAGATGGCAAGATGCATTGAAGGACACAGTCGAAAGGACTCTATTGCGGTCGACACAGATACTTTATTTCAGAAATCCTTCGGCGGGATGAATGGAGTAAACCGATGAGAGAGTTCAGTACGTCACTTCTTTTGAATACGCTGCGAGCGACTCTTGGTTTCATCGAAAGGAGTAAAGACCTCGACAAGCACCATTGGGAAATGAGTGAGCTTCAGACAACGGTCAGACATGAAATTGAGCGGATTGAAAGCCGAGAGCCCGCTGATTCCGGCGGACCAAACTGCAACGGACTTGGAACCCATAGGAATTGAAGAATGAACCGCGAATTTCTAGAGTCGTATTCTATCGGCTTGAAATTACGAACACTTCGGATTCAGAAGCATTTGACTCTTTCACGGCTGGCCACACAGACAGGGCTTTCGACTGCTCTCCTCTCCAAGCTCGAAACAAACAGAATGGTCCCCACGCTCCCAACACTCGCGTGTATTTGCAGAGTCTATGGAATTGGGTTAGACCATTTCTTTTCTGAAGTTAGACATCATTTACTTTCAATTACAAGGAAGGCGCTAATCTGCCAAAATGGAAGGTCTCAACCAGCACTCAAGGTTACTCCGCTACATGTCCCTCAGGCTGAGGGCAAGATGAGGGCGGTCATACTAGAGTTCCCGCCCGGCGTTACGTCAACGATCGGAGAGCACGGGCACAGGAGTGAGATTACAACGTTTGTCATTGAAGGAATTCTAGAACTGAATGTCGCTGGTGATAAAGAGTCGCTTGAGGCAGGTGACTGCGCAGTTCTTGACACCGCAGAGCCGGTGTTCTTGGGTGCGCGCGACGACTCTGCTTGCCGTGCGCTCATCGTAAAGTTAAGAACTGGGGTGAGCTAAACTTTCCTCTATTCTCGAACGGCGTGCCGGGAATTCGCGGGTCATCTAGGAGGTTTGGTGACGACCAGGCTTTCCTTCGATGGAAGGCCCTATCAGTCATTGAACAACCGTTACGCAGAGGTCGACTATTTCCCCTCATCACTGTTGCATTCTAAGCGTCTGAGGCGGTCGGTCAGGGTCTTTGGCTAATATCTGCACAACAAGCCTTTCCAACTGCACACTTTCTTCTTGAGAGCCTTTACGGATGAATCTGTAATCAGGATCTGAAGTTGGTTCGCATAGTGAGGGGTGCTGTCTCTGGAATTCGTTTACGATTCTCATCCCTATTGTGTTCAAACCTACGAATTCGTATCCATTCGATCTCTTAATTACCTTAGCCATTTGCGGCCTTTCCCATAATCGAATCAATTCGATATGCACACGACTAGTGGCATCTGCTCACTAACGTCAATTGCCGTCACACGCGCAGGCAGTTTGGATGGAAGCAGAATCTGATGGCGTTATGTTTTTTCCAGTCGATGTGTCCGATTCCGGCGAATGCCCGATCGCAGGTTCGACTCGGCTTGCAACGCGCATGGTTTCAGTTTGCGCGGAAACAGCCTCGGTCGTCCTGGCTTCCTGCAACGTTTCGACCGCTTCGATATCTGCGATGCGAAGCATCAGGATGCGTTTCAACTCGGCGATGATGGGCTCATCTTCCGGTGAGGCGAAGTTCTCCTCTAGCTTATTCAATGTGATACGAAGAGACTGCATGAGTTCCGAAGATGGTCGGGCAGACACAAAGCGGTAGATGCAGCATCTAGCCGATTCGGCTGCTTACATCCCCTGTGCTGCATAGAAGGGTGCCTCAAGCTTCTACGACAGACGAGCAACAGGCCGCGTGGACTGACAGATGTTTGTTTCGCGGCGAGAAAGACTTAGCGTCTTCCTTAGCGTGTTTGGAAAGTTCCGTCAGTTGGGATAGGTGCAACTGCCAACGATTTCTCCGCCGCCTCTCAATTCAACGCTGAACTTTGATTTATCTCCGAACTTGTCACAAGGAATCTTGCCTTCTTACAGTGGTTTTTTGATCGCCCTCTTTTGCGAGAGGTGCCATGCACTACACGCCTTGCTGCCAAACGCCGTTTTCCTTTTGCACAAGCATGTTTCGGTTCCCAAGGCTGACGAAGTATTCGCCATCCGGCAAGTCACTGGGTGCTTGAAGAACATCACATCGAACGAATGCCGTTATTCTGAAATCCGGAAGCGACAACTTGACCGCACTCACCGTGCATGGGGCTTCTCGACCCATCCCCTTTAATTTCGCCGACAATGTAATTGTCTCCCAATTAGATTTATTCGACATGGCTTTCTAACGGGCTCAATGAAATTCAGACCCTCTTGCGCTGATCCGGGGATGCACCGAAGAGTTGGCTAAACGAACGCTTGGTCATATCTCAGGGTACATGGATGGAGCGTTTCTTGCTTCAGCATCACTTCTTAGATTAGTCGCATCAGAAAATAGCGGTACGTGCATCGCATTGCCTAATTCGCCGATCCCCTGATGCAAGGAAGGCAGGAGCGTGTGGCTCATTACAAAGGACGAGTTAAGTGGTTTAGCAATGCCAAAGGTTATGGATTCATTGGACGGGAAGACGGGCCTGACGTATTCGTTCACTTCTCAGCGATTCAATCGGACGGGTACAAAAAGCTGAAAGAAGGTGACGAAGTCGAGTTCGACATCGTCGAGGGGCCAAAAGGCCGTCCACAGGCGGATGCAGTAATCTGCCTCAAGCATGCCGACCACGGGACAGCCTAACGTTGTGCCGGGCGACTTATTTATGATCCCCAAATGATACCTAACATGCTGTTGGCCAACCGTGAGTCGTATCTATAGTCTCTCCGTGCCGGTGAGGTTGAACGTTGGCGGCTGGCGTGAGGAGAGGCCTTGGGCAAGGGCCTTCAACGCACCATGCAAAGTTCATGTCATCGGAGAGCCCTGAGATTTCTGCCTTGATCGGGCTAACTGCGACCCAAATAGTTCGGCACCCTGCATAGCCACCAACTGTAAAAAGAAGGCAGATCGGGAGTTTTTTCGTCTCCCCTTTCCAATATCCATTGGCGTTATACCAGCGTACGACGACCTTGGGGTCCACCTCTGCGATAAAGACCTCGGATGCTGCCTTCACGCACGGGGCGGTACTGGCTCCCTTGTCCAAAGGGTTTGCCAGCTCTATCCGCAACAAAGTGACAGCGGGGTCGGTGAGAATGAAGTGCAAATCTAGAGGATCGCTCATTCTGCTCCCCCCTCCCACGGTCACTGACACCCGGTTGGCTCGGACCAAGAGCACTTCTTCGGCGGCCTTCGTGGGACTGTCTTGGCTTCTGTGTTCACGAACGACTGCAATCGCTGCAATCGCACCGACCGTAGCTGCAACAATACCGATCGTGAAGAGGAGACATCCCTCTATCAGGAGGGGATCGATACTGACGTGAATCGGTGCCATGAACTACTCCATTCGCGCCCCAGTGAGGTGCAATTATAGATGCAAATCAGCGTGGTGTGTTCACTTAACAGCGGGTTCATACTTTCGTAAATGCCGTCCGCATCCATCCGCGCTGTTGGTACAGATCAGTCGTCGAAATTGAAACCGTACTACTTTAATGCGAAAGACGCTCGATTCCTGTTGACATTGTTCAATGCGAGAAAACGCTCTTGTTCCAAATCCGCTCTAGTAGCCAGTTTTGGTGAGAATCCACGCTTTTTGGCTTGGCTATGTCGCCTAATCTCCCATAAGTTAAATTTTTCGCTCGAAGTTTTCCTAAACAGATAGTCGGGTTTTTAAGCTAGACAGGTTCGGTAAACCGTGTGATGATGCTCGCCTATATTCGGTAACGGACGGGAGACCCATGAAGAGAATGATTGGCTTAATCGCACTACTAGTCGGGATTTCAGTCTCGCTAGTTGGTTCGGCACAGGCGCCTGCCGGAGCGCCCGCCGGCGCAAGCGGGCTTTGCAACGACGGGACGTACTCAACTGCCGCCACCAAGTCAGGCGCGTGCCGTGGCCACAAGGGGATCAAGACTTGGTATGCTGCCTCCGACGCAACTAAGGCGAAGGCTTCGGCCGGGAAAGCTGCATCGACTTCGGCTCCTGCGGCAGCCCCCGCTCCCGCTCCGGCTGCGAAGTCCGAACCAACTAAGGCTCCCACTACCACTCCCGCGCCGGCACCCAAGGCGTCAGCAAGCACCGTCGCGCAGGCTCCTGGCGGTGGCGCAGGTCAGGTCTGGCTCAATACCTCGAGCAATGTCTACCACTGTCAGGATTCGAAGTGGTACGGAAAAACCAAAGCTGGCGCCTATATGACAGAGGATGCGGCGAAAGCAAAGGGCGCTCACGCTGATCACGGCAAGCCTTGCAAATGATCCATCAATAACAGTGTTAAGCACTGAAGGAGCCACGAGGGAATGTGGCTCCGTGGCTTGTCGCAGACTCACATCTCTAGCGACACCTTCCATGGCTCTGCGCAGAATTTGAACTGTCACGATTCGAAAATTAAAGATCGGAGAACGAAATGATTAAAGGTTTCCGAGATTTCATCCTGCGGGGCAACGTGCTCGACCTGGCCGTAGGCCTGATTATGGGCGTTGCATTTGGCGCCGTTGTCACCTCTCTCGTCAAAGATGTGCTCACTCCTTTCATCGGCAACATCTTTGGCAAACCGGATTTCAGTTCAATTTCCTACAACCACATCATGATCGGGAACTTCCTAAACGCGGTGATTACGTTCCTCATGGTGGCTGCATCGGTTTACTTCTTCATCGTGATGCCCGCCAATGCCCTGATGGCTCGCATTAAAGGACCGGTGCCGGAAGTTCCGCCGGCTAGCAAGGTTTGTCCTCAGTGCCTCAGCGACATCCCGATCCGAGCACAACGTTGCTCGCACTGTACCCAACTCGTAGCATAGCGTTCCTCCGTTTGAGAGGCGGCCCATCTATGCATCTGCATTTCTCGTTCCGTACATTCGCTACTTGTATCCTTACCCTTCTGATCTTTCTTTGCATTTCCAATCTGTATGCTGACACAGTCGTGCTCAAGAATGGCGACCGACTCACCGGAACGGCGTTAAAGCTCGAAGCTGGCAAGCTAACATTTAAGACGGCGTACGCCGACCCGATTGCTCTCGCCTGGGACCAGGTTGCAAGCCTTACCGTAACCCAAGCTCTAGTGTTGCCTTGGAAAAAGGGCAACCTGAGTGTAACCTCGATCGAGCGTGCGGAAAATGGTCTGACAGTCACCACATCTTCAGGCCCATCCACTCTGGATCCGACCGAAGTGACGGTCCTGCGATCCCCTGCGGATCAAGCCGTCTATGAAGCCTCCTTGAATCCGAGTTGGGGACATGCGTGGACCGGCGCCGTGAATGTTAGCTTGGCGCTTGCGCGCGGCAATTCGGATACTGCTACCTTCGGTGCAGGGTTCGTCGCAGCGCGACAAACCCGCAACGACAAAACCTCTCTCTACGCGGATACGCTCTATAGCAAGAACGCTCACGCCGTGCCGTCGACGAGTGCCAACACAACCGCAGGCGGGCTCCGCTACGATCACAACTTGAAGCCGCGGATATTCGCGTTCGGGACCGGCGATTTTTCAACCAATGCGCTGCAGAATTTAGACCTTCGCTCGATCCTTGGCGGTGGCCTGGGCTGGCACGCGATCAAGTCGCCGCAACAGAGCCTCGATATCCTGGCCGGTCTCGTCTGGACCCATGAAAAATACTCGCCAACTCCCACTAACAGCTTTGCCGCCCTTGACCTGGGCGAACAATATACTCGCAAGCTTGGAACCAGAAGCCTGTTTACTGAGCAAGCGTTTCTATATCCCGATCTCAGTCAAACGGGTCAGTTCCAGCTGTCAGTGGATTCTACTTTCAGCACGAAGCTCGGAAAGATCTTCAACTGGCAGACAACATTCAGTGATCGCTATACTTCCTTCCCGCCAACGGGAACACTGGGCAACGACGTCATTCTGACTACGGGCTTGGGACTAACTCTGGCGCGTTGAGCCGGGATGGCATGCGGATCGGTCGGAACATTTCACGTGCCTGCTTCGTTCGAGGCAACACTTTTCCGGGAGCCGAACTTGAACTGATCCCGACGAACTTTAACCGAGAATTCACAACAAACTGGAGAAAACATCATGGGTGAGATAGCAGTGTTGTTGCAGCAGAAGGCGGGCTTGGGCCCTGACAAAGCCCAGGAAGTCGAACAAGTAGTTGTTCAACACATCATGTCCAGGGTGCCATCCGAATTTCAGGGCATGCTGGGCTCGGTGCTCGGTTCCGGAGCGAGCACAGCCGACGGTCAGCCGGCCGCTGCCGAATCAGGTGGACTGGGAGGTCTGCTTAGTGCGGCAACCAGCATGTTTGGCAACAAGGGATAAATCGGCCTTCAATCATGTTCGCTGACGCTGCCTGTAAGCATGGGCTTGGCGTAAATTTGGTTCTGCGTTTGTTCATTCACAAATCAAGAACTTAGAAATCACCTTGGTGATACACATGCACGTGAAACGTCTCACATCCGTTCTTGCCGTCCTGACGGCCTCTGTCCTCTTTAGCATCCTGCCGGCTGCGGCCTTGCAATCCTCCTCGGGCACAAAGCATACCGCGAATGCCTTAGCGGCATCCGCCAACCTCGTGGACTTGAACAGGGCGACGAAAGATCAACTCAAGGCCCTACCCGGCGTCGGGGATGTATACGCCCAAAAGATCATCGATGGACGCCCTTACGCCAACAAAACGCAGTTGAAAAGCAAGAACATCGTCCCGGCTGCCACCTACACAAAAATCAGCAAGCTGGTTATCGCCAACCAGCCAGCCAAGTAACGGTAGAGGTCCAACAATCCGTTCGAAGCGAATGGAAGGTCGGACCGAATCACGTGACAAACCACCCAGTTGCAGACTCCGATTCTCAATCAAATAGACGCGAAATTTGATTGATCGGTGAGATTCACCTGGCGCAAGAAAGACTGGAGAAATCGACAATGAATCTGAAACTAACCGCTGTTCCGGTGCTCGCCCTTCTTTTGGGAGCAAGCTGCTTGATCATCAGCAAGGCCTCCGCCTCGTCGGCAGGGCCCTCATCTCCCGTGTACGGTCAGGATCATGATCGGGATCATGGTAATTGGGAAGCCCCGCCCGGGGAGTTTAACGACATTCAGCGCCGTGGCTTTCACGATGGCATTGAGGGCGCACGAAAAGATGTCGGGAATCATCGCCGTCCCGATGTCAACAATCGCGACGAATATCGGCATCCCGATGTTGCGCCTGAAATGAGAAAAGGCTATCGTCAGGCCTTCCGTCGCGGATATCAACAAGCTATGTCGCATCTCATGGAGGATCGCGATAGGCACTAAGCGAGTTTGACCCGATGACCAGCAGATAGCAGTAAGTGAACAGGAGGAATGATATGGCAGATTTGGATCAGCTAAAGCAGAAGTATGCCGGAGTAATCTCAACCATTGAGGGATTCTCTGACCTCGGCGCAAACCTAGAACAGGTAGATCTCGATGGCGAAAAACTCCACTTAAAAGCGACAGTGCCATCGACTGTGGTTGCCAACCGCACCTGGGATGCCATCAAAGAGGCCGATCCGACTTATGCCGATCTGCATCATGAGATTGCAACTTCGGGCGGGGCGGAGCAGCCGTATACAGTCCAGTCCGGCGACAATCTGTCGAAAATCGCCAAGCGCTTCTACGGCGATGCTAGCAAGTATCGCGACATCGCTCAGGCGAACGGAATAGACGACCCGGACAAGATCAAGGTCGGTCAGGATCTGAACCTTCCGGTAATTTCGTAGACCGAAATCCCGGGACCGAAGTCTCGCTACAGAGTTCCGAGATTTGTACAAACCTGCGCTCGAGGCAGAGTTTACGGTTGATGCTGCTGTGATCAATCGGGAAAGCTGCACCGAAGCTCAAAAAGGAGAACGATCACATGGGGCACGGAATTATTGCGTGGATCATCATCGGCGTACTCGCGGGCTGGATCACAGGAAAGCTTATGAAGGGCTCAGGTTTTGGCTTCTTCATGGACATGATTGTCGGCCTGGTCGGCGCGCTGATCGGAGGGTTCCTGTCCAGCTTCCTTGGATTCGGGGGAGTTGGTCAGCACGGCCTGATTATCAGCATCGTAATTGCCGTCATTGGAGCGGTGATTCTCACTTGGGTAGTTCGCCTTGTAGCCGGTAATCGAAACGCCAACCTTTAACACTGTTTCCGTTCCTTGGTCGTTTCTGAACGAGGCACTGATTCGTATCCCGGATTCGAAGCGGGGATTTCGCAAGAGGCTGTCAAATTCAATCACTGCGAAGGAGAAGATCATGGGAATCCTTGAAGAACTAGCCGGAGCTGCTGCGGCAGTCGAAGGCGCGAAGAAACTGGATCCAAATGCGGGATTAGTCACAGAAGGTGTTGCCGCTGTTGTCGGCTTCGAAGGAACCGAAGCGGTAACCAACTTCATTGAAAAGAAAGAAGAAGAGAAAAAGGATTAATAGAGCTGAACAGTCATGCAGGCTTGCCATGACTCTTGAATCGTGGCGGCCTGCGGCTCTTTCTTGTCCGGTGCCATTGTGAGTTTTAGTGAAGCGTGGCCTGGAGGTCAAGCGGGCCATAGAGGGCCACAGCCAATGCCGCGTATGGCAGTTGGAGCCCTCATCGTGTTCTTGAGCATGTCCGCCATTTTCTGTCTATGGGTGCTGCTCTCTCTCACAAATTGCTCGCTCCCTCCTCAATGATGATCTGCATCGTCGATGCAAACGATCGAAACTGGGTTTCGAATTGCATGGGGCGACGATAACGGCTTCGCGCATCGAACCTGGTCAGCGTGACCGAGATCCTGTCCCGGCAAGTGGCAGATGCCAACCGCGGAATATGGCCATCACTCTGAGAAAGAAGCATAGAAGTGCACCCGGAATCAAAAATGCAAATGACGGATAGTGCATTACATGTCCCGTCACCACAACGACGCCAGCAGCAAGCGCGGCGACGGCATAAAGATCAGCCCGGAGCACTGTTGGAGTTTCATTCACCAGAACATCACGCAGCATTCCGCCGCCAATGCCAGTCAACATCCCCATGATTGCAGCCATCACGGGATTGAGTCCGGCGGCCAGCGCTTTCTGGGTACCGGTGACAGCGAAAAGAGCCAAGCCCGCGCCATCGAACAACAGAACGGGCCTGCGCTGCACGTCGATATTGGGATACCACAAGAATGTCACCAAGCCTGCCAGGATACAGACTCCCAGATAACGCCAGTCGCGGATGGCTGCAGGCGGAACGGCGCCGATAAGCAGGTCGCGGATAATCCCGCCTGCGTTTCCCGTCGCGAAGGCAAGCACCATCAAACCGAATAAATCCAATTTGCTCTTCACACCAGCTGCCGCACCGCTCAGTGCGAAGACGAAGGTGCCGAGGAGATCGAGCGCGACGAGAAAGGGGCCGGCCAGGTGTTTTCCATAGATTAGAAGTTCGTTCACGAGGCTAGCCACGCGCAGGCCCCGACCACCAAAGCCTTCACACCTGTCTCCAAAGTGGGATGGATGACTGGCGCAAAGCGCGGATTGTGATTGGTCGGGAGCGAACTGATCGTGCCGTTTTTCTTGGCCTTGGCATATGTCTCAGGATCGTCTCCACCAAAGAACCAGTACACCGCTGGAGCGTCCCACTCCGCTCCAAAACATCCGAAGTCTTCGCTCGCCATCGTGGGTCTCGTTTCTTCTATGGAGCCGTCAGGAAAGTTCTGACGGAATGCCTGAACAACCTTCTCCGTTGCATCGGAATCGTTAGTTACTGATGAATATCTGTCCAATGGCGTGATCTCTGGTGGCTTCGGCGCGCCTGCCGCTGCCGCCTCCGCGTTGACAATCCGTTCAATGGCTGCAAGGACATGCTTACGGACCCCCTCATCGAAGGTGCGCACATTCAATTTGATGATGGCTTCGTCAGGAATAACGTTCTCCTTTGTGCCAGCCTGCAGAACCCCAATTGTCACCACAGCGGAATCGGTAGGCGCGACTTCCCGGGAAACAATCGTTTGCAGCCTCATTACGGTCGAGGCAGCCAGGACGACGGGATCGATGCTGGCCTCGGGCATTGAGCCATGCGCGCCACGCCCGAACATTCGAATCTGCATGCTGTCAGCAGAGGATGTGACAACTCCTTTGCGCCAATCGAGATGCCCGGACGGCAAACTCATGACATGCTGGCCAAGCACGACATCGGGCTTCGGGAATCGCTTGAAGAGTCCGTCGTCTATCATTGCCTGCGCGCCCTGTGCCGTTTCCTCTCCTGGTTGAAAAACTGCCATGAGCGTTCCGTGCCAGCTATCGCGGCTTCTGGCAAACAGCGACGCCGCTCCCATCAAGCAGGCCACATGCATGTCATGGCCGCAGGAGTGCGCCACGGATGTGGGCTTGCCATCAGGGCCTGTCCCCGTAACGGTACTGGCGTAGGAAAGGCCGGTTGCTTCCTTGATGGGCAAGGCATCCATGTCAGCGCGCAGCATTACGGTGGGGCCATCCCCGTTGCGCAGTATACCGACGACTCCGTTTTGCCGATATCAGCGGTGACCTCAAAGCCGTTGGCCTTGAGATGATTCGCCGCGATTCCAGCCGTTCGCGTCTCCTGCATCGACAACTCGGGGTGAGCGTGGATGTCTTTGTAGATGGCTTCCAGTTCCGTAAGCATCGCGTCGAGACTTACCAGGATCTCACTTAGCTGTTCCAAATGCGTCACGCGAACCTCCTAAATGCTTCGTTCACTATAATTGCTGCCGCGAGGCAAGATTGTCGTTACGAGTTTGCCCGATCGCTCTTGAAGTATTGTTTGTTCAGCGACGAACGATTCAGCTGCCCCGACATCACGGTCGGAAATCAAAGAAGCGAGGTGCTTCAACATGGCAAAGATACTCCCCGCAATCTTTTTTGGTCACGGCAATCCGATGAATGCCGTCATGAATAATGCCTACACGGAAGCATGGACTCAAATCGGTGAGACAACGTCGAAACCCAGAGCTATTTTGTCCATTTCCGCGCATTGGTTTGTTCCGGAAACCGGTGTGACAATCTCTACTTCACCGAGGACCATCCACGATTTCGGTGATTTCCCCGAGAACTGTTTCAGGTTCAGTATCCTGCACCGGGTGATCCGGCGCTGGCTCGCAAAGTACAACATTTGCTCGCGCCGCTGGAGGTCAGGCTCGACAACTCCTGGGGGCTCGATCATGGGACGTGGTCGGTGCTTCGACACGTATATCCGAATGCAGATATTCCGGTCGTCCAGCTGAGCATCGATGAAAGCAAATCGGCGTCATTCCATTTTGAGATTGGCAGAAAACTGGCTCCCTTGCGTGAGGATGGCGTACTCATTCTTGGCAGTGGGAACCTGGTGCACAATCTCCATGCCTATGCCTGGGGACGCCATCTGCCAGATCCATACGACTGGGCTGTTCGCTTCGAGAATGATGCGAAACAGATGATGGTGGCCGGCGAATACAAACCTCTGATTGAATATGAAACGCTAGGGCCGGAAGCCCTCCTCTCGATTCCGACCCCGGATCATTACCTGCCCATGCTTTATGTGCTCGCCACACGGCAAGAGCGAGAGACGGTTACGTTCCCAATCGAAGGGGTCGATGGTGGATCGATTTCCATGCTGACTGTACAGGTGGGGTAGCAACGTCCTGTTGTCAGCCTGACGTAGAAACACTCAATGAAGCTTTTGGGGGCAACAGGTTTTGTCGGCACAGCGCCGCTGACCTCACATAACACCAATCTGTTTCAACAATCCGATTAGGTCGTAGAAGAGCTTCTCTTCTACGATCTCGCCGTCCTTCCAATGCGCGACGGTGCAGAACTCTATATGGAATTTCTTGTTGGTCGGCGCGATCATCTTCCCATCGGCACCCTTCATCGGACCGCGCATCGTGCCCGTAAATTCCGCAACCGTGCAGGTCCAATCACCCTGAGCAATCTCAACTTTATAGGGATTATTGATTAGATGGTTGTCGGGAAACGTCTTGAAGAACTCGACCGACTCCGCCTTGTGATTGTGGCGGCCGCGGGTAGGCTCTACTTGGCCCGGCCAAAATACAACAGTGTCCGCGGTATGCCTCTTTTCAAACGTATCCCAATCTTGCGCGTTCCATGCGTTATCGAGTGTACGCATGAGTTCGATGTTGCTCAACCTGTTTGTTTCTGACATGGGAACCTCCAACGGCAATGCTGATCACACTCACTATGGGCTAAGACGAGCAGTCCCCGTGCTATCTCATCGGGCAACGATTGGCAGCGATAGCAAAACCGCAGCCGGACCTCGTCCGGAATGGTGCGACTATACTCAGGCTCGGATCGGGGCGCAAGGGAGCTAGACGAGCAGGGATTCGAAATGAGCTTTGAAGAGGAGCGAGTAAAGAGATATGCATTTGCGGCCTTCCCACCCGTCGAAGGCTCCCGATCCAACGTGGTCAGAACATCAACTTCTTTGCGCTACACTGATTTCCTTGCAGTCCATGGAGGGAAATCGAGTGTACAAGAAAATCATGATCGCCTTCGATGAATCGGCAGCAGCGAAGCGCGCACTGTCGAGCGCGGTTGAGCTGGCAAAAGAGTTGAAGGCGGACCTGCGACTCTTGACCGTAAGTGAGCCCCTCCCTGTCTATGCAGCGTTTATGGACTCTGAGTTGCCTGGAGCGCGCCAGGCGCTACTCGAAGAACGTAATGCGTTTTACAAAGACTTACAAAGCAAGGGGATAAAACACGCGGAAGAGCACGGTATCGCTGTTGAGGGAATAATTGTCGAAGGCGAAGAAGTGCAGGCCATTGTCGATCAGATCGCAGACTGGGGCGCAGACCTTCTGGTGATCGGCCGACGCCACCACTCCGGCGCAGTCTCGCGCATTTGGGGCGGTACCGTGCATAACGTTGCGGAAAGGATCCAATGCAGCATTTTGGCAGTCTAACGGGCGGAGCTGGAAAACAAGAAACTGGGACAGAGATGTCTAACGCTGCTGCCCACTTCCGGCATTCGTGTTTTTAAATGTTCCCAGGACCTCGTCGCGGAATTTAAAAGAGTCGGCATTGAACGTTCTCTGCCACACACACCCGCAATGTCGACAATGAAGTAATTTGGTTGCGGGCTGCATCCGTAGGTGTCCAGCGATTTGGAGATTCTCCATGACCGTTTCCACTGAAACGATCACGATATCGTCCGCCTCAAGATCGATACAGTTTCTGGGGCAAGTCGCCATGATCGGCAACTTGCGTTGTTTCGCTCTGAACCAAGACCAACGCATTTTATCTATTGCCGCTCGAGTTTGGCGAGCATCTCCTGATGCTCAAAGATCCTAGAGGATCATACACATAGACGGAGTGATGAGAATCACTCCTGTTGGTTTTTTGCTAAGACACTGAAGTAGTGGACGGGCGAGCGTTTAGTTGGATTTCTTCTTGCCGAGCACTCCTCCGAGGAGACCTTTTGCGGAACCGGCCACACCCTTGCCCGTTGCACTACCCAGCCCTCCCAGGCCTTTGGCCAGATTCCCCACCTCGGAACCCAAATCGGGCCTGAAGATTGGGTTTGAAGCTGTTCCCGTTATGCTGAACGGGATACCGCCACCCGATTTGCCTTTGCCGAGAAGAGCGACCGGAGCGGCCACCACTCCCAACGCGCCCGAGAGATTGGCCGTCATTTTGCAATCGAGTTGTTGAGAGGCGCTCAAGTTGGCGTCTCCGGCGATCGTGCCGATTGACTCCACTACGATCTTGAGATTTGCGGCGTGTGTTCCGCCCGGATCCTGGCGAAGATCCGCATGGAGCGAGCGGACTACGGTGTCCGAGCCACTGCCTGCTTTGCCGAGAGCAGTGAAGGAAGACAGAGCTCCGAGCTTTGATTTGAGGTCAAATCCAGCCAGCTTCGCGTTCGACAGGTTAACCGGACCGGTGATGACAAGCTTATCCACGGATCCGTTGATCGCGAGGTTCAGATCGAGGGATCCGGACTTCAGCGAAGCGCCAGACGGGAGTGCAATTCCGGCTGCTGGAAGCGCTCCTTCAAGATCGGGTACCGGCATGCCCTGACCAAGCAATTTCATCTGCAGAGTTGTTTCCGCTTCTGACGTGTTGTAGTCGCCGCTCAACTGTGCGAGTGCTTTCCCAACGTGTATATCGCCTTTCGTCAGATTACCCATGCCGTTTTTGAGAAAGTAGGTCGTGGCATAGTCAATCGAGATTGGCACAGTTGCCGGTGATCCGCCCGCTGTGAATTTCAGTTTCTGCCCATTCAATGAGCCGTTTAGTTTTGCTGATGCGCCGTCAGATGTGAGGTCTCCGTCGAGGTCGACGATCCCGGCGATGCCAGTCGACGGATCCACGAAACCTGTCAAGGCCAAGTCGAGTTTCTGAATGTTCAGCTTGGCGCTAAGGGGCGTCAGAATGGTGTTCGTCACATTAATCGGGCCGGCCTTGCCGTCCAGTTTCATCGAGCCGTTCCCAGGCGTTTTGAGCGTCAATGTAAAAGGAAACTGCGAAGCATAGGAAAGGTTTGAAGCTTCGAGTTCGACATTCTGGTAGGTGTGAATCTTGCCAGGAGTGCTAAGCGTGCCCAGGATCACGACGCCGTTTGAGACCGTCAACTTATCGACGGAGATGGCGGGCACTGACGAGTCGCTTGTCGCTGAAGACTTGCCACCGGCGCTTTGTGACGAGGAACTGTTACCCAACGTCGAAAAGTTCCAATCACCGGCTCGCGACCGAATCAGCGATACCTGCGGCTCGGTAAGAGTGAACGATTTGACCTCGAGTTTCTTCGAGAAGATCAACGACATCAAATCCACGCCCACGTTCACGCGCTTTGCTGTTACGAACGGTGAGTGGCTAAAAGCTGGATCATCAGCAATGACGAAATCATCTGCGCGGACACCCCCTGAAAACAAGGCAAGCTCTATATTCCCGATGGTTGTCGGTCGCCCCAAAGCACTGCTCAATTGTGATTCGAGCTCAGGCTTGAAGCGATTCGCGTTAATGACGAAGGGCAAAATGAGTGCAATGATCACCAGGACGCCGACAACACTACCTACGATCACCAGAATTCGCTTCCGCATAGACGATCCTCCAACCATTCATTGGGCCGTGACGGCATCATCATACTCCCGCGACGAGCCGTCGCATGACCTTTGCATAAAAGTTAGGTCACAAAGGGTGGAGATCGAAAGTCACGGGCCAGCCGCGCCTAGATGTTTGAGCTGGATGTGCTCAACGTAGCGTGCGGAGAACCAGAAGATGATATCCGCTCGATCATCTAAGTTTGGAACGGGCGGTGGCATCTCCTCGCCGCAGCGGGTGCATCTCGCAAAAACCGGGTGCATTTGCGCGTCATAAGTGAAAGCCAGTTCTGTCCGCATGCCCATGACGAAGAGTGCCCCCTGCGCTGCTGGCTTTCAACTTCAGTTTCCACGATCGGCATAGTTTCCACCTTGTTCTGGTGGCCGTCGCACCGTGCGTCGGCTGCCCAGACCCCCAATCTACGTCCACCTGCGCGATTCTACGTCGTAGTTCCGCTAAGATTCGGAACGAGGAGCCCTAGAACGATGACCGACTGCGTCAATGAGTTCGGCGATGCGCGCGAGGAGTAGTCGACGGTATGCAACCGTGAAATCGGAGCCGAGAACGGACGATCCTTCGAAGTCGAGGATGCGAAGTGCCGCGAGGTAATCCTGAATCAGATCGTTGATGGATTGCATGGTGGAACGATCGTCCGCCTCGCGCCCCAACTTAGCGGTTCGACGCAAGGCAGCATCCAGCCCCACGAGACGGTTACTGAGAAGCCGGCTAAAGTCATGATGGTTCGTCTCCGTTGCCAGCGCATCTTTCCTGCAATTGAGGGGGAGGGCCGTTCGTAAGGCAAGTACGACGTTGACCGGTGAAGAATGCCGCATGGTAGAGGTAGGGTCGCACCGATTCGGCGTCACGGGATGTGCGGTGCATCACTGCAGGTCAAAGCTCTGAGACGTCTTGTGTCTATGCCGTTTTGTTCGGAGCTTGTCCTGGCCGCGTGAACTGATGCGCTTTATCTAGTTCGGTTGGACATTCTGATAGGAGGGACCCGGCTCCATAAATCCTCCTCGCTTGTTGATGAAGCGCCGAGTTATCCATTTAGGCCTCGTGACGCGTGAGATGTATTTCAAGGTATACCTTTTGAGACGGCCGGATCGACGAGATCCGGCCATTTGTTTTGTGGGGTTTAGGAGGCGCGTTTTTCGAGGCCTTTTGTCACAGCAACGATACGCCTGTGGATGTCATTGATGACGCGGCGTTGTTGAGCGATTGCATGTTGCAGGTCTGGTGTGCGGGACAGCGCGTTTTGGAGTTGATCGCGAAGATCTGCATTGGCCTGCTCAAGATATTTCCGGAGACGGGTCGGGCCGCCGTAGGCCTCGCCGGCGATGAAGCCGAAGGCCGCCGATAGGAGCATCCATACCGGGATGAAGTCTGCTGATTGCTCGATCATGCGGCATGCTCTCCTGGTGTTGTAGCATGCTTGCGGAGCTCACGTTGGATAGTGGCAGTCGAGACGCTGTGGCCTTTGGCGATCTGGCGAAGACTCAGGCCACGCTGACGGTCTTGTCGGATAGCGAGGTTGTCCAGTACCAGCGGCGCTCGGCCGATTCGTTGGCCTTCGAGCCGAGCGCGCCTCATGCCGGCGCGCACTCTTTCGACGATCAGCGAGCGTTCCAACTCAGCGATGGCGCCGATGATGACCACTATCGCGCGGCCCAGCGGGCCGCCTGTGTCGAGGTTTTCCCGGAAGCTAACGAACTCGACTCCGATCCGATTGAGTTCATCGAGCACATCCAGGAAGTGCTTCACCGACCGGGCGATTCTGTCCGAAGCCCAGACCAGGAGGACGTCGAACCGGCCGCGGCGGGCATCGGCCATCATCTGGTCAAGCCCCGGCCGCTTGGCCTTCGTGCCACTGATCTTGTCGGTGTACTCGGCAACGATCTCATAGTCGCGCTGAACCGCCATCTGGCGTAGATCCAGTACCTGGGTTTCGGGATGCTGATCGCAGCTGCTGACGCGCGTGTAGAGCGCGGCGCGCTTCATGCGCGCCGTCCCTTCTTCGGAGCGACAAGTCCATTCTTGTCGACATACTTCTGGATCCATTCCAGAATCAGATCGGTCATCTCGAGGCCTTGCGCTGCGGTTGCGGACTTGAAGCGGCGGTGAAGCTCTTCAGTAATATTTACGTTCAAGCGTTTTAACCCTATTCCTTCCTTGGTTTTGATCGGTCTCACCTCCTTCCTCTGAGGTGAGCATATGGGATTGTGAGTACCCGTCGCCAGTACCCCGGCTGGTCCAGAGGCCGGCGGCAGAGTAGGGCTATGCCTTCCAGGCAGCCCGGCAGATCTGGATAATCGTGGCTAATTGCACCTTGCTGAACTGGAGGGCGGCGGCCATTAAGCGTAACTGTGCCGCACTCTCTGGAATGCGGCCGGCTTCCACAGCCAGCCATTCAGATGGCCCCATACCAGCTAGATGGGCTACTTCCTCGACCGTGCAGCCCCTCTTCTCGCGGCCCTTCTGAATAAAGATTCCGAACAGCTTGCCCCAGACCAGCTGCTGCACCCGGTGGAAGTCTTCTTGATTGTTAATTGTCATACTCATATACTCCTTACTCCTGATTGCGCCCCTTTGTCAAGGATGCGTCGGATTTGAACTACATAATAAGTATGTGCTTATATGAGCGATCACCAAAGCTATGATCCTGGACATGGAAGAACCTGGGTACACCCGGTAAAGGAGCTGCCATTGGACTGGCACTGATGCTGCCATTCGTACCCGGCATGATCGGATCTCGCAAGAAAGGCAACGAGCTTCGCGACATCTATTCCGGTGAAGAACTGGTACCAGTCCGCTCCGGCCGCTGGTGGGAAGTAGGATCGACCGCATTTGAAGGCGCTCGAATCAAGGAATGGCGTCCCCACTGGAGCATTCTTCACAAGAGCCACGCTGAAGATGCTGCACTCTACGGATCAGAAGCAGAGAAGTGGAAACACAATCCGATTCTGCATCCGGACTAGGAATTTTTGTCCTTTGGCCTGTTTTAGAACCATCGAAAAGAACTACCGTAAACGCGGAGAATATTCGCGTATCTACATATATATAAACCGCTTGCAGCATCCTAGTTGCCCGCGGATTACGCACCGGCGCCGGCCAGCCTCGCTCACCACATCCAAAACTGCGCCACATCACTCCGGCATAGCTGAAAACTGCGCCATTCGGCCGTCTCCATCCGGGCTCTTCCCATCATTTCCGCGCCAACGTCTCTAGTCCGTCTTGCCTGCTTGTCCATAATGTTTGCCGGATCACGATCAGATCCACTTTGCTTTGTCCGGCGACGGGGATCACAATCCCTTTGCCCATCGCTCTGATAGCCTCTCCGTTTCCATGAGTAAAAATGTGGCTCCGATCAATGCTGCGGTTCGATTTCGTTTGTCGCCTCACCAGATCGCTGTCCTCGCGCCGGGCATTGAACTGATCACGCGGTCCTATAAGGATCATCTGCGCGCCGGGACCTCTCGCCTCTCTTACCCCTTCCGCATCTTTCCACCAGCCCGCGGTTTTGACCGCGGGGCATTCAACCAACTCTTCATGGACAACTTCCTCGTTCTCGGGGAACGTCTGATTACAAAAACTAAGGCCAGAAAATCGGTCCAGATGGATACGTTTCAACTCCGGACCGCTGTGTTCGCGATCCGCGCCTATATTGACTTTGTGCGCCTATTGAGACGTCAAAATCACCGACTTGGCCTTGAAGGCGAAGCTAGGATGCACATTGACGACAAGTCATTCACTCAGCTAAAGGCGAAGTCGCAACCCGTGATCCATTCCTTGGAGCGCCACATAAAGAGAGCGAATCGAGCTTTGATGACAGAAGTGGGAAACGAGAAGTACACGGAGTTAACGGTTGTCTGGAAGGCGCATCTACGATGGATGCGTTTGCATGTTGCCTATTGCAAGCCGTGGGCAAAGCCGAATCAGAACCTTAGAAAACAACAGCAACAAGCCATAGACGATTTAGTGCAGATGGCCAAGCGCGGCCTGCACAATGCGGGCTATCAGGCACCGGAAGAGAAAGACCTTCGCCACATAATTCGACTTTACGCAAGGTACGCCCGTGGCGGTCTACAAGGCCATTGGACCGTCCGATTTATGTTGGCGAACAAGGCAAGCTTCACCAGCACTTATTATCTGGCGCAATTTGTGATCGAACGTTCGAAACTCAAGGAGTTGTCCAGATCATGACGAAGCGGAAGAAAGCGGGCAAGAACCAGGAAGCGAAACACTTGAATCAAACTGCTCATCAGCGGGCTATGAAAAACCCAAAAACACAGGCGGCCTTTGGCCGCGTCCGAGAGCGTTGGAACGAGATGAGCACGGAACAACGGGGCGAACAACTAATTGAACTGATCGCCCTCAAATGTTCGGCTCGCGGGATCGCGGATGAGTTGGGACAGCCGGCGACGACTATCCGCAGGTACATTGGGCTTGCGAAGTCAACTGAAGGCAACAGCGGATGGAGCGAAAGATTGAAGCGCACGCTGGCCAAGGGACCCTTTACAACAAAAGCAAAGAGGGCTCGCGAGGTTGCCAGTTGCAACCCTCCTGAGACTCCAGCCAAGAAGGAAGCGCTGTCCGTCATCAAGGAGACGTGCCCTGTGAAGTATGACGTGCACTCTTCATCAACTCAGCAGACAAAAAGTATGGCTTCCACTTCATCGACCAGCGCTGAAGTGGGCCCGGTTGTGAACCCCGCATCGAGCGACAAAGAGAGCCGACCTGGAGAACGCGAACCAAAAACTAACCTAGTTGATCTCTACATGCACAGAGGGCAAAGTAGTCTGGACAAGAAGCAGCGATTGGCCTCAATCGCGGATTCAATCCCGACGCGCCGCGTCTGGAGCGCAAGATCGATGACGCGGCAAGGAGGACCATTGCCGCCCATAGACCCAAAGAGAACCGTCCCTTAAGCTTCAGAGAGCCTTTTGACACACTGGCGCCCATCCCTCTTACGACGTTTTCATATGCGACGTGAAAATCAGGACTCTACGATTCTCGCAGCGCCGAGCAAAACACTAGGTGCTGAGTCACCTAAACGAACGCAGCTAAAAATGAATGTTCCACTTTCTCCCGTACCTCGTTTTCGCCGACGAGGTGCAGGTATTTCTGTGTGGTTGAAATGTCTTTATGGCCGAGAACGAGCTGGAGCTTCTTGAGCCCGAGGACTGGAAGCATGTTCGATGCGAAGGTGTGCCGCCATCGATGGCGATTCCAGTGGTGGCAGCGTGGCGAAGTCCCGCAGGAATAAGGCAACTTCTCCTTCTTCCTTGCTGATCGCTTAACTGTGTACGTTCCTTCACACTTACCGCAGTTGAGGCCCGCGCGGAATGCGATCTCCTTACATGCCTCCAGCATGTGTGCGTCTACACCGTTGCCTCCATAATCAGGTCTCGTTGGATGTTTTGGGGCAGGGAACACCAGAAGCGACGTGCTTTTCCTCTTCCGGGCCTTGAGCGTCGCGAGCAGCGCCGACGGCACTTCGACCGACCTGATCTCGTAGCTCTTCGGCGTGAACTCCCATTGCAGCTTAGCGGACACGCTGATCTTCCCAGTCGTGTAATTGATGTCAGACCAAGTCAGCGTGGCGATCTCTTCTGACCTGAATCCAGTCAAAAGGAATGTTTGAAACAGCACCCGCTTGTCCGCAGTACAGGCCGCGAAGAACCGCCGCAACTCGTCGGGAGTGTAGACCTCGATTTGTTTGTCTGTGGTCTTCGGCCAGTCTCCTTTGCGAAGTTTTATTTCGGCTCCGGCGCCGCGCATTGCCGTCAACATCACGACCACCCGTTTATTAATGGTCTTCTGATCAAGTCCTTCCTCGCGCCCGGCAGCGAACAAGGACATGACGTCTGACCGATCAAGACGAGAGACAAGGTGCTTTCCGCGGTGTTCTCGGAACCACGCCAGATCGCGCTTATATGCCTTGTAGGTCGCAGCACTCTTGGTAGCTTTTACATCCCGGAGATACTCGACGATTGCAGTATCAATCGTCTTGCTCTCGACGGTCTCCGGTTCAGGCTCTGGTTCGACGTCTCCGGCGAGGATTCCCATCTTGACGTGCCAGGCGTTCAGCGCCTCGCGGGGAGACGAACCAACGGCCTGGCGTTTCAGATTGCCTTGTTCCCTCCAGGCGAGATAGAAATGCCCGCCCTTGCTGCTGGCTGGCTCGCCATCAATAAGTACAAGCCGCGGGTCGGGCTTGCCATTCTTTCGAACTACTCGAATGAATTGCCAGCGGCCGTCGACTCGGCGATACTGTACGAGGTTGACTTGTTTATGACCATACCCGCTGTCCACGTTCATCTTGCTCCTTCGGTTATCGAGAAGGCCGATGTACGTGAGTTTAGCAAGATGATCAGTGAGTTGATCAGTGAGGCTCATCACTCTCAGTAAATTATTGATTTTAAAAGGCGGGAGTAGTTCAGTGGTAGAACGTCAGCTTCCCAAGCTGAATGTCGCCGGTTCGATCCCGGTCTCCCGCTCCAAATAATCAATAAAATATAGAAATAGCTGAAGTGTCGGACCCGACTAATTCACTTCCCGCCGCCTTCCAACCGCTCAAAGGCAAGAGTCGGGAAATTCCGAGCAGATCATAGCCTTTGGTCCCAGCCTTAATGGAAGATCGCCAAAGAGTCAGACCTGCAAGATGTCTCCATCATGAGCGACCATCTCATACAGCACCGGGTTCACAAAGAATCCTAGAAAGAGCCGCGAAATGAGGCCCGCTACGATTACGATCGCAAATGGCTTCTGCGTGTCGGAGCCGATTCCGGTGGAAAGTGCGGCGGGCAAAAGTCCCAGGCAAGCGACGAGGGCCGTCATCATGATTGGTCGAAGACGCAAGAGCGAAGCTTCTCGAGTTGCGGTGCGGATGTCTTTCCCTTCGAGGCGAAGTTTATTGATGTAGGAGACGAGGATGACGGCCGTTTCAACCGAAACGCCCATCAGAGCGAGCAAACCGAGCGCCGAGGAGGCGCTGAACGAAGTGTGGGTCAATTTAAGTGCAATCAAGGCGCCGACAGGCACCGTCATGATGACGCCGATGGCAATGGTGATGGGAAACTTGAAGTTCCCGTAAAGGGCGAACAAAATCATGAAGATGATTAGAACGGCCATGGGGCCGATGTATTCCATCTGCTTCTCTGCCTGAAGTAATTCTCCGTACTCCCCACCCCATGTGAGCTGATATCCGGGCGGCAACGATTTCGCGATGTCAGCGATGGATCGCTGGCCCTCGTGGACGGCGCTCTGGAGGTCGCGCCCTTCGATGCTGTACTGCACGCCAATATAGCGCGAGTTGTTCTCGCGATAGATAAACGACGCCCCGCCGGATTCGTGAATGTCGGAGAGTTCGCTCAGAGGAATTTGCTGGCCCGTCGGTGTGCCGACCAGCAGGTTGCCGATCTCGTGCGCATTCTCACGAAACTCTGGCTTCATGCGCACGACGAGGTCAAATAGTTTCTCACCTTGAATAACCTGCGTAGCGGCCTGCCCACCTACGGCCGCTTGAACGATGGCTTCAACGTCGGCCACGTTGATGCCGTAGCGGGCGATTTTGTCGCGATCGACACCGATAATCAGGCTGGGTTGGCCGAGTTCGCGCACAACCGTAAGCTCAGTGAAACCGGGCACCTGCGAAAGCCTGCGCTTGATTTCGAGCGCCTGGCTTTGAAGAACATTGAGGTCGGGTCCGTAAATCTTGACCGCGAGCGCGCTTTTGAGTCCAGTCAGCGCTTCGTCAACTGCGTCTTCGGCGGGTTGTGTGTAGTTGAAAATGACACCGGGGAATGCTTGAAGCTGGCTTTGAATATCTTCAGTTAGCTCTGCTTTATTGTGGATTTTGCCCATTTTCCACGAAGAATCGCTATAGGGCTTAAGACCGACGTAAAACTCATCATTGAAGAACCCGGTGGGATCAGTGCCATCGTCTGGCCGGCCAAGTTCGGAGCCAACATCGGTCACCATTGGATACTTCAATAGGATGTTGCGAACCTGCGGAGAGAAGTTACTCGCTGTTTCAAAGGAGACTGTATACGGTAAGGTTGCTCTTACCCAGAGTGCACCTTCGTCGAGATGAGGCATGAACTCTCCCCCGATGAATGGGATGAGCAGGAGGGTGGCCGCGAGGATCAAGATGGCGCCAAACAGAGTTGTTTTGGGGCGATCGAGGCACCACTCAAGCTGCACGGCATAACGGTCCCTCACCCACTCAAAAGGCTTGTTTACGCGTTCGTGAACTCCACCCTTGAACCAATAGGCGCACAGGACGGGAACCAGTGTCAGCGTCAAGATGAGCGCACCGACGAGAGCAATGGCAACTGTGTCGGCCATCGGTTTGAATAACTTTCCCGAAGGTCCACCGAGCGCGTAAATCGGCAAGTAGCCGGCGATGATAACCGCGACGGAGTAGAAGATGGGACGATCGACGTCTTTCGCCGCTTCGATGATGACGTCATGCAGATCGTAGGTCTGGCCTTCGCGCGCCCCCAACTCGCGGAAGATGTTCTCCACCATCACCAGGGTTCCATCAATCAGAATTCCGAAATCGATGGCGCCGATGGAAAGGAGATTTGCAGGAATTCCTTGCGCATGCAGAAAAATAAAGGAAAAAAGCAAGGAGAGGGGAATCGTGAGTGCGACGATCACCGCTGCACGGACGCTCACCAGAAATGCCATCAGTACGAGAAAGACGAGGACCATTCCCAGCAGCATGTTGTGTTCGACCGTGCTGATGGTCAGGTCTACAAGATCGCTGCGGTCGTAGTATGGGCGCACCTTTACGTCGGGTGGCAGGATACTTTGATTCAGTTCCTGCGTCTTCGCCTCAACGCCTTTCAGCACGTCCTGTGTTTGTTCTCCGCGCCGCATCATGATGACGCCCTCTACAGCATCATCGGTTTTATTGAAACCAAACTGGCCCAGACGCGGGGCGTTTCCGATGACAACATCGCCCACATCGCGGATGCGGATCGGCACCCCATTCTGCGAACCCACCACCACGTTGCCAACGTCAGAGGTGTCACGGATTAGGCCCAAGCCGCGGACATAGTAGATCTGACCGCCCTGGGGATAGAATCCACCTCCCGCATTCGAGTTGTTTACGGACAACTGCTGAATCACGGCAGGTACGGTTAAGTGATAGGCGTAAAGCCTGGCGGGATCGAGAACCACCTGGTACTGCATGACGGTTCCGCCGAATCCGGAATCGTCAGCAACGCCAGCGACTTGCTTGTACTGGCGCTCAATCACCCAGTCTTCAAAGGTCTTCAACTCCTGAGGCGTGCGGTCAGGGCTCTCGAGAACATATCGATAGACGAGCCCAGACGGGCTCGCAAGCGGCGATAGAGAGGGGGTTACTCCGGTGGGATAGGTGACCTCGCTGAGTCGCTGAAACACAACCTGGCGCGCGAAGTAATCGTCGGTGCCATCGTCAAAGGTCAGAATGACGTCTGAGAGTCCGTACAACGAGATCGAGCGCATGACGGACATCTTCGGGACGCCGTTCATCTCCACTTCGGTGGGAACGGTGACGAGGCGCTCGATTTCTTCCGATGCATGTCCCGGCCACTGGGTGATGATCTCAACCATCGGCGGCGAGAGATCAGGATAGGCATCCACCGGCATGTGGACGAATGAGATGGCACCACCGACGGTGATAAAGGCAACTAACAGCAAGACAAACATCCGTTGCCGCAGAGCGAATTGCACGATGCGATTAATCATGGAAACTCGCCTCCTCAGTGTTGCAGCGAATTAGCAAACTGAAGAAACAAGCTGCCGTCACCGACAACCTTCTCTCCAACGGAAATGCCTTTTAGAATCCGTGTCTGGCCGTTCTGGCTCTCACCAAGATCGACATCGCGCCGACCAAATTGATTTGCGCCAGTACTGACATATACAAACGGCTGGTTGTTGTCGTCGCGCAGAACCGAAGAGTCCGGGACAGCCACTACATTTGAGATGGAACCGGCCGTCACCGTAACGGTGCAGTACATGTCTCTCTTCAACTTTTCGCCAGGATTATCGACGATGATGCGCGCCTGCAAGGTCCTGGTGTTTGGATCCAATGCGGGTGAGACGTAGGAGATCTTCCCATGGAAGCTGCCGGGATAGGCATCCGTCTGCACTACAACATCGTCGCCGCTTTGAACATATGCGAGGTCTGCCTGGTAGACATTTGCCAGCACCCAGACAGTACTTAGATCCGAGATGGTAAAAGCCTGCGTCTGGCCTGCCTGGACCACTTGCCCCGGAGAGACGAGACGCTCAACCACCTCTCCGCTGATAGGTGCCAGCACCGGGATTTGCGCGGATGAAGGAGCATTGGCCAAGCGGCTCGGATCTTTGATTCCGAGAATCTTCATGCCTTGCTCGGCTGCATTCAGATCGGCCTGCGCCTGGTTGCGATCGGACTCAGCCTGCTCCAAGTCTTTTTCCGCGATTGCATGGTGCGCATACAGTTCCTGTGCACGGCTGAAGTTCTTCGAAGCCAGACGTTGCGAATCCGCCGCCTTCAAATAGGCGTCAAGTAACTGTGAATAGTCTGGACTGCTCACGTCGAGCATTGCCTGACCCTCTTTCACGTGTTCGCCCGGGACCACAAGGATCCTGCTCACCGGGCCGCCAACCTGGCTGATTACCGGCGTGGTCTTGAAGGCGTTGTACGCTACCGCACCCGTTAGTCGCAGGGTCCGTCTGAGCGTGACCGGCTCAACGGTGACAACCTGCACGTGCGACATCTGGTCTTGTGGAATGGTAAAAAGCTGCGGGGTCGCGGACTTCGAAGCCTTCGCGGAGAACGATGTCATCTGGCTTGCCTGCTCGCCGTCATTCGAGTGGCAGGCGGTGAGCATAACAAGGCAGGTGATTGCCATCGTGCATGAAATGCTTTGGCCGGCGATAAGTCTATTCTTCATGGCAGGCTCCTGGTTCCTACGGCTTGGCGAAGCTGTTCGATCGCGAGCAGGTAGGTTGCAAGCGCCTGCCTGTAGCCGAGTTGAATGGCTCGATTGCTGCGCTCCGCATCGAGGAAATCAAGCAGGCTGGCAGCGCCATGCTTGTAGGCGAACTCAGTGATTTCGAGGGATTGCTGCGCGTTGTCAAGATAGCCAGACTTGTAGAGGGAAATGATCTTATCGTTCGAGCGAACGTTCTCAAACGCATCCCTCACGTCGGTCAGCACCTGTCCGCTCGCATATTTTTCCTGTTCCTGTGCTTGTGTGATGGCGAGGCCAGTACGCGCAATCTCCCCCTGGTTCCGATCGAAAATGGGAAGCTGAATTTGCCCGAACAGAGAAACATTGTTGGTGTAACTAAGGTGGGTATAGCTGATTTGCCCGGTCACATCTCGCTTGCCGATAGATTGTTGTAGTGCATGCTGGCTGTTCGCGGCATTGACCCCCAACTCTGCAGCATGCAAGTCCGGCCTGTTTTGAAGTCCCTTTGTTTGAAAATCTTCGAGATTTCCTTTGACTGGCTGGTAATCGAACGACCCCGCAACATCATAGTCAGCGTCAATAGACTCATATCCGAGTAGTTGGCGGAGATCCGAAAGTCCTTGCACCCGGGAGAGTTGTGCCGCAGACACGTCCGTCTGAAATTGGAGCATCTGCAGTTTAAGCTTCAAGAGGTCATCGAGACCTACGTCGCCTGCTTTATAACGCGCTTCGCCAATGTCCACAGTGTCTTGAAAGCTCTTCAGATCCTGGGTCGCCAGTTCGAGCGTTGACTCGGCAAGTTCAATATTGATGAATTGCGAAGCCACGCTGAAGGCAAGACTTCGCTCGTTATCAGCAACCTGAGATCGTGATACGGCGGTCACATCCTTTGCCGCTTGCAGGCGATGTTGTCGTTTCTTTCCGCGTTCAAATAAGTAGCTGAGACCGACGTCGAACTGCGCGGAATTGTCGATGTAATCGGCGCTGAACTGGCTTGGCTGGAAGATAGGCAGGAATTGTGAATCGCCTAGGAGAACCGGGTTCGGTCGCAGATTGGCCGGTGTTTCTTCTGCCTCGTTCTGCTGAATCACAGTGCGCGCAGCCAGCACATTGTGATTGTGTTGGAGGGCCAGCCGGATCGCTTCGTTGAGCGAAATGGTTACGGCGCCTGGCTTCTGCGCAAGAGTATTTGCCTGCGGAGACGGTGGCGATGCGCTCTGCGCACGAAGAGGCTGCCTACCTGCGATTTCAAAAATGAATACCGAGATGAACAAGATGGAGCACGAGCGCTGCAGGCGCATGGGCAATCTGCCTCCTTCGCAAAACACTTGAATCGATGGGGTGTGCCTAAGCGGCACAGTATGTATTCAGGGGCTATGCGGGAGGAGCGCGGGCAGGAATCTGTGTCGAAGCAGATTGAGCAATAAAGTCAATGGACTTTGGAGCAGGTCCGGCACACACGGGGACTGGGAGACACGCGCGGATGCCCGCCACCGTCGGTGCTATGACCAGATGACATAGCGAACAAGTGTCGGAAGCAGAATTGGCGTGGTGATGCCAAACCGTTCCGAACGTGACTCCAATCAACAAGACCAGGAGTACGATCGGAACAACCACACACCAAATTCGCTTTTTGCCTAATATTCCTAAGATCAATCTCAAATGCCCTTTGCGGGATCGGGATTAGTGTAGTCCCAAACCTTCATTCTTGACTATTTAAGACTTGATCCGAGGTGCTCCGCCAAGAGGCAGCGAGCTTACAACCTTCCTGGTGTCTGGCACCGGTGCGGTCGCACCTAGCGCCCTCGGTGTCCTGGGTCTGAGGCTCCGGTCACGCTGCTGGTCTCGTTGGATGACGAGGTGTTCAATACCAACGTTCCAATTCGGCGAGGATCCGATGACGAGCACTATGAGACGTTCTAACGGGCCGTCGGTGTCGATCTGGTCGCGGAACGAGAAGCTGCGGTTCTGAGGGGCACTTCTGGGTCAAGAACGGATCTGCGCGGATCCTCATGAAGTTTTCAGGGTATCCCGAAGAAGCAGAGCAACAGATATTTCACCACAAACAACTCCGATGGTTCTCAGATCGCAGATGAGAATCCAATGTTCGAACCCACTCAATCTCTGTACACGACGTTGAACGGCGAGGATCCTCCGAGCGCATCAAAGGGAACCACGCGCGATGATAGTCAACGATAGGGCGACTTACAATTGCCCTTATGAATAGATTTGCACCAGCGATTGTTGTGCTTGCAATGGGCACCGTAACAGGCTTGGTAGCCCAGAACGATGTTGTTTCGTATGTGAATCCCCTGGTGGGATCACAGAAGAGCGCTATCGGGTACGGCGGCACAATGCCCTTTGTAACACCGCCCTTCGGCATGACAAACTGGACCCCGCAAACGCGACAAAACAAGATCAGCATCGTTTCGTACAACTACGATGACACGACAATCTCAGGCTTCATTGGTACGCATCAGCCTGCGATCTGGATGGGCGATTACGGATATGTCACGGTCATCCCGCAGGTGGGCGAGCTGCGCACTACGCCAGAGTCTCGCAAGCTTTCGTACAGTCACGCATCGGAGGTAGCGCGCCCCGATTATTACCGCGTCTCGTTGGGTACTGGAGCGGATGGGAAGATACAAGCAGAGATGACGGCGACCGAACGCTGCGCCTTTTTTCGCTTCACCTTTCCAAACGCAGCGGGCCCCCGGGTAATCGTTGAGGCCTCACGTCCTGGAATAGCGGGACTGGCCTCCGTAAATTCTCAAACGCAAGAGATTACGGGCTATAACCCGCATCGCATGGATGCACATCTAGGCCCGTTTGCACTACCGAACTTCAAAGGCTATTTCGTAGTCCAGTTTGAGCAACCGCCAATGGACATGAAAACTTACGGGGATGACGGTTCAAGCCATGGAGCATACGCCGAATTCAGACCCGGACAGACCATCCAGGTCCGCATAGGTACGTCATTCATCAGCATCGAGCAAGCGCGCCAAAACCTCATGCGTGAGATTCCGAGTTGGAATTTTCGTGCAGTGCAAGAAAAACTTCACACGATATGGAATCGGAAGTTATCGCAACTCCAGATCGGCGGAGCCACCGATAAGGACAAGACGCTGATGTACACGGCGATGTACCACGCGCTGCTCTATCCGCGTGTTTTCTCTGAGTACGGCCGATATTACAGCGCGTTCGATGATTCCATCCACAATGGAGAAAGCTATACCGCCTACTCCATCTGGGACACTTTTCGTGCCGAAAACAGCATGCTCACGTTGCTCGCTCCGGAACGCATCGACGGCATGATCACAGCTCTTCTGCAAAATTTCAAAGAGGGTGGCTGGATGCCCAAGTGGCCCAATCCCAGCTACACCAACATCATGATCGCAACACATGCGGATTCCCTTGTGGCGGAAGCTTTCAGAAAGGGATTCACCGGTTTCGATCGCCAACTCGCCTGGCAAGCCGTCTACAAAGACGCGATGACACCGCCCGATGGCGACACGACTCGTCGTTGGCTCGATCGCGAAGAGTACACACCCTACGAGGCCCGTGCAGGACTCACCTATTACAAGCAGCTAGGCTACATTCCAACCGACAAAACCGATGAAGCGGCCTCGAGCACTCTCGAAGACAGCTACGACGACTGGTGCATTGCCCAGATTGCAAAGGCTCTCGGAAGAAGTGAGGATTTCCGCTTCTTTCTAAAGCGTTCGCTGAATGACCGCAATCTCTACAACCCCGCTCTCGGGTTGATGAACGGAAGGACGTCAGATGGCAAGTGGGCTCCGATCGGCGGCGAGAAGGATGATGACCAAAACCGCTCCGTCTCTGGATGGACCGAAGGTGACACCTGGGTCTACACGTGGTCGCCTCTGCACGACCAGGCAGGTCTGATCCAGTTGATGGGCGGAGTGGAGAACTACGACAAGAAACTGGATCAGCACTTCAGCGGCGGCCACAACGTGCACAGCAATGAGCCGAGTCACCACTATGGTTATCTCTACGACTTCGACGGGCAGCCTTGGAAGACACAGGCGATGGTACGGAAGATTGCCGCAGAGGAATACGATGCAAGTCCCGGCGGCCTTGACGGAGACGATGATTGCGGGCAAATGTCTGCGTGGCTTCTATTCACAGCGATGGGCTTTTATCCCGTAAGTCCTGCCAGTGGAGAATACATGATCGGGAGTCCGATGTACGGCGAGATATCGCTCACTTTAGCCAATGGCAAAAGATTCCGCTTGGAGACGAGCAACAACTCCGCCAAGAACGTCTACATTCAGTCTGCGACCTTGAATGGAAAAACGCTCGACATGCCGGTCATCACTTGGGAACAGATCCAGGCAGGAGGTGTTTTGCATTTCGTCATGGGTCCTGAGCCGTCGAAATGGGGCAGCAAATGGAGGCCGGCCCTGATACTAGCCAACTAGATTCGATGCGGCGATGACAGCCTCAGATCCGACCTCAGCGACAAGAAGAAACGAATCTGTTTCGTGTTTGTTAACGGCCTTACGGCGAGCCAACAATGCGTGGAAGATCGTGAAAAGTATCAGTATTCATTAGCGAAGAGCTTCTTTTTTGATCGTAGGATCGGAGAGAGATTTGGGGCACTCGTTCGGCTCTCCCATGAGTCTGCGTTGACAAAGAACTCATGTCAGGGCGGTTTGATTCAGTCTCCCTTTTCTATTCGCCTGATTATGCCCTTTTGACTTAGCGGCTCTCTTCTACCTTCACTACGTAGTAGGTAATCGATTCTCCCTCGGCCACGAGCATTTGATGAGGCATGCCTGCGGGGATATGCACTACGTCTCCGGCCTTAAGTTCCTGGCGCGAACCACCTTCAACTGCCTTGCCGCGAATCTCGCCGGGGCCGGACTCTTTCTGTTCAATAAGACGACCGCCAGTAAGAACGCTGGCTCGTCCTTCGAGGATGTAGAAGATGTCGGCGAAGTGTTGATGCAGTTCGCCGCCGCCGCTGTGCTGGCGAAAAGCCAACATCGTGTAGTGGTGCGGATATTGTTCCAGTGTCTCGCTGGCGGAGCCGTCACTCTTTGCGGCGAGCTCCTGCAGGTGCTTTGCGCGTTCCTGCAAGTCCGCCGTTGACCAATGGTCGGATTTCATAGTTTGCCCGTATACCCCCATCGCAAATATCACAAATGCTGGAATCAAGACTCTGCGTGCCATTCTACTCATCGCATCTCTCCTCGCGTCGGGGTCGCAATCCAAGTCACTCAAAATTACAAAACCGCGCACAGAACCGAAATCAAGTGCCTCTTGCGGGTGGAGACTTATCAGGCAGATCTCAGCTTAATCCCGCAAGCACTCTGGCGCGTTTGAACACTTCAAGGAACATGGGTCGAGTTAGTTTTCCCGTATTTGTGTTCTGCAATGAAGGATGGTAGCTGGCGATCGTCGTAAGTCCACTTGGCAGTGCATACTCCGCACTGTGACTGAAGGTGTAATTGGCACGAGTAATGGCGGCTCCTAGACGTTGTTCGCGTGTCAGCAATCCATCAAAGGCGATCCTACCAAGGCAAACTACAACACAAAGATTTTTCAGCAGCGCCATCTCCGCATCCATCCATGGAGCGCAGTTATGCAACTCCCCAGGGGTGGGCTTGTTCCCCGGCGGCGCGCAGCGCGCCACCGATGTGATCCAGAGACCATCGAGTTTCATGCCATCGTCGCGTGAACTGGCGTGGGGAAGGGATGCAAATCCCGCCTCATGCAGGACGGGATAGAGAAAATCTCCAGAGCCATCGCCGGTAAAGGGACGACCCGTTCGATTGGAACCATGGGCGCCGGGCGCGAGACCCAATGCAAGGACGCGAGCATCTGGATCTCCGAATGAGGGAACCGGACGCCCCCAGTATTCCCAATTGGCATAGGCACGGCGCCGAACCCGGGCGATCTCCGTACAATGCGTCCGGAGTCGCGGACAGCGATCACATGCAACGATTTGTGCGTTGAGTATCTCAAGAGGATTTGGGGAAACCGTCATGACAGATTCTAGGGTAAACCGCCAGTTTGCCTCGAGCACGCTCGCAGTTAAACGATCTATTCATAAATGCAACTTCACCGCTTCCTGCCCATCAGATAACATGTGTCTGACTTCTTCATGCGCACTGGCATCGAGCTTTCAGCGTCTCAAAATTGAGTGGAGGATCCCCATATGAAATCAGCGAAAATCCTAATGCTGGCTGGCGACTTTGTTGAGGACTACGAAATCATGGTTCCTTTTCAGGCCTTGCAGATGGTGGGCCATAAAGTGGATGCGGTATGTCCGGACAAGAAGAAAGGCGAACAGGTACGCACGGCGATTCACGACTTTGAAGGCGATCAAACATACACCGAAAAACGCGGACACAACTTCACGCTGAACGCGACATTCGACGAGGTCAATCCTGCGGGCTACGACGCACTTGTCATTCCTGGTGGGCGGGCGCCGGAGTATCTCCGCCTCAACCCCAAGGTGCTTGAGCTAGTGCGGCATTTCGATAAGGAAGGCAAACCAATCGCTGCACTATGTCACGGTCCTCAGATACTGGCCGCGGCTGGGGCGCTCAAGGGCCGCAAGGTCAATTGCTATCCGGCATGCGCGCCAGAAGTGAGCCTCGCTGGCGGAACGTTCGTTTCTCTCGACTTCACGGATGCAATCGTGGACGGCAAGCTCGTTACGGGCCCAGCCTGGACGGCGCATCCCGCGTGGCTGGCGAAATTTCTCGATGTGCTTGAGGCTCACTTGAAGGAAATGGCCGCCTGATTCTTCTAGGCGTTGCTGATAGCAGGGTGTACGGCGCGAACCTGGCGCAGAGGAAGCGCAGACGCGCTGTTCAATGTCTGCTGAATCTCAGCGATGATCGAGAGCGCAATCGCCGCCGGTGTCTCCGCGCCGAGATCGAGACCGGTAGGTGCGTGCAATTGCCTGAGCCATTGCTCAGCGCGATCGTGTTCTTTCGGCAACCCGAGAAGCCTTGCAGCTTCCGCGAGAACTTCGCGGGTTCTGCGTTGCGGCCCCAGCACGCCAAGGTAAAAAGGTAGATGCTCGCGATTGAGCAGTGTGGCTAGTATTCGCGCATCTTGATCAAAGCTGTGGGTGACGAGCACGACCGCATCGCTCATCTTCACGGCATCGAGTTCGAGATGATTTGCAGGCAAGGTTTCGATAGGAAGTGTCAACACTTTGTCGGCGGCTGAGAAGCGATCGCGGGTTGCGAGGTGGCTGCGGCCATCTGCAATCGCTGTGAACCAACCCAGCGCGCGTGAGAGGCGCACTAGCGGCTTTGCATCGTCGCCCGCGCCGAAGATCCAAAGTCCGGGTCTTGGCGCGCGATAATCAACCCAGATTCGCGTCGGCTGTGCATCCACCGCGACGCGCTGGTCAAGCGATCGCCTCTCCTCCAGCGCTTCGAATGCCAGGCCTTGCAGCCAATCCGAGAGAGAGCCCGCAACGACTTGATCGGATTGTGCAGTCTGAGCGGTAGGCCCAGCGAAAAATCTCTTTGAGATCTCCGTCCCCTCCAGCAAGGTTGCAATCGCCAATGGCATCCTTGCTTGAAACGCTGCCTCGAGAGCATTGAGTAATGTGGTCGCTGTCGCGCGCCGTTCCAGCAGTACGAAGATAACTCCGCCGCAGCCCGAACCGTAGGGCATATCGCCATCATCTTCGGCGGTCGAGTAGCGTTCCACCCGTGGACCTGACTCCGTGAGCCACCATGCACGTTTCGCAACTTCGGCTTCGAGGCATCCACCGCTCACTGTGCCGGCGCGCCTGCCATCTTTTGCGATTAGCATGCGCGCACCCGGCTTGCGGTAGCTGGGACCGTCAACCTCCACCACCGTAGCCAGAACGTATTCAGCTCCAGCCGCTTCCAACTCGTGCCAAAGCGGAAGGATATTTTCGAGGTCGGTCATGGGATATATTCTCGCTCAGGCCTCGAGAATTTTCGATTCCAGCAGGTTCTCGATCCTCACGGGCAGTTCTCGTACGCGAACGCCGGTAGCATGATGCACCGCAGCAGTGATCGCAGCGGCAACACCAGCGAGCCCAATCTCACCTACGCCGCGCGCGCCATATTCGCCCATAGCTGGATCGGGATAGTCGAGGAATGTCACGTCAATCTCCGGAGCATCGGCACACGTCGCCATCAGGTAGTCCGCCATATTTCCATTGATGGGCTGACCGGTACGCTGATCGTAGCGCGTCTCTTCAAGCAGGCCCATACCCACACCCATTACGACGGCGCCTGCGATCTGGTTGGCTGCGGCCTTGGGATTGATGATCCGGCCGGCGTCGATTACCGTTACCACGCGGCTCACGCGCAGGCGCGCAATCTCCGGCTCCCATTCCACTTCCACGAATTGCGCTCCGTAAGAGTGAAGCGAAACGTTCTTTGCTTTCGGATCTTCCCACGACGGTTGCGTCTTACCTTCCGCGCTCAGTCCATTGAGACGGGCCATGCGCAGCACATCGGCAAACGCGACTCCGGATACTGGTGCCTGATCTTTCTTGTGGATGCGGCCTTCTGTGAAGACAAGATCGTCAGGCTTTTCTCCGTGAACAGGAGAGCCTTCGACGCCTGTAGCCAGAGTGGCCAACTTCTTGATGGCTGCTGTTGATGCATTCGAGATGGCGTTCAACACGGATCCAGTTACCATTGATCCGCCTGACATGGGTCCATCGGGAAGCGCACTGTCGCCCAGCACCACGTCAATGCGATCGAAAGGGATGCCGGTCTTCTCGTGTACGACCTGCGCAAAGATCGTGTATGTGCCAGTGCCAATGTCCTGCGTTCCACTCCTGACGGATACGCGGCCGTTGGCGTGAAATTCGACGGTGGCTGTGCAAGGCAGGGTCACGGCGACCCAGCTTGCTCCGGCCAGACCCCATCCCAGGATCTTTCCATCGCGTCGCATCGAGCCTATCTCTGCCTTGCGATGTTCCCAGCCGAACTTCTTTGCGCCCACTTCAAAACATTCGCGGTAATGCCGCGACGAAAACGGCATCTTCTTGTCTTCGTCTTTTTCTGCGTCGTTCAAGATGCGGAGTTTCAACGGATCGATTTTCAATTCTTCCGCCAACTCGTTCATGGCGGATTCAAGGGCATAAAGTCCCGGTACCGCGCCAGGGCCGCGCATGTACATGGGCGCTCCCACGTTGCGATGCACAATTGCGCTGGTCACTCCAAGATTGGCGACACTGTACAAATAAGGTGTTGCCTCGCCACAGCCTTCGTCAAAATCGTCAAGCATGGAGGAAATATTCAAATAATCGTGTTTGAGAGCAAGCAGTTTGCCGTCCTTCGATGCACCGAGCCGCACGCGCTGTTCAGTGCGGGGCCGATAGCCGACGCTGGAGAACATCATGCGCCGGGTAACGCTGAGCTTTACCGGCCTCCCCAATTTGCGCGCAGCCACCGCCGTCATCGCGCAATGCGGCCAGGGAAACAGCTTTCCACCAAAACCCGATCCCAAAAAACGCGTCACCACGCGCACATTCTCAACGGGAATACCGAGAGTTTGTGCCATCACCACGCGATGATTCACGACGCCTTGCGAGGTTTCATACATGGTCAGGCGATCGCCATCCCACACTGATACTGAGGCGTGCAGTTCGATGGGGTTGTGCGTCTCAATCGGAGTGATATAGGTGTGATCGACCTTGACAGGGGCGTCCTTAAACGCGCTCTCAAAGTCTCCGCGCTCGCTGCCCTTCTTGCGCTCACCTGCATAATCGTCAAGACTGGCTCGAAGCTTGGTGGGTTCCTGATCGTATTCTGCATGCACGGCCGCAGCTGCAGCAGTCGCCTGTTCCAGCGTTTCGGCAACGACCACGGCGATGTACTGGCCCCAGTGGCGAACGACTTCATCTTCGAATGCTGAGCGCACCTCACTGTTCGTCGCATTGTCGTCACCGGGAACCGTTCGATATAGTGGCCCGATGTTGCCGTGGTGCAGCACGAGCAAAACGCCGGGCATCTTCTCGGCTGCGGATGTATCGAGCGCGCGGATGCGGCCACTTGCAACGCTTGCGACTACGGGCATCGCGTATGCCATACCTTCGAAGTGGAAGTCAGCTGCGTATTGTGCCGTGCCGGATGTCTTCTGAGGTCCGTCAATGCGAGGCGTCGGTTTTCCGATAATCGATGCCGGGGTCGTGCTCATGCTTGCCTGCCCTTCGTGCTTATGCGTTCCAAAATTGGCTCTCAAATATCATCAAACTTCGCGAATCTCCGATTTCAGCAGATCCTCAATACGAACTGGGAGTTCGCGGACACGGACCCCCGTGGCATGGTAGACCGCTGCCGTGATGGCGGGGGCTACGCCTGCCATTCCAATTTCGCCGATGCCGCGTGCGCCGTATTCATTCACGATCAGGTCGGGATAGTCTAAAAACGTTACGTCCAGATCGGGAAGGTCTGCACAGGTGGAAACCAGGTAATCTGCGAAGTTGCCGTTGATTGGCTGTCCGCGTTGCGGATCATAGACGGTGCCTTCAAACAGCGTCATGCCGACGCCCATTACGGCCGCGCCCAGAATCTGATTGGTTCCAGCCTTGGTGTTGATAATGCGACCGCAATCGAAGATGGAGAATATCCGGCTCACGCGCAGCCGCGCAATATCCGGTTCCCATTCAACCTCGGCAAAGTGCGCACCATAGGAGTGCAAAGAGTACTGCTTCGCCTTGGGATCTTCAGAAGAAGGATTGGTTTTTCCGTTGGCGATGAGCCCCCTGACGTTTGCCATCTTGAGCACTTCTTCGAAAGGAACGCCGTTGGCGGTCAATTGTTCATGGGGGTGATAGGCAACGCCGACTACTTGCGGCTCTGTCTTTGGATAGATCATTCCGTTAGAGACGGCCAGGGTTTCGGGCTTCATGTCGTGGAATGGTGATTTCGGCGTTAACGTCGCGATGTGAAGAAGCCGCGTGACGGCCTGATTGACGGCGCTGGTGGCGGCAGGAAGGATGGCGCTCGTTGCCATGGAACCACCGGAAGTGGGACCTCCCGGCAATGAAGTGTCACCGAGGAAGACATCGATGCGATCGAGTGGCACGCCAGTCTGCGCGTGAATCACCTGCGCAAAAATCGTATAGGTTCCGGTGCCGATGTCCTGCGTGGCGCAGCGAACGCATACGCGGCCGTTGGCGCATAGCTCGACACTCGCATTGCACGGGATGCGCGCTGCAGACCAGGAGGCCCCGGCGAGACCCATGCCAATGATCTTTCCGTTGCGGCGCATCGATCCTATTTTTGAATCGCGTTGTTTCCAGCCGATCTTTTCAGCGCCGGTGGTATAGCACTCCTTCAGATGTCGCGATGAGAAGGGAAGATTCTTGCCTTCGTCGCGCTCTGCATCATTCATCAGGCGCAGCTCAAGAGGGTCGATGTTGAGCTTATCGGCGAGTTCATTCAATGCCGATTCGAGCGCAAATAATCCCGGCACCGCGCCAGGCCCGCGCATTGGTGCCGGTGCGCCAACGTTGCGCCGCACCATCCCTGTTGTCACTTCAAGATTCGGACAGCTATAGAGAAACGGCGTCTGTTCTCCGCAATGTTCGATGAAATCATCGAGCTGCGAAGTCTGCGTAAGGAAGTCGTGGCGAATCGCGGTGAGTTTGCCATCCTTCGTTGCGCCGAGACGGATACGCTGCTCGGTACGCGGGCGGTGACCGACATTGGAGAACATCATGCGGCGATCGACGCTGAGTTTCACCGGACGGTTCAGCTTGCGAGCCGCGGCTGCTGCCATAGTTGATTGCGGCCACGGGAATAGCTTGCCGCCGAAACCGGACCCGATGAAGCGCGAGATCACGCGCACATTCTCAATCGGGACTCCGACCGCCTGCGACATCACGGTGCGATGATTCACCACGCCCTGCGAGCACTCGTAGAGTGTGAGGTTGTCGCCATCCCAAACGGCAACAGTTCCGTGCATCTCCATGGGATTGTGGGTTTCAACCGGAGTGGAATAGGTCTGGTCGATTACTACGGGAGCGGTCGATAGAGCCTGGTCGGGATCGCCGCGCTTCCAACTGCTCTGGCGCTGGCCGGTAAAACCGTCGCCGAGTTTCGTGCGGACGTCCGGCTTGTCGGCGTCGTATTCCACGCGCACAGCCTCGGCGCCCGCAGTGGCCTGTTCCAAAGTCTCCGCTACCACGAGAGCTACAAATTGACCCCAATAATAGACTTTGTCATCCTCAAAAGGCGGCCGGGCCTCACTCGTTGTACCGTCTTCTTCATGCGGAAAAAGCCTGTAAACGCCTTCCATGTTTCCGTAGTGAAAGACGTGCAGCACTCCCGGCATTTTTTCCGCCGCCGAAGCGTCGAGCGATCGGATGCGTCCGCTGCCGATCGTGGCCTGCACTGCTACCGCATGTACCAAGCCTGGAAAATCGTGGTCGACCGCGTAGCGAGCTGTTCCGCTGGTCTTCAGGGAGCCGTCAATGCGAGGCACGGCAGAGCCAATGATGCTTGCATGGGTGGGAAGTGTGTCCGTCGCCATGTGAATCTCCTTCAAATGCAACTAGGAAGTTGCAGTTTTGAGCGAGCGCACCAAACAGCGCTTGGCCAGTTCTACTTTGAACGCGTTGTCCTTTTGCGGCTTAGCCTTTGACAGCGCAGCCTCGGCTGCTGCCTTGAAAGTTGCCGCAGTTGCAGGTTTGCCCAGCAGGGCCGCTTCAGCTTCGCGGGAGCGCCATGGCTTGGTGCCCACCCCACCCATGGCGACGCGGATGTAGCGGATATGTCCGCCTTCAACCCGAGCCACGATCGCCGCCGACGATAAGGCGAACTCGTAGCTGGCGCGATCACGGAGCTTCAGGTAAGTTGACTTCGCGCCTTCTACCGGCTTGGGCAGGTCAACGTAGGTGATCAGGTCGCCGGCTTCCAGTGCATTCTCAATATTAGGAGTGTCGCCGGGTAGCGTGTGAAAGTCCGCGATGGCGATGGTCCTTTTTCCTTTAGGGCCTTCAACGTGAATCACTGCTTCTAACGCGGCCATGGCCACGCACATGTCGGAAGGATGTGTCGCAATGCAGTGCTCGCTCGTGCCGAGGATTGCATGGGTGCGGTTGAAGCCTTCGAGAGCCGCACAACCCGTTCCCGGCGCGCGCTTATTGCATCCGTATCCGCCCGGCATTCCAGCGGTGGGTTCCCGGAAGTACGCGCAGCGCGTGCGTTGCAGTAGATTGCCGCCCGTCGTAGCCATATTGCGTAACTGCGGCGAAGCGCCGGAGAGAATCGCTTCAGACAGAACGGCGTAGGACTTTTGAACGTCAGCATTCCACGCGAGATCCGAATTGCGCACCATTGCGCCGATTCGTAGTCCACCATCCGGCAACTTCTCGATCTTGTCTAAGGGCAGAAGATTGATGTCGACCAGTGTCTTCGGCTTTTCCACGCTTAGCTTCATCAGGTCTACCAGCGTGGTGCCGCCCGCAATAAACTTTGCCTGGCTTGCGCTCGCCAGTGCTTTGTCGATGCTCGGAGCTTTGACGTAGCTGAAGGTTTCCATGATCTCTCCCTTTTCGTCAGTCCAATCCAACCGTGCGCCTGGCTATGCGCGGGACCGGACTTGCCGCACCGCGGCCACAATGTTGGTGTAGGCGCCGCACCGGCAGATATTGCCCGCCATTGCGTGCTTGATGTCTTCGTCTGATGGACCGATCGGCTCTTTCAAAAGTGCCACCGCGCTCATGATCTGGCCACTGGTGCAGTAGCCGCACTGGTAGCCGTCGTGCTCCACAAAGGCTGCCTGCATGGCGTGTAGATTTCCCGGTTGTCCGACACCTTCGATGGTCGTGATCTCGTCGCCCTCGTGCATGACAGAAAACGAAAGACAACTATTCACGCGGCGTCCGTTGACGTGAACCGTGCAGGCACCGCACTGCCCGTGATCGCAGCCCTTCTTGGTTCCGGTGAGATGAATGCGCTCGCGAAGCGTGTCGAGCAGAGTTGCTCGCGGGTCGAGGTTGCGCAGGGTGAAGTCCTTGCCATTGATGCGCAGGGTGACGTTGCCCGTACCGCCGGTTTCTGCTTGTTCTTGCGATGCGGGCTCAAGCACTGGAGCGGCATTCGCCAAGGGCGCCGCGCCAGCGAGTACGCCTGCGGCTCCCAGACCTGACAAGAAAGACCGCCGGCTGAATCCGCGTTTGCCCGCCGATTCAGATTCCGTCAGTGGCTCGAGATCAACAGACTGCTGATCGGGCGCAAAATTATTCTTGGTGTTTTGAGGGGTGTGTGAGCGCAGATGGCTAAAGCGCGTATCTATATTGTCTGCCACAGGTCGACCTCCTAGAGACAGGACTGAGTTCGAGTTTTCTTGAGCAAGCCGGCGCATACGAGCAAGGGAAACGTCCCAACCCTGGGGAAGCGCCGTGCCGATATCCTAACCAAATCCCCTTATATGTGGGAAACGGGGTTTTGAGCTTACGCAAGTCGGGCCTGGGCAACCAATCACATATCAGGCCTATTCCCCGCCAAACCTCGTATCAGATGGCCTTAGGGGCGCTCTGGAACGGGCCGGTACTAGCTGGCTGTCGCGAGTTCGCTCTCTGTCTCCTGATCGACAGCCTGAGGGCCCCCGATCCGAGTCCGCTCTTCAATCACCTTGTAGTTGGCGATCTTGTGGGTGAGAAGAGCATGTGCCTTTTGCAGCTCTCCGATTTGCGCAGCGATACCGGCCTGGTGATCCTCGAGCAGTTTGCGACGCTCAAGCGACGTCGCATCGCCCTTTTCACGCAGTTGAGCATAGCGCTGCATCTCACGAATGGACATGTTGGTGGCTCGCATGCAGTGCAGGAAATTGAGCCACGCCTCGTCCGCTTCTGAATAGCGACGATGACCGTTGCGCGCGCGTCCAACCGGCTGAATCAGGCCGACGCGCTCATAGTAGCGCAGAGTGTGCGCGGTCATTCCGCACCGCTCTGCCATGCTTCGAATGGTGTATCCAGCATCTCTCACAAATTCAACCTACATCTTTGAGCGCGCTCACAGTCAACAGAGTTGCGAGCGGTTTTGGGCTAGCTGACTGCATTGGCCAAAATGAAAATCCGATGGGATTCCGCAATGATCTATTTTTTGAATTACATAGCGCGAATCAATAAGAAGGTCTTTGATTTTGACTTAACAATTCTTAAGGATGTATGACCGAAACTGGGTGTCCCAGGTTTCGAAGATTCTTGAATATTTTCAAAACAATATTTCGAAGTCAGATGCCCCTTCGGCAGAACCAGATGAAACGCACCGACCGGGTGCGGCCGCGTCCCGTATGATCGTCAACCATGCCGACCAACACGAAGACTTACGACGAGATGCTGGCCGTGGCGATTGAACAAGCTCGCTACGGACGCATGGAAGGCGGGATTCCCATCGGCGCAGCGATTTTCAGGAAATCCGGCGAACTGATCAGCAGCGGGCATAACCGGCGCGTGCAGCAGGGCGACCCCAGCATGCACGGGGAGACTGATGCGTTCCGCCGAGCCGGCCGCCAGCGCAGCTATCGCGACCTGGTGATGGTGACGACGCTGGCTCCCTGCTGGTATTGCAGCGGGCTGGTGCGCCAATTTCATATTGGCACGCTGGTGGTCGGCGAGAGCCGGACATTCTCCGGCGGGATTGACTGGCTGCGCGAAAATGGCGTTGAGGTCATCGATCTCGATAGCCGGGAGTGCCGGGAACTGCTGGAAGCCTACATCGCAGAACACCCGGAGATCTGGAACGAAGATATCGGAGAAGAATAGCTTGATCTGCTGACGCTATTTGAATTTTCTGGAGAGTGCCCATGGATCGCCGCAAGTTTCTAGCCTCATCTCTCGCTTCTTCAGCGCTCGCCGTTTCATCCGCTTCAGGACAGCAGGGTTCCGTCACGCGGCCGCGCGAGTTTTACCACCTGCGCCGGTACACCCTGCAAACTGGTCCGCAAGTGGCGATGACGGAGAAGTACATCAGCGACGCGCTTATCCCCGCACTGGCAAAACGGACTGGACCAGTGGGCGCGTTCCGGCTCGATATTGGCCCGGAGACACCTACGTTCTACGTGCTCATTCCCACTCACGAGCCCGCAATAGCGGGGGCGCTTGAGCTGGAACTGAATCTCGACACTGACTATGTGAAAGCCGCCGAGCCTTTCTGGAGCGCGCCCGCATCTTCGCCCGCCTTTCTACGGATGGACTCGTCTCTGCTGGTTGCGTTCGAAGGCTGGCCGCGGATTACGCCCCCCGCGAAGGGGAAGCGGATCTTCCAGCTTCGCACTTATGAGAGTCCCAGCTATCGGGATCACATCGTCAAGGTTCAGATGTTTCACTCCGGTGAGTTCGAGATATTCAAGAACGCTGGATTTCAAATGGTGTTCTTCGGCGATACGCTTATCGGGCAGCGTATGCCCAGTCTCACTTACATGCTCAGTTTTGCGGACTCCGCAGATATGGATGCGAAGTGGAATGTATTTCGCAACGATCCCGCGTGGAAGAAGCTGTCAGCTGATCCGCGGTTTGCGTTTGAAGCGATCGTCAGCAACATCACCAACCTGGTGCTGAGTCCACTGGCCGCTTCGCAGATTTGAGGCGGAATTTTTTGAAAAGTCCACAGTTTCAGCAAATCAGTCGAAGGTCTATTCCTTTTAAATGGATTGGTTTAACCCGAGCCGCGAGACCTTTGGTGTTGACACCGGAACGATCAGGCAGGCATTGAAGCGAAGCAAGCTCATCGATGCGGGCAGCCGGGCCAGCAACACGGTCGCCGCATCCCTTCTTTGAGCTCCGAGCAGACCCTTTCGACATGCTGGCGCCTGGTCTCAGGTTTTTTGACGGATATGGTCCAGCAGATCCACTCGTTTCTGGCTAGCGGCGTTATGTCTTCCCAAGCAGCTAATGCCTCTTCGTCGGACGCGAGTGCCTTTCGGAGATCAGCCGGAAGGTCATGAACCACGCCTCCGGTGACTCGAACCGTCGTCATACTGTCACCTCAAGATTGGATGATCAGCAAATCTCACCGCTGGCGGCCTGCCCTCTTTACTGACTTCTTTATGGATCTTTTGGCGGCCCTTTTGGTAGCAGTCTTCCTGCCGGCAGCTGGTTTCGAGTCCTTTTTAGCCGGCGACTTTTTGGCAGGCACTTTTTTGGCAGCCTTCTTCGCCTTGGCTTTCTTTGCGGCTGGTTTTGCAGTTTTGGCGGTAGGTTCTTTTTTGAGTATCTCGGAAACTGCAGCCATCGCCCCGCCAACTGCGGTTTTGACGGCGCCCGCCACGTCCGATGCCATCGCGATCCCTACGCCTACCGTCTCCCCAGCCTTATCGACTATCGTTTTCTTCGCCATTCTCACACCCTCTGATTTGTGTTCGTGCGCCGTAACGGATTGTAGAGGCATATCGGAATAAAAGTGCAGGATTCTTTTGCGTTCCACTGCAGACCGTTGGCGGTCGAATGCTTCGCCGCAACTGTGGTCGAGTGTTTGTCTGACTACGCAGTGTTGCTTCTCCGCTGCGATCCTATGCGTGCGGAGAACGCGAGGAGGCTTTCATCGTTTTCGCGCGAGGCGGCGAGTTGGATGCCGCCGACGGAGCAGGGAACGGTCACTACCGGAACTCCCGCGAGGCTGAAGGGGGTGGTGTAGCGGAGAATACGGCTGCGCGCCTGGCTGTTATCGGCGCCAATGTTGAGGCGCGTTACGGGCGATGCGGGCAGGAGCATGAGTTGGTGGTCGTGGAGAAGATCGTCAACTCGAGCGCGAAACTCGGCGTGACGTTCGCGCAAGGCAGCAACCTCCGCATCGGTGATGCGCGCACCCCATTCGAGGCGTTCGCGAATGGCAGGCTGAATCCGGTCGAAGTGGCCGGCATGAAGACGCGCCGCTTCCCAAGCCTGGATAGGCGCAAAGATCTCGAATGAATCTGCCCACCAGCTGACGTCGACCTTGGTACTTTCTAGTCCCAGCGCGTGCAGTTCGCGCTCGGCTTGACGGAGTCCTTCAAGGATCGCGGGTTCGCAATCGTGCAGGAACGCATCGTGAACCATTGCGAACTTTTTGAACTCGTGAATGGGGGTGGTTCTGCCGGGAACGAATGTCTCGGCGAGCAGAGGTGCGTCCTCAAGATCGCGAAACAGCCAGCCCATGGTGTCAAAGGACTGAGCGAGGTGCGCTGCGCCGCGCCAATCTCCGCGGCCGATGGACGCGCGATACCCGGCTAATCCGCACAGGGCTGCGGGACCGCGCACAGAGCCGCCGGTGTCCGTTCCTATGGCGGCAAATGCCGAGCCTTCGAGGATGCTCGCGGCAGCTCCGCTGGAAGAGCCGCCAGTGAGCGCGCCGGGATTTCCGGGCTGCTCGCAATCGCCGAACTCGGGATTCTCGCCGGTGATGCCGTAGGCCAGCGGGTGGAGATGAGTCTTGCCGGTGATTACCGCTCCGGATTTGCGGAGTTGCTCGACGAGCCACGAATCATGCACGGCGATGCCGTTGAGATCGCGATAGAACTTGACTCCGCAACTTGTGGGTGCGCCGGCCAGGTCGAAGCAGTCCTTCACCGATATGGGGACGCCCCATAGAGGGCAACGCCCGTCGCCAAATCGACCGCCGGACGAGCGAGGAATTGCTGCGGCTTGCGCTGCTTCTTCCATCGTCCACGCGGGGTCGCGCCATAGATAGGTATTTTTGCCGGCGTTGCGATTAGCGCATTGCAAAGCTCTCTCGGCCAGATCAGCGGGTGTGACGCCTCCCTGGGCAAGAGCCTCGCGGGCGTCGCGAATCGTGCTGGACAAGGAGTCCATGCCAGCATTTTAGGCCTGCGGGCGAGGGCTTGGGGAAATTCGACTGCGGGGTTGTTTTCGAGTGGCGGTCACTTGCCCGGAGTCAAAAAAATGGGAGGAAGTATTCGGTGGTAAACTCCTCGCGAACAAGTTGAATCGAGGGAAAGTTCGACATGCGACTGGCCGTTGCAATCTCTGCTCTTGCATGTTTGCTATCCACGCATCCATTCGTCGCCCAGTCGCAGGCCCAAGTTGACATCTCTAAATCAACCGCAGATAGAGGCGGGGTGGAAATTCTCTCGGACACCCATGGAATTGATCTCAGCAAGTGGCTTAAAGAGTGGCATCGTGAAACAGAAAGAAACTGGAAGACTCCCAATCCTTCCGAAGTCATCCCTCTCAGGCCGAAGAAGAGCATAGCCGCGATTCGATTCAAAGTCATGCCAAACGGACGCTTGAAGGATGGCAGCATGGTTCTGGAAAGCCGCTCGGGAATCACCGCATTCGATCGGGCTGCGTGGCTTGCCATCATTGATTCGAAATATCCATCGCTGCCAAGTGACTTTCATGGGCCCTACATCGAATTGCGTGCCTATTTCGTCTATGGCATTGAGTCGCAGCAGTAGCTTAAGAGTGATCCTCGCTGCGCCCGCTTAGGGTGATGAATCTGATCCATCAGGGAATGTGGGTTTCGTCTGCAGGGGCAATCGGTTTGTTGCCAGCGATCCAAGAGACTACGGCGCATATAGCAAGGATGGCGCCCATGATGGCCAGCGAAATTGTGATCGGCACTTCGAGCCAATGGGACGCCAGCATCTTGAAGGCGACGAAAGCCAGCATCGCGCCGAGCCCATAGTGGAGGTAGCGCAGTCGATCGAGCAGTGCGGCAAGAGCGAAGTAGAGAGAGCGAAGACCGAGGATCGCTGCGATGTTGGACGTGTAGACCACGAAGGGGTCGCGCGAGATGGCCAGGACGGCGGGGATGGAGTCCACGGCAAACAAGACGTCGGTGACTTCGACAGCCAGGATGACTGGAAGCAGCGAACCCTTGGCCGGCTGCAGACGCTGGATCCACGCGGGGATGGCTGCGCGCGCAGAGCCACCGCGCACCAGGCGAAATGCGGCGTACAGCAGGAAGACGCCAAAGATCCAGGTGATCCAATCAAAGCGCTGGATCAGGGTGACACCCATTGCGATAAAGAGGGCGCGCAGAAGAATGGCGCCGCCAATTCCCCAGAGAAGAGCGGTGTGCTGCCGCTTCTGGCTGATGCGAAATCCTTGAAAGAGTACGAGAAAGACGAACAGATTGTCGACGCTGAGCGAGGTTTCAATGGCGTATCCCGCCACGAATTCGAGGGCGTTGTGATGGCTCTGCGCGACCGCCATCCAGATGGCGAAGACGGCAGTGCAGACGACTAATACGCCGGTCCATATCCACGCAGCTTTCTGACCCCGCGGCTCTTCGCGGCGGCTTGCCGGCAGAAAAGCATCCACCAGCAGCAGCGTAACGACTGCGCAGTGAAACCCGATCCACCATCCCCAGGAAGCGCCGGCAATCATTGTTTGATCATCTTATATGGACAGAGGGCAGGGAACAGGGAGTAGGGACCAGGGAAAACTGTTCACCTTTGGTTGATTAAGCGGATCGTTTCCATGAATACGTCGCCATCAATCGCCAGGCTGCGCGCACTAACTTTGTCCATGGTGTCCTGTGCGGAGTGGTGGTAGCTGTTGTTGGGTCCGTAGTCGAGATCGATGACATCAATGGAGGGAACGCCGCGCTGGACGAAGGGCAGGTGATCGTCATCCACTGCCTCTTCGGTCTGGAAGAAATAATGCTCGTCGCCGGATTTCTTCGCCGCCTGGCGAACAAGGTCGACAAGCCAATCGGTTGATCGAGTTTCACGCTGGATATTCAGATTCTTGTCCCCGATCATGTCGGCAAGCATGAAGGCTTTGATGCGGCCCAGGGTGCCGTTGCCACCCCATTTTGCGGCGAGGTGACGGCTGCCGTAGGTCGAGTCGGATGCGGACCACTTTTCGATGGCTTCCTCGCCGTCGAAGAAAACCAGCCACACCGAATAGCCTTCGAGCTTTTTGCCGCGAAGTTGATCCGCAATCGCCATGAGCAGGCCGGTGGTGGCGGCACCGTCGTTCGCGCCTACGAAGTTGATATTGCGGAGCGGGTAGTTGGTCTCGTAGTGCGTGCCGAGAACGATGATGCCGTCCTTGGTGCCCTGAAAACGCACGATGAAGTTGCGCATCGCGACGGGCCCGATGGGGGTGTTGGCGGTGAAGGTGTCCTCTTCAAGTTGATCGTGCTTGAACTGATTGCGGATGAATTCCTCCGCTCTGATGTGTCCCGGACCGGTTGGCCAGCGAGGGCCGATTGCGGCGAAAGATCGCGCGTACTCGTAGGCTTTGCCGCCATTGAAGTGCGCCTGAGCGGGAGAAGTCTGCGGAAGCAGAAGACCGACGACAAGAACCACGGCCGCAGCAGCATCCCGGAGTTCGGAAAAACTCATACCGCGGCCTCTTTGGCCTTTCTGCGGGAGGGATGCACCCACCACGCGACTCCGATACCTATGAGGTAGAGAGCGAGCATCGGGATTGCATAAATGCACATGGTCCAAGGGTCGGGGCTGGGGCAGATGATGGCGGCAACGATAAAGACCGCAAGTATAGCGTAGCGGATGTTCTTCCAAAGAAAGCGAGGGCTAACGATTCCGAACATGGCCAGGAAGAAGATGAGAATCGGCAATTCAAAGCTGATGCCAAGTCCAAGAATGATGGACAGGAAGAAGCTACTGTAGTCCTCAATGGTGATCATGGGCGTGAAGTTGTGGCCCATGTCGATGATGAGGATCTTCATCGCGCCCGGCAGAACGTAGAAGTACCCAAAACTTGCGCCAGCCAGGAAGAGTCCCACGGTGGCCGCCATGAAAGGTATGACGAAACGCCTTTCCTTCTGGTAAAGGCCGGGGGCGATGAACAGCCAGACCTGGAAGAGGATGAACGGGCTTGCGAGTATGGCTCCGGCTAGCAGTGCAACCTGCAGATACAGGTTGAGCGCATCCATAGGATGGGTGAAGACGAGGTTTTTGCCGATCTTAAGGAGCGGCCCCTGGAGAAGGTGAAGCAGCCAGTCCTTGAAGATCCACGCCACTATGAATCCCGCCGCGAGGTAGAGGGCTGAATGCACAATGCGCTTGCGGAGTTCGTCTAAGTGCTCCATCAGGCTCATGCCCGGGAGTTCAGCGCGCTCAGAGACTGCGGCGCGCGCCTTGCCGATGGCTTCCACGGCATCAACCATGCTGGTTCAGTGCCTCCGCGGCGTCTGCAGAGTGATTGCCGTTTGTCCCTGATACTTCGGCTCCATCGGAAACGGGTAAGGTCTCAGGCTCAGCAGCTAGCTCTGAAGCCCGGCCCGGCCGCGAAACAACTTCGCCGACGGAAGGGGGCATGATGCGCGGAGTCGATTCCTGGGATGAGGGCTCACCGAGTGTTTCGGGTGGATACTGCGCGGGATAGGTGCCTTCGCCAGGATAAGGGCTTTCGATCGGCTTTACGGGTGCCGGTTCGGCAGAGACTGAGGCTTGTTCGGTGGCGGCCAGCGCAGCCAGAGACTTCTGCCGTTCTTCTTCCTTTTTGCGGCGATCAGCTTCCTCGGATAGGCGCAACTCCTCTTCCATCTGAAACTTGAAGTCATTTGAGGCTTTGCGGAACTCGTACATGAGCTTGCCGATCTGCCGGCCTATCTGGGGCAAACGCCTGGGACCAAACACCACGAGGGCCATCACCATAAGGATGAGGGAGTCCACCATCGAGACGGTGCCCAGCAGGATTGGAGGGTGTGCGGCCATGAAGGCTAATGATAACTGCACGTGTGCCGCACTCACAAACATGTCCATCACTTAGCCTCACCCCTTGAACGCACCGCACGTGGGGGTGGATGCAGGGTCTTTGGTAAAATGGTTTCGATGGAACGCGATTTCGCTGACTCGATTTGCTGAGTCCCGCGAAAAGTCACAGCATCCATTGTGTGTAGGCTGCAACAACCCCGTGGGTGGGGTCGCCTTTAGAAGGTCGGGCAAAACCGCCAGACCCCAAAAGCGACAGTGCATCCGCTGCAGCCGGTAATTGCTTTCAACATCCCCGTTCGCTGATTCGAGAGAATCGAGCGGACTGAAGGCGGACTAAGGTGAACCTGATTATTGACGAAGAAACGGCGGTCTCGCCGGAGACCGGCAATGCCTGCAGTCTCGAAAACTACCTCGCTCTGCCAGATCACAGCATGGACGAGCGGATTGCGAAAGCCCGCGAGCGGCTTGGCGCAACAACTATCCTGCTTGGTCACCACTACCAGCGTGACGAGGTGATTCGGTTTGCCGATTTCACCGGCGACAGCTACAAGTTGTCGAAGATCGCCTCGGAGACTGAAGCGAAGTACATTGTCTTTTGCGGCGTGCATTTCATGGCGGAGAGCGCTGACGTGCTTGGCCGCGATGAGCAGCAAGTCATCCTGCCGGACCTGAATGCCGGCTGCTCGATGGCCGATATGGCGGAGATTTCGCAGGTGGAAGCCTGCTGGGAAGCACTCGAGCGGCTGGGCTTGGCGGCGGACACTATTCCGATCACCTACATGAATTCGACGGCAGCCATCAAGGCTTTTTGCGGAGAGCGTGGAGGGCTTGTTTGCACTTCATCGAACTGCCGTGCAGCTTTTGAATGGGCTTTCGCGCGTGCGAAGAGAATTCTGTTTTTACCTGACCAGCACCTCGGCCGCAACAGTGGTAACGCCATGGAAATCCCGCTTGCAGAGATGCCCGTGTGGGACCCGTGGGCTCTGCAGGGAGGCCAGACAAAGGCAGATTTGGCCAACAGCCGCATTCTCCTCTGGAAGGGGCACTGCTCGGTGCATCAGCGGTTTCTGCCGAGCCATGTTGACGAGGTTCGTGCCAAGCATCCGGGCGTGCAGGTGGTCGTGCATCCGGAATGCCGGTGGGAGGTCTGCCAGAAAGCGGATGCCCTGGGGTCGACCGAGCGGATCATCAAGATTGTGGAAGAGGCTCCGACGGGGACCAGCTTTGCGATCGGCACGGAGATCCATTTGGTCAACCGGCTGGCACAGAGATTCTCAGCACAAGACAAGCGCATTATGAGCCTCGAGGATCACGGATGCCTCTGCACCACGATGTACCGCATCAGTCCGCAGCATCTCGCTTGGGCACTTGAGAATCTGGTGGAAGGCCGCGTTGTGAACCAGATCAAGGTACGCCCCAGTGTGAAGAAGTGGGCGCGGGTGGCTCTCGACCGGATGCTGGAAATTGGCTAATTAGCTGGCGGTCTGCCTAGGCTGCATCTTCTTCGATCGGCTCGGTGAACTTCAGTTCGTTGCCGAATTCGTCGCGAACGCGAAACTCGCGATTGCCCCAGGGCTTGCGCTCAATTTTCTGGGAGATGATTGCGCCTGAGGTCTCAAATTCGCGGAAGAACTGATCGAGCCCTGACGTGAAGATGTGAATGCCAATCGAGTCGGGCTTCAACGAACCGGCGACGAACAGGTGAATAGCAACACCGTCTCGCTCGACGATTGCGTACTCGTTTCCAGGAAAGCGCAGGGCAACCTCGAACCCAAGTTTCTTTTCATAATAGGAGATGGCGCTGTCCAGGTTCGCTGAGGGCAATTCAGGTGCAATGCGCTCGAGTCTGGGCATGTGGATTTCTCCATCAAGGGGAATCAGGCTTGAAGGTGACAGGGTAGCAGTCGCAAAACTGCCGGTCCAAGTTTTTTTGATGGACAGTAAACCAGCATTACGCCAGTGACCGAAGTTTCTGGTTGATGCAGCGTATCCGTCGTATGCTTAAGATAAGGAACTGGATTGAAAACATTCACGATTGACGAAGCGCAGTCATTGCTCCCGCTGCTGGAGTCGCTACTGAAGCGGGCTACAGAGGGCAAGCGCGCAGCACAGGCTATCGAAGCGGAACTGACAGAATTGGGCCGGCGCATATACCTGACAGGTGGCATGCGCGTGAACCTGGCGGAGACCGGGCGCAAGCGTACGGAGATGGAAGCGCACCTGCAGCGCGTCAAGGAAAGCATAGCTGAAATTGATTCCATCGGAGTGCAGGTGAAGGATGTCGAAACGGGGCTGCTCGACTTCCCCTGTCGTGTAGATGACCAGGTGGTGTTGCTGTGCTGGCGCATGGGCGAGACCGCCATCGAACACTGGCACACGATTGAGGACGGCTTCCAGGGTCGTAAGCCGGTAGACGAACGCTTCAAGCGCCGCTCGAATTCGAGTAATAACCGTCCCAACTGAACTGCCGCGCCTTGTAAACTGGCAACCTCTATGTACGTTTCCGAGCAAGAGGTTCGCGCGGTCCTCACCTACGAAAAGCTTATCCCTGCCATTCGCCAGGCCCTGATTGATTATTCGGCGGGGCGCGTGAATCAACCGCCGCGAATGATTCTTCGCGCCGACAATGCAGAGGGCTATCGTAACGGCTGGTTTGGTGTGATGCCGGTGGTGGCTGGTGACGTGATGGGTGTGAAAACTGTTACGTTCTACGCCGGCAACGACGAACTTGGCTTACATACCCACATGGCGATTGTTGAATTGCTGAATCGTGCCACAGGGGAACCATTGGCAGTGATGGACGGCCGGCTGATCACGGAGATGCGCACCGCCGCGGTTTCTGCGGCAGCATTCTCCGGGATCGCTCCGCTGCATTTTTATTCGCCGCCGACGAGCCTTGGCATTATCGGTTCGGGCGTACAGGCGCGCGCGCACATCGAAGCGCTCAAGCATGTATGGCCGGAGATGGACGAAATTCGCATATCGAGTCGCAACGCTGCAAACGCCCGCCGCCTTGCCGGTGAAACGAATGGCCGCGCAGTTTCTACTGAGGAAGCGGCTGCGACCGATGTTGTCCTGGTGGTTACAACGTCACCGGTTCCTGTACTGAAGGGATGCTGGCTGAAGGCAAACGCACTGGTGATTGCGGTGGGCGCAAGTGGTGCTAGTCTGCGCGAACTTGACGATGAAGCCATGCTTTCGAGCTACGTGATTGCGGAAGGCAGATCGTGCGTAGAGCGTGAGTCCGGTGACGTCCTGCTTTCTGGAGCGAAGGTGAAAGCGGAGATCGGCGAGATACTTGCCAATCCTGGGGCCGCCGACCTCCCCCGGGATCGGCGCATTGTTTTCAAAACCGTGGGTATGGCCATCGAAGATGTTACGGCTGCAAGGCTGGTGTGGCAATCGCGGCAGGCGGCGTCGGGCGATTAACAATTTAGAGCGAAACAAGAACATCGCGCGTCCTTGCTTGCAGATGGGAAAATGGGAAATCCTCGTCCAAGCTGAAATAGGACAGAAGCGCTGGGAAGCGGTAACCTTAGAACGGCATAGGGCATCCCCGATTTGGGAAGGACGGCCATGAAGATTCGTTATTGGGCGAGCTTGGCGATTGCAGCTCTGTGCCTGACAGGCTGCTCGGGATTCTGGAACGCACTTCCTTCTACTGGTGGCGGGACAGGCACAACGACACTGAGCAGCGGAGACTTCTACGTCTTGAACGTCGCGACCAGTCAGATGGTTGGTCTCTATGTGAACGCCGGGACTCTTACCGCGATTGGTAACCCCTACACGTTGTCAGCCGCTCCTATAGCCATCACTGTTGCCCCCAATAACGCCTTTCTCTACGTCAGTACGCTTGGGGGCATCTTCGTTTACACCATTAATGTGTCGACGGGCCAATTGACGCTGGGCAATAACGGCCAGGCGATCACGCCGGATGCCGCTACAGCCATGCAAGTCGATCCATCGAATTCATGGTTGATCGAAGGCGGAACCGGCACGCAGGTCATCAACGCAATCAAGATCAATTCGTCGACGGGAGTGCTGGCGGTATCGGGAGAAGCGCAAATCACTGCTGCCTTGCCGAAGACGACAGTGAACCAGGTAGCCATTTCGCCCGACGGTACTTTCCTGCTGGTTGCCAACGGCTCTGGAGGAACTGTAACCATTCCCTTCAATGCCGCGAACAACAGTCCATTCGGTTCGGTGGGAGTCATCAATCCGGTAAGCGCCACAGGGGCTTCTCTGTCGGTGGCATTCGATCCCATCGTCACTGGTTCTTCAGCGCCGCGACTTTTCTACATTGGCGAGACCGTCGCCACCTCCGGTTCGAACACCGGTGGTTTGCGCGCATTCAACTTCAGCACGGTGAAAGAAATTTCCGGTTCGCCCTATGCGATTGGCGGGCTGGCACCCTCTTCCATTCTGCCGTTTTCCACCGGCGATTTCGTTTACGTGGTCAGCCGCCAGACCAGCAGCGGAGCGACCGGCGTTATCGCGGGTTTTTCGGTCACCTCAGCAAGCAGCGCTTTTACCCTCACAGCTTTGGGCAGCACCTTTACGACCGGCAGCAATCCACAGGGTCTGGTTGAAGACAGCACGCACGCTTTTGTTTTCGCTGTTGACTTTACGGGAAGTCCTGACCTCATCGGTTACACGATTGACAGCACCAAGCCTGGGTATCTTGATCCGGTAATCTCCAACTCGACCGGGACGGATCCTGTGCAGGCCGGTGCGATTGGTGCGCTGCATTGATTCGCGGCCCTGTCATTGCCTGAGCATAGCTGCTATCCTCAGGTAGATTCTCTTGGTTGTGCTCACGCAATTGGCAAACTTCAGCGTTTCCCATCTTCGCCCCACTGTGGCTGGATTTCCCCTGCTGCTGATTGTTGCTCTGGTGCTTGCTTCGGGGTGCAGTCGGCTGCGGCACGAACAGCACGAAGTCGTTTACGTCTCGGCGCGACAGATGTATCTTCACGACCGTGTCGCCGCTGTCTCCAACCGCGTTGGCGAAGTCGTGAACGGGCAGAAGCTTGAGGTGCTGGAACACGGGCGCCGTTTTCTGCGCGTCAAGACTGATAAAAATGAAATTGGATGGCTCGAAGAACGAGCCGTGATTGACGCCAACGATTTCAAGGCATTCGCTGATCTAGCCGCGCAGCACAAAAACGATCCGGTGGTGGCGACCGGCAGCTTGCGCGACGACATTTATCTGCACATCAGTCCTGGCCGCAACACTGATCGTTTTTATCTGCTTCGTGAAAATGACAAGGTTCAGCTGCTGGTTCGCGCTTCTGTTCCGAAGGTGGCACCGGGCGCGCCTGCACCGGTGAAGCATACTGCTCCGGCCCCGGCTAAGCCGGCTAAATCCTCTGCGCCGGCGCCAGCCAAACAAGAGCCGGCCATGCCTTCGACAGTTAAGCCCGCTACAGTGAAGTCCACGGCAGACGATGATGTCGAGGCGGAAAAAGAGGACGCGCCAGAAGTTCCAATGGAAGACTGGTGGCTGATTCGCGATGGCCAGGGAAAAGTCGGGTGGCTTCTCGGAAGTCGCGTGGACGTGGATGTCCCCGACGAAGTTGGGCAATACGCTGAAGGCCAGCGCATCGTGGGAGCTTACATTCTCACTAAGGTCAACGATGCCGAGGCGGATGTTCCGAACCACCAGGTTCCGGAATATGTGACAGCTCTGAGCCCGCCGAAGTCAGGGCTGCCCTTTGATTTTGATCAGATTCGTGTCTTCACGTGGAGCGTCAAGCGGCACCGGTATGAGACTGCGTTCCGAATTCATCCTATCCAGGGATTTCTACCGGTTCGCGTGTGGAGTCAGCCTGGACAGAGCGGTACGGAGCCGGTATTCAGCTTTCAGATCGCGGGTTCTCCCGACGTAGCGATCGATCCAGCTACAGGAATCACGAAGCCTGCAAGTACGCGCACGATTACATATGCGATGCGCGATAACATGGTGCGCAAGATCGGCCCTGACATGGCGCCTATCCCCACGACCCACTTGCCGGGAGAAAAATCGAAGCCCGGAAAATCGGCAAAGAAGAAGCACCGGTAAGCGCTTCAGCTAATCGAAGCAGGCAGGTGGTCGATCAAGGTGAATGCGTTGCGTTGAGACCTCAACAGCGCGTGTTCGGGAATGCGCGTCGATAGAGCGATGCGTCCCATGGCGCCGGGAATTATCGATAGCAAAAACGGAGCGAGGATGCGCGCTCCCGATGTCACCATCGACCGCGACAGCGCCGATGCTACCCGCATTCCCCCGCGGAGTTGTTGTACGAGGCAGCGCGTGTAGTCGTCCACGTTCTTGCCGCCTAGGTACATTTCGGCAGCAAGAACGGCGCTGTGCAATGCAATCGACATGCCGTCGCCGGTAAACGATGGAATCACGGCAATCTGGTCGCCCAGGCGCCAAATGCCGTCCGCAGGGCCGCCGAGGTGGCCGTAGGGAATGGGTGAAATGGCCAGCGGTTTCTGCGATCGAGGTATTGCTCCTTGCAGTCGTTCACGGAGTGCGGGTACTTCGTTTTGCATTGATTCGAACAGGCCGTCCCATCCGCCGTGTGCGCGAAGGGTCTTTCGCAGAACGACGAGGCAGAGGTTGGCACTTCCGCCTTCGACCAGCGACAAACCGCCGTATCCGCCGCGAAACAGAAACAATTCCATTACTCCGCGCAATGTTTCTGAAGGTGCTTGAGGCAATTTCCAATGCATTTTGAATCCGACTAAATCTTCTTGCGTGGCTCCGTCGCGCTGCCATGCGTTGACGTCGTGCTTTCCTGTGGCAAGGAAGATGGTCTTTGCATGCATCGTCTCTCCGCCACGAATTTGGATGCGCCAGCCCGCATTGATCGCTTCAAGCTTGTCAACGAAAGCGCCGCGACGCACTTCGCACCCTGCTGCTTGCGCCTTCGCTAACAACACTTCATCGAGTACGCAGCGCGAAAGCGAGAGGGCGGTGAAGGGGAGACGAGCGTTGACTGAATGATTGCCGGAATGGAGGCAGACGCGCTGGATCGCCTGGGCTCCAAAGTCGAGCGGATCGATTCTGGCCTGCCGCAGATAATGAACCGCCTCACGGCTTAAGAATTCTCCGCACACTTTGTCGTGGGCTTCGCGTTCCTTTTCAAGCAGAACTACCTCGCGCCCAGCGGCGGCAAGACACATCGCCAGCATCGACCCGGCGAGACCGCCACCAATCACCAGATGCTCGATGGAATCGCGCATTTCAGTTACGCCTCTTTGTGCGTGCAACACATAGTCGCGCTGGCGTGAATCCCTCAATGACGACATCGTTCTCGCTCAGTCCGGCGGCTGCACATATTCTGCGCCAGTCTTCCGCAACGAAAGCGCGCCGAATCGAGACAGGGCCATCATGCTTTACAAACGGATGCAGTCCAACCAGTTTTGAAAAAGCATTCAACAGGTGATAGGGAATCGGCGCGCGAGAAAGATCGTTGATAAACCACCCGATGCGCGCATTCTCTTCCATCCATTGCAGAAACCGCACGATATCTTCTTCGGCAAGGTGATGCGTAAAGAGCGAGCTGATTACGATGTCGATGGGTTCGCTGGTTTCATAGCGAAATATATCTGCGCCGAGCCACTGGATCTTGCTTGCAGGGTGGCTTGCTTCGGCTGCGATTGCGACGGCGTCCGGATTCAGATCGCACCCCGTAAGGTTCGGGCAGATACCGCGTTGCTGTGACCACGCTTCGATCCGCCGGAGCGTGTCGCCATAGCCGCATCCCGCATCGAGGAGATTCAGTGTTGCGCCACATTTTTGTAAATCGAGAGAATCAAGCCAGCGGAGAATTGGCCGGTAGCCGAGAAACCATCGATTCAGCTTACTGAGATCTTGCAGGCAGGCTCGCATTTCTTCGCGGCTGCAGGGCTCGTCCATCAGCTCCGTGAGATCGGCGCGCCTCCTGAAGTCGAGCACCTCAGGCGGCATGGAAGAGCATCGTTTCCGCGGTCACGCCGGGCCCGAACGACATCGCGCATCCTTGCTGACCGGATTCAGCCTCTCGCAGGATGGTTTGCAGGACAAACATCACGGTTGCGGAAGACATGTTGCCGAACTGAGCAAGCACATCTCTTGATGGCCGCAGAGAATCTTCGCCGAGGCCCAAACCTCTTTCGACCGCATCCAGTACGGTTCGTCCTCCTGGGTGCACCGCCCATAGGTCAATATCGAGAGGGTTTCTGCCGGGCGTGATCTGGTTGCCCACTTCCTTCATGGCTTTTGATATTTCGGTTGGAACCTGACCAGAGAGATGCATATCGAAACCCATTTCGCGGATCTTCCACGTAATCAGGTGACTAGTCTCCGGAATGCGGAGCGCAAGAAAACTGTCAATTCCCAGGCCCTTGGGCTCGGCGCTGATCAGGGCCGCTGCGCACCCGTCGGCAAAGAGCAGGAACGACAACATCTGTTCGAGATTCTTTGTCTCCTGCAGGTGCAGCGTGCAGAGCTCGAGGTTTAGAACCAGCACTACCGCTTCCGGTACGGACCGCACGATGTGATGGGCCGACTTGAGAGCGTTGATGGCCGCATAGCAACCCATAAAACCGATCATGGTTCGCTCTACCGAAGGATTCAACCCGAGGTGATTCACGATGTCGTAGTCGAGCCCCGGCGCGTACAGACCGGTGCATGAAGTCACAATCACGTGGGTAACACGGTCACGCTCGTCCGGGGTCAGTCGCAGCTTATTGAGTGAGCAAACGGCAAGCTGCGGGGCGAACTTCTCAAAGGCCTCCATGCGGCGTGCGGTACCGGGAAAATTTCCGGTCTCGTAGAGGTTCTCCGCATCGCGCCATACCCCGTTTTCGGCCGAAATTGGCTCAAGAAACGAGTAACGATGTTCAATCGCGGACATCCGCACCATGCGACGAAACAGGGATCTCTGCGTCCCTTCGGGCAACATGCCTGCTGCAAACTCGATAAAGGCGTGGTGAACGTCGTGGGAGGGAGCTGATGTCGCAATTCGATTGATATAAGCAGTGGTCAAAAACGTACCTCGACGCGCAGAACTTGTGCGTTAGATATTGTTAGATTCATACGGGCGCCAAAGTGTCATCGAATTGCAATATCAATTTCAGTAAATCGTTCAGCCATCGTGGTGATGTTCAGGCCGTAAACATAGTCCGCACAAAGTAATCACCCGACGCCTACCACTGAATGCCGGGATACAGGCTCGGCCACCGGTAGGCATGGAACTGGTACGCATTGGGGGTGGTGCCCTGCCAGATCACCTGTGTTGCCTGCGGATTCAGTTCCTGAACGATGGCACCGGTTACCGCAGCGCTGAAGTTGGCATGAATGTCGCCGTTTGGCAGCAGATCGGCGTTGCCTCCAAAGAACGAGAAATAGCTTGGCGGCGGCTGATAGTGCGTGATCAACGTCGCCGTCATGGCACTTTCGTTCAATTCAAGCACGGGGATGGTGGAGTAGCAGGAGGCAAGTGGCGGCTTGAGTGGTGCACAGAAGACGGGGCCGCTCGGAAACATTCGATCGTTGCCATTGTCAAGCAATCCGAGGCGAAAGACTCCCGTAGTATTCGGCGAGAAGAAGCTCAGGCCATGTTGCGCATAGAACCAGTCGGTGGGGTCGGTGCCGCCCGCTAGCTTGAAGTCGCCGCCTTCGCCCAGCTTCCACATCACGTTGCCGGAGCCGGTGCCGTCGACGAAGTTGATCTTGATGATCCAGTTCTGGTGGCGAATTGACAACAGCAGATTGTGGTCGTCGATCGAATAGACCATGTCATTCGAGTGTGTCCAGTCCGGGAAATTCATCGGATGGCGGTTAACGTCGAGATGGTCGAAGGTGTTCCAGACCCAGTCGGGATTGCCGTTCGCGTCTACATCCACAATCGCGTCGCCAATCACCGATGTAGTTCCCGGGTAACCAGTCAGATTGCTGTAGCTCTTGTTGTAGGTGGCCAGCATTACCCAGTGGCCATTGGGGAGAGCGATTACGCTGTGGTGAAAACTCTTGAACGCGTAGACATTTCCGCTTGCATCGCGCAGGCTTGACGAAGCTAGCTTCTGGTTCAACGTGTCCATGGTGATCTCGCGAACCAGGTTTCCGGCGAGATCGACTTCCCGAACGTCGTTAACCAGGCCCAATGTCCCATTCACCGTGGTGGACGAAAGGTATGAGATTAGCATCAGCATGTTGCCGTTGGGCAAAAGCTGGATGCCTTGGATCAGATCGACGGTCGAGCCTTGGTAGAGATAGGTCCAGATAATGTTGCCCTGCAGATCGGTGGCGTAGGCCTGGATGACGTTGGAAGGGATGACGGTGTTCCAAATCTCGATGCCCGGCTGAGGAGTGGCACCGCTGGCAGAGCTGATCTGTACGGCGGGTGTCGGCGGCGGAATTCCAGTAGTACATGTGTGATCAACGTCGGAATAGGACGCACCGTTGTCGAGCGTGACCTTTGCGCGCATGTGGTAAAGCGTGTTTCCCATCATGCCTGCAACCAGCACCTTCACCTGGCCGCCCTGGGCTGCGCTCGGAACTTGCCAAGTGTTGCGTCCGTAGTCGGTCGTCTTTCCAAACTCAACAGATACCTTACCGGAGGACGGAAGATTGATGGAGTATGCGGCGACTAAGGGACTTCCAGTGGCGCCGGGGCAGGAGACCTGCGATCCGGGAATGATGGCAGCTACGGCAGTGGCATAATTCTGCGCTGGTGACGAAACCAATGCGGCGGTCACCGAAATGTTCTCGCCCTGGGTGATCACAGCGGGTGCGGTGTAGTTTCCGGATGTGTCTACCTGGCCGGTCGCAGGCGCCCCGCCTACGACTCCGTTCACCAGCCATTCGAGGGGGCCTCCGCCGGCGGCAGTCGCTGTGAATTGAAATTTCTGCCCCGTTGAAAGCGCTACGTACGTGGGTGAAATGGTCACGGAACCGCTTTGCGAGGGGGTTCCAGGTCCGCTGGGAATTACGGCATTGGGATTGACGAAGTAGCCGCAGCCAGAAATGAACGCAAGAGAACCAAAGATCAGCCGTTGGGCAACGCAGGCCCGAACGTTTCGAAGACAGCGTCGAAATCGCCGCGCCAGCCTCGTATCAAAGCCTCGGCTTACTTCAGGGGAAGGGGAAGTTCTCATGAACCAGTTTCAACCTAAATGGCGACAGGAAACATCGGCAACTGCTACAGCGCTGAGGTAATGGACGGTTAATTGGGCGTGACGGTGCTGAGCGATGCTGGGTTTTGTTTTGAATTAGGGAGTTTGGTACCGCTATGTGCGTTTGCGCAGTTCGTGTTCCACAACGCGCATCATCTCCGACTCCGGTGCGGGCTTGCCTGTCCAGATCTCGAATTGGCGCGCTCCCTGCTGCACAAACATTTCAAGCCCGCTGATGACGTGCAGGCCGCGCGACTTTGCGAGTTTCAGCAGCGGTGTCTCCAGCGGGTTGTAGACCATGTCGAAGACCAGCCCAGCGTTGAGCTCATTCTCCGCGATAGGAAGTGCCTGCTTGGAGCCGGCCATGCCGCATGGCGTGGCGTTGATCAGCACGTCGAAGTGCTGCTTTGCCAGCAACTCGTGTTTCAGCGACTTTGCCTTGGCCTGTCTAGCCAGGGACACTGCATGCTCGTGGGTACGGTTGACGACCAGCACTTCGGCGCCTTGTTCCACCAAGCCGAACACGGCCGCACGCGCTGCGCCCCCGGCACCTAGCACGGCGACACGGGCACCGTTAAGACGCAGACGCCGCTCCAATGGGCGGATCACTCCGGCCACATCGGTATTAAAGCCGTACAGCTTTCCGTCAGCGCCCATGCGTAGCGTATTGCAGGCGCCAATGCGCGACGTAAGCGGGTCCATGTTGGCAAGATGCGGCAGCACCTCAGTCTTCAACGGCATGGTGATGGCGCATCCGGCGAGGGGCAGTTCTAACGCCAGAGTCAGCAGGTCCTGCACGGACTTGGACTTCAGTGGGAGCAGGACGGCATTCACGACCTCGCGTCGAAATGCTGCATTGTGGAGCAGCGGAGACAGCGAGTGGGCGATCGGATTGCCTGCGACGCCGAAGACGCGGGTGGCGTGGTCGAGGTGCTCCAGTCGATAGACGTCGCGCAAAGTCTCGGCCTTTATCTGCCCGGGAGCAGTCTCGGTGCCTTCGGAATAGGAGGCAAATGTGAAGGCGGCTCCGGCTCTGGGGCCGAGCACCCGGCTGACTAGGCCTTCTTCTCCCATGGCGATGGCGACAACATGGGAGGCAAGCGAGCGGTCTTCAATGAGGCGGAGGACTGCCATATTGTCGACGAGGCTACGTGCCGTGGACACTACTTTTACGAAATCAGGCTTGAAGATCTCGATGCGGTCGGCGGCCTGCTCCAAGCCCTTGGTTCGGCTAAAGTCATGAAAACTGATGAGTACGGCGGCTCCTGCGGTACGGAGCTTACTCAGCTGGGCCGCTTTGCACTCCTCGGCTGACTCGACTTCGAGATCAATAATGTGGCAGCCGGCCTGGGCGGCCTTCGTCAGGATTTCGAGTTCTGCACTGAGGGGGCCATCAAATCCACCGCCGTGGGCCTTGCGGCGGCAGGTGGCGATCGCGGTGACATCTTTGTGTTCGCCCATGAACTGCTTGAGATAGGACACCGCATTGGCGGGTTTTGGTAGGGAATCTAACCGCAACTCTATGAATTTGAATTGTTTTGATGCGGTCTCTGCCCGATTCATCAATTCCGCCGGGGAACCTCCCTGGATCGCGACGCACAGCTTCCCGAGTCGCAGCCGGGGAGGGGCTACGGAAGTGGGAGGCGGCGCTAGAGTTTCGGAATGAGGCATATCTTGTCGATTGACGCATATTAGTGGGCCGGGGTTTCGTATGCAACAGCAAGATAAGCTCTTTCGTAACTTTTCGGGTCAAATTCCATGGCGAATTTGGTTGGATTATGCGCGATATACGTCACCAACACCAACTTGAGGGAAAGAGGCGCATGGTAACTCCAAACTTCCGATCAATCCCTACCCCCGACGATTGCTAATCTGACTTCTGCGCGTTTCGCAAAAGCAGCAAGTTGGCGGTGGAATGCGAGTTGTCGGTGGGATGTGGCAACCTAGAACTCGGAGGGTTTTTCACAAAATGCCTGTTGAGACCGTTGCTGCCGCTCAAGTAACGAAAGACGTTCATGCCTGGGAGGCCGGCGGAGCCAGTTCACCCGAGGCGCTGGCTGCATGGGTAAGCGCGAGGTTGGCAGCGCATGAGGCTGCGCTCGCGGCACTACTGGCGGTTGAAGGTCCGCGCACGGTCGATAACACTCTGAAGCTTTACGATGCGGCGATTGAGCATCTGGCTCTGGCCGGGGCTCAGGCAGGCGTGCTGAATTCGGTTGCGGCGGACAAGGCTGTGCGGGATCAGGCGCAGATGGAAGCGCAGCGCGTGGCGATGACTGGCAGCGCTTTGAGCCTGAACCGCGGAGTCTACGACGCGCTGGTTGCGATGGACATGACGGGAGCGAGCGCGGCGACGCAGCATTTTGTGGAGCGCACGCTCCTAGGCTATCGGCTGGCAGGCGTGGACAAAGACAAGGAGACCCGCGACCGGATCCAGGCGCTGCACGAGAAGGCGACCATGTCGTCGTTGGAATTCAGCCGCAATATCCAGGAAGGCGGAAAGACGATTGTTGCCACGCAGGCGGAACTGGAGGGCCTGCCACCGGATTACCTGGGACGGCACCAGCCGGATGCGGGTGGGCAGATTACGCTGACGACCGACCAGCCGGATATGCAACCGGTGATGACGTTTGCGTCGAATGGCGATTTGCGCGAGCGGATGTTTGTGGCTTACAACACGCGCGCTTACCCAGTGAACAAGCAGATCCTGCTGAACCTGTTGTCGACACGGCAGGAGATTGCAACGGTACTCGGGTTCCGCAGCTGGGCTGACCTCGCGACTGCGGACCAGATGATGGGGTCGGCGGCGAATGTGCGGGCATTTCTAGCGAAGCTCGAAGATGCAAGCCGAGAAGGTGCGGTGCGCGAGCATGAGTTGGTGTTGGATTTCGCGCGCGGCAGGCAGCCGGGATTGAAGACGATTGATATTACGAGCCGTGGTTATTGGTACGAGCAGTTCCGTCGGGCGAAGTTTGATTTCGATTCACAATCGGTCCGCCCGTATTTCCCGTATAAGCAGGTTGAGGCAGGCGTTCTTGAGACTGCAGCCAAGCTCTTCAAGATTGAGTTTCGCAAGTCAGATGCAACAGCATGGGATCCGGCGGTGAGTGTGTTCGATGTGTTCGAAGAAGGAATTCAGGTCGGGCGTTTTTATCTCGACATGCATCCGCGCGAAGGGAAGGACAAGTGGTTTTCGGCGGCGCCGGTGGTGACCGGTGTCCGCGGGCGCTATATGCCGGAGGCTGCGCTGATCTGTAATTTTCCCGGCGGTGATACAGATGATCCAGGATTGCTTCAGTACAGCGATGTGGTGACTTACTTCCACGAGTTCGGGCATTTGATGCATGCGATTCTCGGAGGCCAGACGGAGTGGGCCGGGGTTTCAGGCTTTTCGACGGAGGGTGATTTTATCGAAGTGCCGTCGCAGATGCTGGAAGAATTCTTCCGCGACGAGAAACTGTTGCAAAATTTTGCGAAGCACTACGAGACAGGTGAAGTGCTTCCGGCAGAGATCATTCGCAAGATGAAAACAGCGGGAGCATTTGGGCGTGCCGACTGGGTGCGCACGCAGCTCTACTACACCACGCTGTCACTCGATCTGCACGATCAGGATCCGGCGCAGATTGATTTCGATGAGATCACGAAGCGGCTCTACACATCGCTGGTGCCGTGGACCTGGCTTGATGGCAATCGCATGTATGCGAGCTTCGGACATCTGACAGGCTACTCGTCAAACTACTACACGTATGCATTCGACAAAGTGATTGCGCTGGACTTCTTTGGGCAGTTCGACACGGAGGATCCGCTGGGCTGCGACGCGGGAGCGCGATATCGAAAGCTGGTGCTGGAGCAGGGCGGTTCGAAGCCTGGTCGGCAGATGGTGCGCGATTTCCTAGGTCGAGATGAGGAGTTCTCTGCGTTCTCGAAGTGGCTGAACGAGGAGTTCGATAGCCAATTGATCAGCGCCACTGCGTAGTGCGTGCTGATTGCGGGCTGGGATCTTGTTCAGGAGCGGTGTGCGTACTTTTAGATTCCAGTGTCGCCGATTTCTGAAGTTCACTCTCAGCATCACGCGGCCGATCGATCTTCCTGTAGGCTTCAGCTAACTCGCGATGGTAGGCCGCATTGTCTTTGTTCAACTTGACGGCGGTCTCCAGGTTGTCTACAGCGGCCTTGATCAATCCAGACTGGTACTGCAGATGGCCCAGCAGATAGTACACCGCATCATCCTTCGATCCGGCTCTGGCAAGTTCAGATAACAGAGTTTGTGCCTGCGTTTTTTCTCCGAGATCCAAATCGATGCGAGCCAACGCAAACTTCGCTGCCGCACTAGTGGGCTGCAAACGCAAAGCTGTACGTAACTCCTGCGAGGCCTGGCGATAAAGCTTCCTGCTTGCATAGGCCTCTCCGATAAGTCGGTGTATCTCCTCCTCCTCCGGATGAGCAGTCTCAAGAGACAGCAATTGAGCCATCCCTTTTTCGTAATTTCGAGCGATCGCCATGGACCCGACATAAGCCAAACCCACCGGAGTCTTCGCATCCAGTGTCGCTTCCATGGGCTGCAGCACCTGAAAGACCTGAGCGTAATCCTGAATCACAAAAAGGCTCATGCCGAGCATCGAGCGAATACCGTCATCTTCCGGATGCAACGCGAGGGCCCTCTGCAGCGGGCCCACTGCATCTGAATAGTCGCCAGCGGCAAATGCTGCTCGGCCCCATTTGTTATCGATATTTCCAAGCTTGAAGTCCCAATGCGCGGCGCGCCGGAAATATCCGGCCGCGGTCCCAAAATCTCCGGCGGTTGCAGCATGGACGCCAAGGCTGTCATAGCTGCTGGCGATCATGTGTCCCGCGTCGCTCTCCAGCTTTTCCAGTGCCTCAACGTCTTCGGGGTTGGCTTCGTGCGTCTTTCCATCCTGTAACTTGAACACCGTGTTTCCATGCAGCCTCGACTCTGCTTGTTGCGCCTTCTCATTCAGCAGATCGCGCGAAATATCCAGTTCCTTACGGCCTTCTGTAAGATTGCCGGTCTTTATAAGCAGTCGGCCCAGGCAGAAATGAGCACGCTCTACTTCGTATTCGTTTTTTGCCGGAACCAGAGTTATTGCTATCTGCTTGCGGAACGCTGCCTCAGCATCATCAATCTTTCCCAGCTCTGTGTAGAGTTGTCCCAGAAGCGCATAAGCCGCCGTGCTCAGCGGATCAAACTCAATGGCGCGCTTCAAATCTGATTCCGCATCTCCAAACCTGCGCTGGATCAGTTCGATTCGGCCGAGAGCTATATAAGTCAGGGGCTGTCTGGGATCGACCGCGAGTTCTTTGCGAAGCTCTGGCTCTGCCTCGTTATAAGACGGCTCGCCGGTCTGCATCATGTATGTGGCGCCTAAAGAGAAGTGGGCGCCAGGCAGCAGGTCATTTTTCGCAATCGCCTTTTTGAATTCATGGATGGCGTCTTCGTAGAATGTCGCCTGCCCGTAAAGTCGGCCGACCTTGAAATGAAAATCCGCAGTGTCCCCGAATTTGCCCTGTATATCCGAGAAAATCTTCGCTGCATTAGCCTTATCGCCAAGCGCGAGGTAGGCTCCTGCCAGTGCGTAGGAACTTTCGAATCCGGGTTGCAACGTGGCCAGCGTCTTGAACTGTTCCACCGCCTCTTTGTATTCACCCTTGCCCATCATTGCCTGCGCCAGTAGAGAGATTGCAGCGGGGTCGGCAGGCTGCCCGCTGCTCTTCAGCAATTCCAGCGTCGTAGAGGCCAGCGTTTTGGCGCGGCCCCAATCAAACCCGTCGAGAGCCGCTCCGGCGTAATCCAGGTTCAGATCAATGCTCTCCGGCATTAGTCCTAGCGCCTCATCGTAGACGGGCACCGCATGCGCATACTTACCAAGATTGGCCCGTGCATTGGCGATTTGATGGAGCAGCATTGCCAGAAAAACCTTGTGCTCCGCATCCGCCCGTGCAAGGTCGCCCTCTTCTTGCAGCCGGAACGCTTCGTCGTAGTGCTGCTGCAACGACGATTTGGGAGAGCTTGGGGACTGTTCCGTCGCATAGGCACCATGCGAGACGCCGGTCAGCAGCAACGCAGCAGAGAAAAGCCACGCATCGCGCACGGATGGGCGAACCCAAGCCGACGTAGCAGCCTTGCGGCCTTCGCATGCAATGGCTCTCACTCTGACTCTCCGGTTCTTGCTCGAAATCCTGAAAACAACTGAACAATCCGTGGGAAAAGCTGCGCGTCGCCGATGGGGTTGAAAGCGAGATCATCCTATAGGACCGCTTCTCTCGCGCACCATCATAATTTTCGGTTTATTTGTGAGACGTATCCGGGAATCTAAGGCGAAAAGCAAGTCCTGGATATGCCGTCGAGACTGGAACGAGGCCGCGCTCAATTGCGATCCGAGCCCCTTGTTTAGAGTTCCGCCGAATCACGGCGCTTACCAGAGCGTTTGAAGTTGAAAATTAGCGAGCGTCTCAATCCCGAAAATCAGCATCTAACTTTTCATGCCGGGAGAAGGCTGACCGAGTGGAAAACTGGAACAGGGTATACAGCGAGTCAACCGCAAGTCCTTCCTGAAAACGCAGATAACTGGATAGGGGATCAATAGGATGCCCGATCGTGCGTAGATCATCGTTTCGACAGAATGTCCGTGGGTTTCGCAAGAAAAGCGACAAGTGAAAACAACAGAGGAGTAACGATTGTGACTGCATCTGATTTCCGCCGGATTGCGTTGAGTTTGGAAGGCGCTGAAGAAGGCTCGCACATGGGCGCAGCAGATTTCCGCGTAGGGGGAAGAATTTTTGCCACCCTGGCTGCAGAGCGGCACGGATATGGCAACCTGATGCTGAATCCGGAGACGCAGGCAGCTTTCCTGGCTGATCAGCCCGACGCGTTTCTTCCCGTGGCAGGTACATGGGGACGCAACGGCGCGACGCATATTCGGCTGGCGGTCGCGGACAGCGAGACATTGACGGGCGCTTTGCGAGCGGCATGGAGATTGCGCATCGAAAAGAATCAGAATGCTCGCCAGAGCGCTATTAATTCGGCCAAGAGAAGGAGTGCGGCTCTCAGCAGCAATCCTGAATTGATGCTGCTGGACAAACGGCGCAAAGCGGAGATGCGCGCGCGGCTTACGACTCCCCAGATGCTGGAGAGCGTGAAGCGTCGTTATGGGCTGCTGGACTGATTGCTGTCCCTCGATCCGAGAGCCGGCCTGATTGGTCGGCTCTTCACTTTTATTTCCTTCCTTGCAACTCTTCGCGTCCTCGTCCATTGAGAAAACCCATCTTGCCGCGACAGCGTGTGCGCATTGGCTTGCGTGCGTGACCCCGCGCGATTGAGAATGGCGTGCGAGATCACAGAGCAGATTCGGAATTCGCGCAAAGATCTAAGTTCGATACGCGCTTTCGTTTGACGCCGGTTCCGAAGACGCAGTGTTCGCTGAATTCAAGGCAGCAGAAGCCGGTTCACGCAATGGAAAGGTCCATGTCATGGCACTCAAAGCGCGTTTCGCGTTTCTCGCAGTTTCCCTTTTGATTTTCGCTACGTGGGGCGCAGCGCAACCGGAAAAAAAGACAACGGCAGGCGGCGGACCGGGGGGCGCGGCGCAGGTGACATTTTCGGCGCATCGTCTGGGCACGGATCATGCGGAGGGCGTGACCACGCTGGACATGAATGGAGACGGATTTGCCGATATTGTGAGCGGCGCTTACTGGTACGAGAATCCCGGAGCGAACGGCGGCGAATGGAAGCGCCATCAGTATCGCGAGGCGGGGACGCTGGGAGAATTTGTTTCTGACTGCGGCGAATGGACCATTGACGTAAATCATGATGGCGCGCCCGACATCGTAACGGCCGGCTGGATGACGAATGGGATTTTCTGGTATGAGAATCCTAAAACGCTAGGAGCGGAGTGGAAGAAGCACTTCATCACGGACAGTTACGACACTGAGGGCGGAGTGATGGCAGACGTGAATGGCGATGGCGTGCCCGACCTCGTGTTTGCACATTACAACCACTCGGGAATTATCTGGATCGATTTTTCGGGACCGGAGCCTAAAGTCCATCACGCGGGCAATCCCGAGCAGGATGGCCACGGAGTGGGTGTTGCGGATATCGACGGCGACGGGCTAGCCGACATTTTGACACCCACAGGATGGCTGAAGCAGGTTGACGCCAACAAGAACGATTGGGAGTGGCATCCTGACTGGCAGATGGGCGACGCCGGATTTCCGATTATTGGGTATGACGTGAACAACGACGGCAAGATGGACGTTATCTATGGGCATGGGCATAGCTATGGGCTCTACTGGCTGCAGCAGGTCGGCGAGGGAGACAATCGCCACTGGGTGGGGCAGGCGATTGATGAGTCCTTCTCGCAGGTTCACGCGCTGAAGCTTGTGGATATCGATGGAGATGGAGAGCCGGAACTGCTGGCGGGCAAGCGATATCGCGGGCACAACGGGAATGATCCAGGCTCGTACGATCCACTGGTTATCTACTACTACAAGATCGGTCGCAAGACGGGGTCTTTCAGCCGTTATCCCATCAGCGTGAATGGGACGGCCGGGGCTGGGACGCAGTTTGTAACCGAGGATTTGGACAAAGATGGCGACATCGATATCGTGGTTGCCGGGAAGACCGGGGTGCATCTGCTAGAGAACCTGCAGATAAATAAAGTCCCTAAGAATCAGCGGGAGAAAGAACTTATTTTAGACAAGAACTGGCCGTTCCCAGGTGAGGGCCCAGAGGTGAAACAAGACGAGGCGCCACATCTACCCAAGCAGTAAATCATTCAAAATAAGTAAGTTTATCGCCAAGAGTATTGCGTGGAAGGTGGGATCGAGAGATTTTAAGCAGAAGCTAGGCGTCGCCCTCTTCAGCGTACTTCACGAATGACAAATAATTTTTTGTACAAGGGGGGCAACGTTTGATTGGGTGGCGCATCTCACTTAGTAATTAGCAGAGGCTTCCTCGAATTTGGCCCTTCCAAGAAAGGCAACTACTCCTTTTAAGGGTCTGTAATAGACCCCTTCTCTCGACCCCTTCAGGACCTCCCTCCTATAAAATGCCTCTCGAGCGGGCTCACCGGAAGGTGGGCCCATTCGCTCTCTCTGCTGAGCTAATTGGTCCCCGCTACAATCGAACTTGTGAAGCAGTCCATTCCCACCCCACGTATTAAATCCAATAAATCCGACGAGAATGTGCGGCCGATTGACGATCTGATCAAGGTCGCCGGGCTGGTTCGCAATCGCCGCAACTCAGCGCCGGGAATAACGTCGCGGCTTCGCCGTCTTCGCCAGGAAACTGCGAGCGGAGAAGAGCTTTTTGCACCGACACCGGTGCCAGATGTCCTGGGAAGCGGAGTGGGGTTGCTTAAGGTGACTGCGTGGCGCGACAGGAAGTCGTTGAGCAAGTGGCTTTGGCATGGATTCAGCACGCGAGTGGGCGGGGTGAGCCGGGCTTATGCCACCGAGGATGCTCCAGGAGAGTTGAATCTCGGATTCACCGCAGCGGACGGCCGTGATGCAGTGATGCAGAATCGCAGACTGCTGGCGGAGGCTGTGACTGGATCGTCGAACACGCCCATTGTGACGCTGCGGCAGTTTCATTCGAGTCTGGTGGTGGTTGCGGGTAAAGGGGATGCGGATCGTGAGCGTCCGTGCAAGGCAGATGGCGTGATCACCGCGGAGCCCGGAGTTCTGATTGCAATTCAAACCGCAGACTGCATTCCGGTGCTCGTGGCTGATCGTAAACGTCGCGTGGTCGCGGGTTTCCACGCGGGCTGGCGCGGAACCGTAAAGCGCATCGTGGAAGTCGGAGTTGGCAGAATGCGATTGGAGTTTGGCTCGCAGCCGGAGGATTTGATCGCCGCGATCGGGCCGGGCGTCGGGCAGTGCTGCTATGCGGTAGGGGAAGAAGTTCTTTCGGAATTCGAATCGCAATTCAGCTACGCGCGCGAACTCTTTCGCGAAGTTTTCGATTCCGATCAGGTGCGCAAGAAGTATCCGTTGCTGTTTCTGACGCAGCGTGCCCCGGGACATTCGCCAATCGGTCCGGCGATGCATCTCGATCTGATTGAGGCGAATCGGCGGCAGCTTCTCGACGCAGGACTGAAAGTTTCAGCGATCAGCACTACCGGCGGATGCACGAGTTGCCACACGGAACTGTTCTTCTCGCATCGCGCCTCGCACGGGCATGCAGGGCGGATGATGAGCGTGATCGGGATGCGCGGCTGATGGTCACTCGACTGGTGCCGCGCGAAACGTGACCCAGTAGTAGCGACGCCAGCAGAACATGCATCGCACCGCGTGAAATGGCAAGAAGCAAAGCCACTTATCAAATGGACGCAATTCTGCCTGCTTAAATCGGACCGAATTACAGCGGGGACATTTGCATCTTATCCAAAGCACCTGAAGTGCCCAGTTGGACCAGTGCCAACTTTTCACATCCATATTCCCAGTATTCCTTTCGCACGAGTATTCACCTCTTTATCGTTGATTTCTGGAGGCGCGCCTTCGGATCCGCTTCGGTTGCAGCGGCAACCAATGGTCGATCGTCCGGTCGATACAGATGTATCTCAGTCCTACATTCGAGTGCATTGATAATCCTTCGCATTCGCCTTCTTCATGAGACTCATGGCAGTTCAGTCGTTCAGTTGATTGCTTGGAAGACACTCGTCTGGAGCGAAGCCTGGATTGCAAAGGGCGAGAAGGGTAATAATCAACTACTTCCTTCAAGCTTACGCTCAACAAAGTTAGAGTGCCGAAGGCTGCATTGGCAGACCTGCGCCGCCAGCTCGGTGTTCCAAGGGCTCAGAACGCGGAAAAGCTGCGACCGAGAAATGGGTCGCAGCTTCGCTTTGAGGTCGCTTTAAGTCTCTCATCCGAGACGAGCAACGCACGAGACTGGTGCTTATAAACGACCTAGGCTGCCGGTGCTGCTTCTCCGGGATTTACCAGGTCGCGCAACTCTTTTGATGGCTTGAAATACGGAACGCGCTTGGCGGGAACTTCCACGCGCTCTCCGGTCTTCGGGTTGCGGCCAATGCGGGGATTGCGCTGGCGAATTCGGAAGGAACCAAAGCCGCGAATTTCGATCTTGTCGCCGCTTTGCAATGCAGAAATCACCGAGTCAAAAACCGTCTCCACGATGACCTCGCCATCGCGGCGAGTGAGATCGCCCAGCCGGGTAACCTTTTCCACCAGATCTGCCTTCGTCATGTCCTCGGGCCTCCGTACCACAGGATAAACGCATTCGGCACAGGGAGTTAAGAAAAAACCAATTCTTCTGTGGAATTGCCCGCCGGCGAATCGCCAAACCAAGCCCGGTCGCCGTTCTTTTTCGTGAGGGGCGAACATCGGGGTAAGGCTAGGCGTTATGATGTCCTGAGTCTTTCGTCGCCGGCCCCGTTATCGCGTTAAGGAGCGGATCGTTCGTGCAGTATCCGAAATACAGCATCGTCATTCCGGCGTACAACGAGAGCGCCCGCATTCCGGCGACTCTGAAGTCGGTAATCGCCGCTGTCCGCGCCAACCGCTGGCCCGCGGAAGTGATTGTTGTCAATGACGGTTCAACGGATGCAACGGCGAAGCTGGTGCGCGATTTTGCCCTCAGCGCGCCCGAGGTCCGGCTGCTGGAAAACCCCGGAAATCGCGGCAAAGGCTACAGTGTTCGAGCTGGAGTGCTCGATGCGCAGGGCGAGATCATCATGTTTACCGATGCCGATCTGTCGGCCCCGATGGACGAGGCCGACCGCCTGTTTGCCGCCATCGCGAACGGCGCCGATATCGCAATTGGATCGCGGTGGCTGGAGAGTGGACGGCAGGTCCACCGCCAACCCCTTTACCGGCAGTTTTTCGGACGCTGCTTCAACGCAGTCTGCCGCATGGTGATGCAGTTGCCGTTTGCCGATACGCAGTGTGGTTTCAAGGCGTTTACGCGGTCCGCGGCGCAGACGGTTTTCCAGCTTCAGACGATTGAGCGGTGGGGATTTGACCCTGAAATCCTGTTTATCGCCATCAAACGCGGATTCCGTGTGGTCGAGGTTCCGGTAAGCTGGGCCCACGACGAGCGTAGCCGAATGAGCTATTTGCGCGACGGGTTGCAGATGCTTAAAGAACTCGCGATCGTTCGCTGGAATGCGCTGACGGGGCGATATAACAAGTCGACTAAAGCAATTCTTCGCACCGGGGAGACGCGGTAGCCGAACCGATCAGGCCGTTTCTATGTTCTCTTTGCGTCCGAATGTTAGCTGATGGGCAGGAATTCCTAGGAAGGTAGTCGGACTCATGTCTTGGCGCTTCGCGTCGCGTTTGCTTCGATGTCTCCCGCTTCTCGCCTTCCTGCTTCCAGCTTTCGTCGTGCCGTGCGCGCATCCCCAAAACTTCGATGCTTCCCGCCTTCTTCAGCCGGCGAGCCTCGGCGACGTGAAGTGGCTAGTTCAGGCTGGCGACAATCCTGCCTACGCCGATCCGAACTTTGATGACTCGCACTGGCAGGTGTTCGATCCGCACAAGTCGATTGATGCGTTGTATCCGCAACTTCCCGCAGTGGTCTGGTATCGGCTTCACATCAAGGTTGATCCCGCGACAAGCGGCCTGGCACTAAGTGAGTGCCTCATTTCGCAGGCATTTGAGATTTATGTAAACGGGCAACGATTGATGGTACTGGGAAGTGTTTCGCCGTGGGTCGCGTACACGTCGAATGCAAGGGTTCTGGTACCAATTCCTGACCAGATGAATGCGGGTGGAGAACTGGTGGTTGCGATGCGGGTTCACATCGGCAATGTTGAATGGCACGGTCAGCAGCCGGGATATTCCGCGTCGAACCTTTCGATCGGCCAGGAACAGACGCTCTATCGCGACAACTGGCTTACGGCGATCGGAGCTAATGCCATGGATTGGCTGGATCGCGGACTGGTGATCCTGCTTGGATTCGTGGCGCTGGTGCTGTGGATGTCGCAACGGCAGCAGACTGTGTATCTCTGGATTTTCGCGGTGGGTGCGCTGATTCTCTTCGAGACGCCTTTACCTTTCGTTACTACATTTCACAATATGCCTGTGATCTGGGAGTTGTTCGGTTCGCTTCCACGGCTCGCGGCGCCTTTCATCTGGGTGTCCTTGTATTTCGCATTCGTGCATCAGCGCGTTGGCTGGGTGTGGCGCATCATCCTTCTGCTCACGGGAATTGCGGACTTCACGGCTGGACTTCAGGGATGGTTTATTACTCTGCCAGTCCAGTTGCAGGCCCTAACCGGTCTCCCGTTCGTTGTGCTTCTTTCAGTAGTCATTCCGATTGTGCTGATCATCCACTGGCGACGCGGAAATCGTGAAGCCGGTCTTCTTCTTGTTCCTGTCGTTCTCTTCAGCTTCTACATTTATGCCTTGGTAGTTTTCAGTACGCTCTTTCAGTCTCCGGCGTGGCGGCAGACAGCGCTTCGTGGACTGAACCTGATCGATCGACTGCCTGCTGGGCCATTCTCCGTTTCGCTGCATAGCCTTACCGGAATGCTGTCGACGCTTACGCTGTCCATTATCATCCTGCGGCGGTCAGCGAACATTAGCCGGAGACAGGCGCAGCTTGAGGGCGAACTGGCGGCGGCCCAGGAAGTCCAACGCGTTCTGGTCCCAGAGCATACTGGCGCTGTACCGGGTTTCAAGGTGGAGTCGGCCTATGTGCCGGCGCAGCAGGTTGGCGACGATTTCTTCCAGATACTTCCGGACAGCGAGGCGGGCATTCTGATCGTCGTTGGCGATGTCGCAGGCAAAGGTCTGCCTGCCGCAATGCTGGTGTCTGTGCTGGTTGGCGCGATTCGTGGAGTGGCGGAATTCACGAAAGATCCTGCCGAACTGCTTTCAAATTTGAATGAGCGACTCGTGGGGCGCGCTGGCGGTGCATTGTCTACAGCGCTCATAGCCCGCATCAGTGCGGATGGGCAGGTCACCATCGCGAACGCCGGGCATTTGTCTCCCTATCTCGATGGAAAAGAAGTGGAACTTCCCGGAGCGTTGCCGCTCGGGGTCGCAAGCTCCGCGAAGTATGAGTCAACCGAGTTTCACATGAACATCGGCAGCCGTCTTACGTTCTATTCCGACGGGGTGATTGAGGCACAAAAGCCGGGTGGCGAATTGTTTGGCTTCGATCGCGCGCGGGAGGTCTCTATGAAGTCTGCGGCTGAAATTGTTGAGACGGCAAAGCGGTTCGGGCAAGAGGACGACATCACTGTCGTCACGGTCACCAGAACCGCTGCGGTCGCGACTGCCGCTTAGCATTCAGGGGCTACGCGGATCGCTCTCGACCCGTCTCTTCATCGTCTGACAACCCTTCGCTATCTACGTCGCCGGGCAGTTCACGTCCCGGATCTTTTCTACCAAGTGCCTGGTCGGCGGGAATGACGCGCACGGTCTGCACGCGTAAAACGCCGAGTAACTGCACGTTGCGGGGTGTGTCATTGAGGGTATCTTCGCGAATGTGGTCGCCGGGGTAGGACCTGTCTTCCGCCGCATACTCATAGGTTACGGCGCTTTCACCAAAGTCAGCGTTATGTTGCGCCAGGATGGATTGTGCTTCAGCCGTGCGGTCGCCGGCCTGAACGGTGACGACGGCAGCATCCTTTCCCCTCCTGAAACGATGCGCGAAGTAGCGAGCCCGATCATCGGGAATATTCATGGCTGTAAACGAACCCTGCAGATCGGAGGTATCGTCGTAACCTTCGTCGTATCCCTCGTCCAGGCGTTCGGCGGCCGGCGGAATGACTTTGCGATTTGCAGCATCGCCGGGTGCTTCATCTTCCTTTCGTGCTTCAGCTTCGCTGCCGCTGAACCATGACTTGATCTTGTCCCAAGTCGAGGGCTCCTTGTCCTCCGTTTCGAAGACGATTGTGTTGCCGAATGTCGAGGACTCGCCGGTGTATGAGCCGTGATGTGCGACGCCGAGGTGGGCGGATGAGAAGCCTGCCTTCTGCAGCGCATCGACCGCCTTGCGGGCATCGCTGCTGTTTTCAAAATAAGCGGCAAGGGCGCCGGTAGAAAAATCTGTCTGAGCCATAATTACCTCCAGGGGTTGGTGAACAAGATCGTACAAACGTAACAGCGCTGCACATGAGCGCCGTCCCACTGCTCTCAAATCTTGCGTCTTTCCTCTTGCTGAAGTCTTAGGATGCCGGGATCGATTTCCGGGCAATCGAACGAATCGAAAAATTCATCAGGCGGTTGCGGTGGTTGCGATAGATTGCAGACCGCGCGCTTCGATTTCGAATTCGCGGATCTTGTACTTCTGAATCTTTCCGGAAAGGGTAGCCGGGAATTCATCAACGAACCGCACGTGCTCGGGGATTTTGTAATACGCGATTTGCGATTTGCACCACTCACGGATTTCGCCTTCGGTGGCTTCGGCACCGGGGCGCAGACGGACCCATGCGACCACGATCTCGCCGAGACGCTCATTAGGAATTCCTACAACCTGGACCTCGCCGACTTTGGGATTGGTGTAGAGGAATTCTTCAACTTCGCGGGGGTAGATGTTTTCTCCGCCGCGAATGATGACATCGCGCGAACGACCGGTGATGTGAATGCAGCCATCTGCGCGCATCACGCCGAGATCCCCCGTGTGCAGCCAGCCGTCAGGCTTGACCACATCGGCGGTTCCAACAGGGTCGCCGTCGTAGCCCTTCATCACCGCGTATCCGCGCACGCAGAGTTCGCCCTGCATTCCGATGGGCAAACGCGCTCCGTCAGTGGTGGATATTACCTGGATTTCAGTTTGTGGCATGGCTCGGCCCACGGTGTTGACGCGAATTTCCAGCGAATCGCTGGCGTCGCTCATGGTGACAACGGGTGAGGTTTCAGTTTGACCGTAGGCGATAACGAGCTCGCCTATGTGCATCTCATTGAGCACCCGCTTCATGAGCTCTACAGGACAGGGTGCACCGCTCATCATGCCGGTGCGCAGGCTGGTGAAGTCGAAGGTGGAGAAATCGGGCAGGCCGAACTCTGCGACGTACATGGCGGGTACGCCGTAGACCGAGGTGGCCCGTTCGTCGTGCACGGCTTGCAGGGTGGCGCGGGCATCGAAAGTCCAGTTGGGCAGGATGAGTGCGGCGCCGGAGTTGAGGGCACTCATGGTCCCTATGACGCAGCCGTAACAATGGAAGAGCGGAACCGGCACAACGATGCTATCAAGTTCGGAGTAGTGGAACCCGTGGGCGAGGAATTGTCCGTTGTTCACTACGTTGTGGTGCGTGAGCATCACGCCTTTGGGCAGGCCGGTTGTGCCGCTGGTGTACTGGATGTTGGCGACGTCTTCGACAGCAACGCGATCGGGCAGTTGGCCGGGGGCATCGAGGAGCGCGGGCCATGCGGGCGAGTCGAAGTAGATGGTGTGCTGTAAATCAAGTCTCAATCCGTGGCAGGCGCGTTCGAGTATTTCCTGATAGTCGGCGCGCTTATCCTGATGCCAGAGAAAAATTGCTTTCATGCGTGACCGCGTCAACGTGTATTGCAACTCGTGAGAGCGATAGGCGGGGTTCACGTTGACCAGCGCGACGCCTGCGCAGGCACAGCCCATGTGCAGCATAACCCACTCGATGCAGTTGGTCGACCAGAGTCCGACACGATCGCCACGACGAATTCCAAGCGACCATAAACCGCGAGCGACGCGATCTGCGGCGTCGCTGAGTTGAGCCCAGGTCATGCGGCGGGATTGATGACGCGAGGCTAAAGCTAGACGATTGGGATAGCGGCTCGAAGTGCGATGGAGGAGATCGCCGATAGTCAGGTTGAGGAGGGGGCGGTCTTCCCCATGGCTGTAGCTCAGGGTAGCTAACTCTTCATCGACAGGCATTGTAGAGGCTCACAATTTCCAAAGTGTAACCGGCTTCTGCTCGCTCGACATGTGATCCAGCACACCAATAAATTGCAAAATGGCACGCTGAATTGGTGCGTGCGACGATTTACCCGGCAAAGCAATGCAATTGGCTGAGCAAATTTTTGTAAGAACTAATGTGTTCGAAATTTTCTCGAAGGAACATTTACAACCTGTAAACGGATGGATGAATCAAAGAGGCAAAGTCGTCCACCTTGAATCTCATTCCCCTTCTCTCTGTAAGTCGAAAGAAGCTTTTGCTTGTTGCCTGGGAGCAGTGAAATTAATTGCCGATTGAGGTAGTGATTTCCTGCTACGGATGCCCGAGTTCTTGAGTACACCCACGGCAATGCCGCGGGTGAAACTCGAGGCTATCAATGGGCCTTACGATGCAAGCTCAGATTGAAGGGAGTGTAAGAATTAACTGCTCTAAGTAATTGCGGAATACTTCTGTGATTACTTATTTCGCAAGTTCCCCAAACAGCCGACAAGAGTGGTCGAGCACTAGACCTCCCCCGCGTAACCAGAGGCTCGATCTATGGCAAGTTTTTGCCAACCGGCACAACTGCGGCTGCTACCGCAGCCGGGAGAGGTCATGACCAAATCAATTCCACATTCACTCGCAATGGCGGCCGTGCTCGCAATCGGCTGCCTCGCCGCTGACGCTCAACAGTATTCCACGGCGGTTGCATTGCCGGGAGTCCCCAACATCACGACTTACAACAGCGTCCCTGAGGGATTTGATCCAGCGGCCGCTTCCGACACAGAACTCCAGCAGTTTGGTTTTCCCAAGCGACCGGATATCAGCGATACAAAAGCGTATGGCCGTTGGTTGCAGGCTGTGTCGGTCACCCGTATCACTCCGGAACTTGTCGTCAATACCGGTCGATACCACCGTCCAAATCAGCGTGTAGGACAGTCCACCGTAGTTGAGAATACGACGCATAGTAGCTCAGGCAATTGGAGCGGATGGTCCCTCATCGGCGGCAGCCCGGTGTTCGACGAGGTGGTTGGATTGTGGGTTGTTCCCAATGTGGGCAGCTCTACTTCGACCACGAATGGCTTCATGTCGGAATGGGTAGGCATTGACGGCAACTGCAAGTGCAACGACTTGATTCAGGATGGAACGGAGCAGCAATTCACAGGAGGAAAGGCGACCTATTACGCATGGATCGAATTTATTCCCGAAGCAGAAGTTATCGTCAAAAATCTTACCGTCGCGCCGGGCGATGTTATCTACGCATATTCGGCGGTCGCGGTACAGAGCGGGAAAATCGTGGGCGTCTACTACCTGGCGAACTACAACACAAAGAAGGCTGTATCGGCAACGATCGCCATTCCCCCAAAAACCACCTTCTCCGGATTGTCCGCTGAGTGGATTGTTGAACGAACCGAAGTGAACGGTTCATTCACCAATCCGTTGCCGAATTATGCGTACGCGTACATGGATGATGCCTGGGCGTACCGTTCCGGTTCTTCCCACGCCATCGACTACACAGCCGAGGCGAACGAAAACATCGTAATGGTGCAAGGCACAACGCAATTGTCGAAATCCTTTGAACAGGATGCGGACTCAATGTGGTTTCAGTGGCTAGCCTATTTCTGATGTTGAGATAGAGACAGACAACTAAAAAGGCCCCGATGAGGGGCCTTTTCATTGGCGGAAGCGTGGCAAACTCGCCAGCTAGTTTGCCGGTTTCTCCCACTGCAGTGTTTCGGTAGATTTAAAGATGGCTTCGATGACGGCCATATTGGCGATGGCTTCTTCCAGGGGTACTGGAACTTCGCCGCCTTCAAGGACGGCGCGGGAGAAGGCATTCCCCTGCATGGTGTACTGGTCGGCAGTTGGGAATTCTTCAACCTTGATGCCGCTGCCGAACAATTCACCGGTTTCGTCGATGAGGATGCGGGTGGGGCGGTCTATGGGTGCGTTGAATGGGATTTGCATCTCGATGCGACCGGTGGCGCCGAAGAACAAGACCTTCTGATAGGGAACCAACTGCGTGCTGCAGGTGAAGATGGCGTGGCCTGCTTCAAAGTCGAGCATCGCTGAGGTGAGACGGTCAGTTTTGAAGTTTGGGTCGCGGTCGATCAGGCCGATGACGCGGCGAGGTTCCGCGCCGAATCCATAACGCGCAGCCTGGATGCAATAGCAGCCGATGTCGAGCAGCGCGCCGCCGCCGGACTCGATGTGATTGCGGATGTTGGCGGGATCGTCGTTGAAGTAGCTGAAAAATCCTGCGACTGAACGCAATTGGCCGATGCGCCCTTCGCGCAAGAGTTTGGCAACGCGCAGCCATTGCGTATAACTGCGAATCATGAAGGCTTCGCCGATTTTGACACCGGTGCGAGCACGGATAGCCAGCAGTGTTTTGGCTTCGGCAACCGTGAGGCTGATGGGTTTTTCACAGAGAACGTGCTTGCCGGCTTCGGCAGATTTGATGGTCCAAGGCACGTGCATCTGGTTGGGCAGGGGATTGTAGATGGCGTCGATGTCGGGATCGGCGAGCAACTCTTCGTAGGATCCATAGGCTTTGGGGATACCGAGCTTGGCGGCTGCGGCCTGCGCTTTGGAAAGATCACGCGAGGCGATGGCGTCCACAGTGGTGTACTGGGCGTGTTGCATGGCCGGCAGGACTTTTCTGATTCCGATGCTGGCAGTGCTTAGAACACCCCAGCGCAGCTTCTTCGACATGGAAGCCATGATAAAGCAGCGCGGCCTCGCCAGCGCGTCTAGTGGCCTTGCGAATTTGCTGCAAGCGAGTGGCGAATGAACTGGAGTTCCGAGGGCGAGAAACGGCACTGATCGATAGCGCGCATGTTGCTGTGGAGATGCGCGGGTTTCATCATCGACGGAATTACGACCGAGATGCCAGTGTCGCGAATGATGCTGTTCAGGACAAATTCGGGGAGCAGCCCTTGGTCACGCGCGTCGAGTTTCTCGCGCAGGGGTTGCGGGACGGCTGGATCCTGGCGGAGACGGTCGATCAGGGTGCGACAGTTGGCGATTCCTTCGGCACCGCCGAAAGGGTGGTTGGCGATGAGCATCAGCGACTTCGCAGCGTCGAGGGTTTGGGATGCGAGGTGCATCGAGAAAGGATTCATCGGAAATTGGGCTGCTTGCAGAACCGGTGAGTGCTGCCCGAACACAGTGCGAATGACATCACCTTCCCCGGATACTCCGGCGAGGCGCACTTTGCCGGTGTCGACGAGGCGGCGAAGTTCTTCAAGGATATCTTCGTCCTGGAGGGCGCCTGCGGGCGGACCATGCATGAGAAGGATATCGACGTAGTCGGTCTTCAACTCGCGAAGGCTGGTTTCAAAACTCGATCGAAGCGTGGCAACAGAAAACTGGCCGGGCACGAACTGATCGGCTGCATGCTTTCTCACCATTCCGCGAAGCTGTGGGACGATGCCGAGCACAGCACGCGCTAGAGGCTTCACTCTTTGCTTCCAGCCGCCGGGATTTCCGGGAAGAATGCCGAATTTTGTGCAAAGAACAACGGAACTGCGGCGACCCGTGCTGAAGAATTCGCCGAGCAGACCCTCGCAAGCACCGTAGCCATAGGAACGCGCGGTGTCGTAGAAGGTGATGCCGGCGTCGTAGGCGGCGCCCAGAGCGGCAAGTGATTCGCGACGTCCGGCCCGTCCGAGCATGGCGGCGCAACCAAGGCCGATGACCGACACGTTCTTCAAAGGTGTCGACTGGCCGGAGATGTTGATATCACTTGTGCGCATTGTTTATGGCCGGCTGGTTGAATTTGCAAGGCGGTGAGCGAGACGCATGGCCAGAGCCACGGCAAGTAAAGTTGAATTCGCCTGACTACCACTGGGGAAGACGGCCGACGAGGCAATGCTGAGATTCGACAGGCCGTGCACGTTCAGATCGGGATCCACGACGCTGGTGGACGGATCGGTTCCCATGCGCACGCCGCCTATCTGGTGAAATCCGTCGCCTGCGTTTTCTTCGACCCATGCGCGGGTTTCTTCAGGAGAATTCCAGTATACGAGTTGCCCGATTTGATTGGCGCGCAGGGCCTGGTCAAGCAGGCGGTGCGATTCGAGTACGCTGTCCACGTCCTGACAGGAATAGCGCATGTCGATGGATGCGCGGGGCATTCCAAAGGCGTCTTTCTCTGCTGTCAGGGTGATGCGGCTTAGCGGATTTGGAGCCTGCTCAGCGTGGTAATGCAGGGCATAGCTTCCGCCCTTGTTGGGGACAATAAAGCCGGGCTTGCGCGGCTTGGCGAGAAAACGATCGCGCAGGACTCGATACAAATCCACTGCTCCGCCGGGTGCGCCGAGAATGGCGTTGCGGAGGTGCGCGGCGATTTTGTAAGGGCGAGGACCGGTGTGGGCAAGACGAATAGCCTCGCTGAGGAGACGGCGACCGGTGGGCGGAAAGGCGATGGCCAGAAACGTGGCTGAGAGGACGGGACTGCGATGACTGGGATCGTAGAAAGCCGGATTGTCAGCCCAGAAAACGGCGTTGAGCAGCTTGTTGTTCAGCTGTGTTTCGTCCGTCAGCATCAGACGCCGGCGATACCATGCTCCGTCGTCGAGATGAAAATCGAGGTCGGAAACAGACTCTGGATTGCGCAACTGCAAGGTTGCAATTTTTCCGGAAAGGTGGCCCATGTAATATCGGCCGAGCGGTCCATCGATCCCGCCAAACAGGCGCGGATTCTTTTGCTGGATAGAGAGCAGGAAGCGGCTGGTTTCGACGCCGCCGAGGGCCAGGATGAAATTGCGGGCCTTCACTGTGCGCGGGCCGGCGGGAGTGGCAACTTCGAGGCTTTCAACCCAACTGCCGTCTTCGTTCACATAGAGACCGACGACGGTGCTGCGCAGACTGATCTTGATGCGCTGGGAACGGATGAGCGCGTCGCGATGAATCTCGATCAAGCGAGGGGTAGTGGCCCAGCGTTCGACTGAGTCCATGGTGAGCCCGCCGGTTAAGGCGCGCGTGTAGGGAATGTTGAAATGGTCGTTGCCGCAGAGCAGATACTTTGAGGCGGTCGCGTACCAGGGACGAATGGTGTCGTGGGTGATGGGCCACGCGGCGTCCGGAACAAAATTGCGAGCAGCAAAGTCAGCGTCGTTATAGGCAACGCAGCGGCCGCCCCAGGTCCAGGAGGTTCCGCCGAGGGCGCGGCAGACGGTGAGGCTCATGTCGGCGTGGCGTCGCTGATCGACGATCTGGGCCCGAGAGGCATCGGCGATCTTGGAGTCGAGATCGCTGCCGCCCGACTCGAGGAGCAGAATCTCTTGGCCCAACTCGTCGAGTTCCAGGGCGAGGGCCATGCCGACCGGGCCGGAGCCCACAATACAGAAATCGCAGGCTGGCTGATCGGGGGAGAGTTGCTCAACAAGCATTAATCGGTCGCGATCCTTCCTGTCTTGAAGGGGTTCGAACGTGCGGGCACATTGCTCCATGATAAGACACCGGCATGGACTGGCTGAGTGCGGCGCTGAGCGCAACTTGTTGATGCACAGTCACATCGACGCGTATTATCGCCGGAAGAACGCACAGAAGATTGGGGGATTTGTATGGTGGGCGCTGCAGGATTCGAACCTGCGACTTCCACCGTGTGAAGGTGGCACTCTACCGCTGAGTTAAGCGCCCAAACGGGCGGCCAGAGGGGCTCCCCGTAGGTTAGAGTATCACCAGCGACACACGACGGCCAACCTTGGCTCCCAATGAGCCCAGAGGCGACGGAAATCGCTCCAAGTCACTGAATGCGCTGGCCTGTACGATTAATCCGAGATGCACGCGAGTCCGCTCCTGGGGACAGGCGGCTGGTTCCCTTCTTCGACCAGGTGGGTATTTTTGGCCTGAAACTGGCGGCTGCTGAGGGCGACGGCATAGAAGGGCATCCAATGATTGCCATGTCGAGCCAGCGAGAGGATGACGGAGGGAAATCAACCCGTTTGGGATCAGTCAGTCCCGGTGAGCCCGGAACGGGTAAAAAACCCGTAAACGGCGCAAAATCAGATCCCGAAACTGACGAATATGCGCAACCTTCCGAAGAAGATGGGGTTCCAGATGATATGGCAACCCTGGTACTGGACAATCCGGCGCTGGGACACGGCGCACCGCTGAACGCGTCCGATCCGCAAAAGCCCATTAATTATGCGATCGACGAGTCGAGCGATGCGGCGATCATGCTGCGGGTGGCAGCAGGCGATGAGACTGGTTTTAATTACCTTGTCGGCAAATATCACCGGGCCATGATCAGTTTCCTGTTTCGGATGGTGCACAACCAGGCGGTTGCCGAAGAATTGGCGCAGGAAGTTTTCCTGCGGGTGTATCGTTCGCGTGAGAGCTACCGTGCAGAGGCGAAGTTCACCACGTGGCTTTATCGCATTGCGACGAATCTTGCGGTAAACCATGCACGCGACACCCGGCATGAACGATCTGCGTCGACGGTATATCTGGATGCACCGGATGAAGAGTCAGGCACCACTCCAGATGTGGCGGACGATACGCCATCGGTGGAGCAGAGCATTTTGCGCGATGAGCGCATGGCAGCGATCCGGGCACACGTAATGGCTTTGCCGGAGCGCCAGCGCATGGCAGTGTTGATGCATAAGTACCAGGGGATGGATTATCGACAGATCGGGGACGTGTTGAAACTGAGTGAGTCGGCGACCAAGTCGCTGCTGTTCAGGGCTTACCAGACGCTGCGGGACAAGTTAAAAGATTTTGTGTAGAGATTGAAAGCCGGGCAACACCGGCGGAGTGGGGTGGTAGCGATGAAAACGATGAACAAATGCACCGCGATGGAAACGACGCTGGCAGACATGCTGCTCGATCCTGAAGCGGCGCCTGCCAAGGTTAAGACGCATGTGGCCGAGTGTGACAGCTGCCGCAAGGAACTGGAAGAGATGCGCGCGACCATGGCGGTGATGGATGCCTGGACAGCGCCGGAGCCCAATCCCTACTTCATGACACGGCTAGGTGCGCGGATGCGCGAAGAACGTGAAGCTCCGCCCCAGTCATGGTTAGAACGCATTCGCGCTCGTTTTGTGTATGGTCCATCGATGCATGCGCGGCCGCTTGCCGCAATGGCGCTGACGGTGATGTTGCTGGTGGGTGGCGGAGCGTACCTTGGTGTGACCAACGTGGAAACTCCACAGCCGCAGCAGGGACCGGAGGCTGCGGTGGTTCACGATTTGCAGACGCTCGATAGCAACGCGCAGGTGCTGGATCAGCTGGAGGCGATCTCAGATAACCCGAACGACGCAATCTCGGACAATCCAAATTCGGATGATCCGCAGGCGCAATAACGAAAGAATGGCGGGAGCCAGATTATGAATGGGGCGAGGAACAAAGATATTGCGAGGGCATTGCGCGCAGCGGCTATAACCGCTGTAACGACAGCCTCGTTGTGCCTGCCCGTGGCTACCCTCATTGCGCAGCCCCAAAATAATTCGCGTCCGGCTCCCCGATACTCCGCTCCGCGGCAGCAGAACACACGGCCGCAAGCCTCGCAACAGACAAGGGGCCCGCAGTATCAGAATCGTGTGCCGCAGCAATATCCCGGTAGGACGCAGCAGCAATATCCAGGGCGAGCGCCGCAAGGGTATCCCGGTCAGACTGTTCAGCAATATCGGCCCCCAGTCGGATCGCAGGTACAGCGTCCGGTTCAGAATCCATATGCACCGCAAACGGGATTGCGCGGTGCCGTGCCTGCTCCGGGCTACAACGCTCCCGGATATACGCGGCCTGGAACTACCGGGACGGCACAGCAGTTGTATGCACCTCCCGGTCATCTGGGCGCATGGTTGAATACGCATCGCAACACTCCGGTGCCGCAACAGCAACAAATGTTGCGCAGCGATCCGAGCTTTCGCCGTTTGCCGCAGGGCGAGCAGCAGCGGGTGATCAATCAGCTGAACCACGTGAATCAATTGCCTGACGCACAGCGGGAACGGCGGCTGGCGCGCGCTGAAAATCTGGAACGGCTTTCACCTGAAGATCGTGCGCGCGTTGCGCAGTCGGCAAGGCGATGGACTGCGATGCCGGCTGATCGTCAATCAATGATGCGCAATGCTTTCCGGGATCTCAAGGCGGTTCCGCCCGATCAGCGGTCGATCGTTCTGAATTCAAGCCGCTACCAGGGCCAGTTCAGTCCGGAAGAGCGCGGAGTGCTGTCGGACATGTTGCGCGTGGAGCCTTACGCGCCGCAGTAAAACAGTGCCATCAGGGAACCCCAAAGCAGATTCTTCGCTTACCACCCCCAAACTGAACTACGTTTGGGGCCCCGTGCGCTCAGAATGACACCCGCTAAATTGTGGTCCGGTTGCGTTGCTTTACTTTGACTGCGGGTGATCCAGCGTAAACGCCCCACGGTTCCAGGTCGCGCGTGGCCACCGATGCAAGCCCAAGGACTGCACCCTCCCCAATCTTGACCCCGGGCGCGACGCATGCACGTGCGGCGACCCATGCGTAGTCTCCGACTTCCATGGCGTAGGCCAGCAATGGAAAGCCCGGATTGTCGAAGTCGTGGGTTGCGCCGCAGAGGTAGGAGTTCTGCGAGAGGATTGCGTGGGAGCCGAGGCGCATGGGTGCAGGGTTATAGATCTCAGCGCCATCGCCCACGGCGACCAGGTCAGAGCAGGTCAGGTTCCACGGAGCCCACACGCGCGAGGATGGATAGAACTTGCAGGTGGGTCCGAGCTGAGCACCGAAGAGGCGGAGTAATAATGCCCTCCATGCAAAGAAGGGACGCGGCGAGAAGCGATAGAAGATGGCCCAGCAGAGGTTCCACACCAGGCGCCGCAGGCGATTGCTGAACGAAAATGCCGGCCTCAGATACGGATCTGCGGCGGTTTCAGCCGGAATGTTTTCTGCCGCGTTGTAGTGAACCTGCCTAGGCATCTGCTCCGAGTTTATCAGTGTGTGATTTTGACAGGCGCCTTGAGGCGGATGTCGCGCGATGAGGCACCGACTTGAATCTCGAAGGTGCCGGGATCGAGGGTCCACACTTTGGTTTGCGGGCTCCAGTATTCGAATGCGGAGCGGTCTAGCTGGAACTTGATCGTCTGGCTTTCACCGGGTTTTAGCTCAACGCGGCCGAAGGCCTTGAGTTCGTGCGCTGGACGGTCAATTTTTGCGTGTGCGTCATGGACATAGATCTGGACGACTTCGGCGCCGGCGCGAGAACCGCTGTTTTTTACCTTCAGGCTGACCAGAGTGCCGCCCCATTTGACGGTGCCTTCGGATGTTGTAAACGGGATCACTTTCAGATCGCTGTATTCGAATGTTGTGTAACTCAAGCCGAAGCCGAAGGGGAACTGTGGCTCGACGTTTTTGGTGTCGTAGTAGCGATAGCCGACGTAGAGGCCTTCGGTGTATTCGGTGTGGAGGTTCTGGCCGGGGTAGGTCTTTGCGGCAGGTGAGTCTTCGAACTTTTTGGGGAGCGAGACGGGGAGCTTTCCGGATGGGTTGGCATCGCCGAAGAGGATGGATGCGAGGGCGTTGCCGCCTTCCTGTCCGCCGTACCACATGTCGAGCAGCGCGGGCGTGGTGTCGAGCCATCTCGTCATTGTTACCGGGTCGCCGGTGTTCAGAACGACTACGGTGTGCGGGTTGGCTTTTTCAACGGCTGCGATCAACTCGTCCTGGCCAGCGGGCAGGTCCATGGTCTTGACGTCGAAGCCCTCGGACTCGTTCTTGTTGTAACGGCCTACGACGACGACTGCTACTTCGGCTTTGGATGCTGCGTCGGTGGCTACCTTCAGATCGTTCTCGCGCGCTTCGGGTGTGTCGTGCGCGGCATCCTCGCCTTCCATGCCGACCCCGAGCGCAGAGGAGATTTGAACTGCTTCACCGGCACGTTTCTTGATTCCGTCGAGCGGAGAGACTGCATATTTCGGGCGCACCAGTGAACTGCCTCCGCCGCCGGTCCGCGCGACGATTGCGTTGGGACCGATGACGGCGATGGAATGGATCTTCGATGGATCGAGCGGGAGCAACGAGCCCTGATTTTTGAGGAGAACGATGCCTTCGGTTGCGCCGTCGCGTGCTACCTTCTGCTGTTCAGGCGTGTCCACTTCGCCCGTTGCGGTGTGGGGATGTTCCATGATGCCGCTGAGCATGATGACGCGCAGGATGCGGCCGACGTTGTCGTTGAGTGTGGCTTCAGAGATGTGTCCTGCTTTGACTTCGGCCAATACTTTGCCGGCTTCAAGCCAAGCCCCGCTGTTGCCACTCATGATGGTTCGCGGGCTGGACAACATGGCTTTGGCGGGCGGTCCGCCGGGCATCTCGAGATCCATGCCAGCGTTCACGGTTGGCGCTGTCGAATAAGTGCTTCCCCAATCAGAAATAACAAAGCCCTTGAAACCAAATTCCTTTTTCAGAATGTCGGTCAGGAGGTAGGGATTCTCCGCGCAGTATTGGCCGTTGACCTTTTCGTAGGCCGACATGACTGTCCACACATCGGCTTGTTGCACGGCCATCTTGAATGCTGGCAGGTAGAGTTCGTGGAGCGTGCGTTCGTCGATTTTTTCGTCGAGGCGGTGGCGTTCGAACTCCTCGTTGTTAGCCGCGAAATGTTTGACGGAGGGGATTACTCCCTCGCCCTGGACGCCGCGAATGTAGGCGACGCCAAGTTGTCCGGAGAGATATGGGTCTTCGCCATAGCCTTCAAGGTTGCGTCCCCAGAGAGGAACACGATTGATGTTGACGGTGGGGCCGAGGATCATATCGCGGCCAAGCGCCTTGACCTCCTGCGCAATGGCCTGGCCTTCACGCTGCACGAGCGCGGGATCCCAAGTGGCCGCCATGGCAACGCCCGACGGGAATGAGGTCGTTTGCACTTTAACGGTGTTGGTGGACGAATTGGTGATTGCCGAACTGCCGGCCCAGGAGCGCACGCCCATCGGACCGTCGGCCATCTTGATGGCGGGAATGCCAAGGCGCTCAATCGGAGCCGACTCCATCCAGCCTGAGCCAGCAAGCATGGATGCCTTTTCTTCGATCGTCATGCTCTTCAGCAAATCTGCTACGCGCTGATCCACGGGGAGCCCCGTATTTTTGTACGGAGCTGATGCCGTCATCGTAGGTGCATTCTGTGCGGGCGATGGCGTTGATTGTGCGAAGTTGAATGCGAGCAATAAAAGCGCAGACAAAAGCAAAGCGAGGCGAGAATACACAAGACGGCGCTTCATCTGAAAACTCCAGGGCGGCTGATCGGTCGCCATCGAATCGCAGCCATGGTAGCGGATGAAGGCGGTTACAACCAAATTCCTACGAACAGGGAAATGCAGGTGAAACGGAGCTTTATGGGTTGCTGCATTTGGCATCGCAAGATCGACTCTGGCAGGAGGGAAAAACGTTTCCGACGCGAATATGGAGTGACCGGCGATGACTCCAAAAAGTCTTTGACAGCGCTTTTCGGCCGGGCGTAGCATCATCCTCTTCCCGGGCCCCATACGGCAAAAACTGGAGGTCAGCATGGCAACCACTACAACTGCACCGGTTTTCGAGCAGGCGAAATTCGACGCCTTCATGGGGAAGGCAGTGATGGATATGGGCGCTGCGATGCACGCGGCGCTGATCGTAATCGGCGACAAGCTGGGACTCTATAAAGCGATGGCCGGTGCCGGTCCGCTTTCTCCGGCAGAACTCGCAGCGAAGACAAAAACAACCGAACGCTACGTGCGGGAGTGGCTTAATGCCAATGCCGCGAGCGGCTACGTGATGTACGACGCAGCTTCGAAGAAATTTGAGCTGCCGCCGGAGCAGGCATTCGCGCTTACGACGGTCGACCTGCCCGGCGCGTTCCACATCATCTCCGCTTGCTTCAAAGATGAACCCAAGATCACGCAAGCGTTCAGGACCGGAGATGGCGTCGGATGGCATGAGCATGACGCTAATCTTTTCTTTGGCACGGAGCGATTCTTCCGCCCGAACTACGAGCAGAACCTGTTGAGCACCTGGATTCCGGCGCTGGAAGGAATGGGGGACAAGCTTGTGAAAGGCGCCGCGGTTGCCGATGTGGGCTGCGGACACGGTGCTTCGACGATGTTGATGGCGAAGGCATTTCCGAAGTCGCGGTTTATCGGATTCGATTATCACAGCGGGTCGATTGAGTACGCACGCCACGTAGCAGGCCGCGATGGTCTTCTCGACCAGATCAACTTTGAAGTTGCCAGTTCCAAAAGCTATCCCGTGAACGGCGGATACGATCTGGTTACTTTCTTTGACTGTCTGCATGACATGGGCGATCCCAAAGGCGCTGCGCAACATGTGTTGTCGTCATTGAAACCGGATGGGACGTGGATGATCGTGGAGCCGTTCGCCAACGACACGCCGGAGCAGAACCACAACCCGGTGGGCCGCATCTATTACTCGGCGTCCACGATGCTCTGCACGCCTGCGTCGCTGGCGCAGGAAGTAGGTGCAGCGCTCGGCGCGCAAGCCGGCGAGGAGCGCATCCGCGAAGTTGTGACTGGAGGCGGCTTTACGCGATTCCGTCGCGTGGCACAAACGCCGTTCAACCTGGTGTACGAAGCGCGGGCCTGAATATTCATCAGGGCTGATGGATGCTGAGCGACGAGCCGGTCCGCTCCGGCTCGTCTTCTGGTGCGAGCAGGAGCCAGCCAGATCCCATTGCAATCAGCGTGAGGCCGAGCCATCCACGGGTTTGCACGCCGGGCCGCAGAAACGCGAGGCCGATGAGGTTGGCCAGCAGCGGCGCGATGATGAAGCGCGTGGTCATGCGCACGGCTGTCATGCGGCGCATCAACCAAAAGAGAAGCGCGAGGGCAAGAAGATCGAGCGCAAGCCATGGATCGACCAGCGTCGCAGAGGGCAAATGGTGTTCGGTCAGAGCACCGAGCGCACCGAGAACGAGCGCACTAGATCCCGTAACGACTGTGGCGAAGCTCAACATGGATGGAGCCGGAGGTTCGGAGGCGATTCGGGCGGCGACGCAGTTAGCTGCTGCAACTGAAGCGGTCGCTGCGAGAATTCCAGCAAAAGCAAAAGCAGTGGCAATCGTCTGCGGAAGTTCCAGCGGAAAGACGAACAGGGTGCCCGTGACTGCGACCAGGCTGGCTGCGAGACTGCCGCGTTGCTGAACGGATGAAGAGGTGCCGAGGTGCGGATTCAAAACCACGGCGAATATCGGTACGAGAGAGAACAATACAAGCCGAGTGGAATCGTCGATGGAGTCTTTTGCGACTGCAATCAAAACGGCAGGCACTACAAAGAGTCCGATCCCGGCGGCTGCCGATAATCGCAAGGTGCGGCCACTCGGCCACTGTTCTCTGCGCACCAGGGCCATGGCAGCGGATCCGAGGGCGAAAAGTGAAAGGAGAATGGCTTGGCTGCGCAAAGGAGAGGACGCTGCAGGGGCGGCCGAGCCAGGGAACAGTTCGGATCGAAGGGAGGCGGAAGCCCACAGCAGGCAGAGCACCAATAGCGCGCCGACGGGCGCCGCTTTCCTATCCAGTCCGCGCAAATGCCTTCCTTTCGGTGCCGATCAACACACAGTGTTGCACGTGCGCTGGTGAAGGCGGTCGCGAGATTCTGAACCCGCCGCTAAGTTACAATGGAGATTGGGCCAAGGCCAATTTTTTTGAACTACAGCAAGGAGTTTCAAGTTTATGGCGATTCCCGCCACCCAAATGCGTCCCGGCATGATCATCAAGCATAACGACAATCTCCATCTCGTATTCAAGGTGGAGCATCGAACTCCGGGCAATCTGCGTGCCTTCATCCAGGCGAAACTGCGCAATCTCAAGTCGGGCGCGATGTTTGAGCACCGTTTTCGCTCCGGCGACGCTATCGAAAAGGTAGTAGTCGATGAAATTTCAATGGAGTTTCTATACGCCGATGGCGACGACTACTACTTCATGAATCCAGTCGACTACGAGCAGACGGTCCTGAAGGGTTCGACGCTGGGCGATGCCGTTGAATACCTAACGCCGAATCTGCAGATCAAGGTCAGCTACCACGATGGGCAGGCCGTTGGTATCGAACTGCCGTCTTTCGTCGAACTTACCGTGGTCGAGACCGAGCCTGGACTGAAATCCGCAACCGCATCGTCGGTAACCAAGCCAGCCAAGACCGAGACTGGTCTGGTCGTTCAGGTGCCCCCCTTCATTAACGAGGGCGAAAAAATTCGTGTGGATACGAGCGAAGGCGCCTATATGAGCCGCGCCTAGAACCTTCGGCAAAGGATATAAAGCGCTGAGACTTTGGTCTCGGCGCTTTTGTTTTGAGGCAAAAAGATTGTGATTCGCGGGTCGAAATGGCACAAAGCAACTTAAAGGGTTCAAGTGGCGAAACACCTGCCCTCAAGCGTTAAGTTTTTCAATGGTGAACGCGGGACGTCGAGTTGGTTTGACCCGACCTCCCGCGAGTGCTGTTCAACTTAGCTGCGACGAGTGCTGAGCCAGCCGATTATTGCGCCCGCAAGAACGCCCGCCGCGAAAACAACGCCTACCGCCTGCAGGGGCTTCTGTTTTACGGTGTGCCGAGCGTCGTAAATAACATCCTCAGCAGCGCTGCGCCCCTGTTTCAGGGCTTTCACGGCCGTTTGAACGCCCTCCTCCACGGCTTCCGTAACGACGGACTTGAGCCTGGAGACTTCGCGAAGTACATCTTCAACTGACGCCTGTTTTTCCAATAAGCTTGATGCCATAAGATTTAGCCCTCTTCTTTCTATTGAGATTCGTTGATACCGCGGTCATTCTTCCGAGCACAGAAACCGCGACTCGGCGGCGTGCGAAAACCTACTTGTTGTGATGTCATCCGGTCGAAGGCTGTTGCACAACCCTAGAATTTGAGGCTTCCGCACGCGTAACCTTGTCTCTTCCGGCCATTTAGACGTGCTTCGGCTGCATTTGCGAATTCTTCCACAAAAAAATAATCTTGCGTGCTCACCTCTCTTCTATGTTACAGTCCGTAACACTATGGCAAGTAACACTCACGATCCAGCTGAACTTGGTGAATTGGAACGGGACATTCTTTCAATCGTGTGGCGACTCGGCATGGTGACGGCCGACAAGGCGCGCGAAGAGTTGAACCGGCCGCTCAAAGACTCGACGGTCCGCACAGTGCTGCGTCGGCTTGAAGAAAAAGGCTACTTGACGCACACCGTGGACGACCGCACCTTCATTTACAAGCCGGCGGAGTCGCGCCAGCGAGTAGCGGGTCGTGCAGCGAAGCGCATCGTGGATTGGTTCTGCGATGGTTCAGTAGAGGCGCTACTGGTGGGAATGGTGGATTCCAAAGTGCTGGATCAGGCCGAACTGCAGCGGCTGGCCACGCGTATCTCTGATGCGCAGAAGCAGTCGGCTAAGCGAAACACTTCAGGCGAAAACAAAAGGGAGGCCAAGAGATGATCTCCTCAATTCTGGTTGAAGCGGCACTTCGTTCGGTGCTGCTGGCGCTGGCTGTCTGGATTGGCTTGCGGATGCTTGGCGTGCGCAATGTGCTGGCGCAAAAAGGCGCCTGGGGGCTGGTGCTGGCGGGAGCACTGGTAATGCCGATAGTACTGCCGATGGCTGCGCATTGGACCGTCTTGCCGGCCAATGTTAGAGTCGTGCTTCCTGCCGATCCGCAGACATTGTTAGAGGAACTGCAGGCGAGGATTCAAGCCAAAACATCGCTCGAGCAGAAACCAGCGGTAGCGGCCACGGCGGGCGAAGGCGCGACCCAGGTCGAGCAGCAGGCGGGATCATCAGTCAGTGAACCTGTCGCAAACCGCGCTGCTTCGGCGCCAGAACCTCAATCTTCATCTTCCGACGCGGACGTGGTCGCATATAGGCCTCAGCCGCCAATTCAGACAGAATCTGCCGCGCCGCAGGCTGTATTGCCGCCGCGTGCAGGGCTATCTGTCACCAAGGTCATTCTTCTGCTCTATCTCGCAGTCGCCGGGATATTCCTTGTTCGCCTCGCATTCGGACTGCTCGTTGCGCTTCGACTGTGGCGCAGAGCGAATCCGATCTCCTGCGAATTGTTGGCGGCCTCGGACATTTCAGTCGACCTGCGGTGCAGTGCCGAAGTTTCGTCTCCGGTCACGATTTGTTCCGCAATCGTGCTGCCGATGGACTATAGCACCTGGGACAGCGAGAAACTTCGCGTCGTTCTGGCGCATGAGCGTTCGCACATCCGGCAGAAGGACTTCTATCTGCAGTTGCTGGCGGGCGCCTATGCCGCTGTGGTTTGGTTCAGCCCGTTAGGTTGGTGGCTCAAACGCAAACTCTCTGATCTAGCTGAGGCAATCAGCGACCGCGCAGGCCTTGAAGAAGCTGCCGATCCAACGTCGTATGCGCAGATATTGCTTGAATTCGCGGCAGCGCCGCGCCCAACCCTGATAGGAGTCGCCATGGCCCGCAGTGGATCTGTCTCGCGCCGCATTGAGCGGTTGTTGAACGATGTTTCTTTCCGGCAGGCGTTTGCAGGTTCGCGCCGCGCGCTTGCAGCTGTGCTGGTTGTGCCAGTGGTTCTGTTCGCTGCTACTGCCCTCGTGCGTGTTCAGGCTGCCGGACAACAATCGCCGGTGCCTCCCGCACCTGCCGCGGCTCCGACCGCCGGAGTGACGGCTCCTGCTTCCGTTCCTACTCCCCCGGCTATCGCGCCGGTGGCACCGAAGAGCGATGTGCCAGAGCCTGCGCCTGTTGCTGGTGAGCCAGCATTGGCCGCACCGGAAGAAGTGCCTCCTCTACCCGCGCAAGCCGGTACGCCAGCAATCGTTGCACCGGCGGCGCCAGCAACTCCCGAAATGCTTACGCTTACGCCTGCTCCGGCTGCGGGTCCAGCACACCTGACGGTTCTGCCTCCGACTCCGGCGAGGGGAGCAATGACCCTGATTGCCCCGAGGGCACCGGGGCAGCCTTCGTCTCTGATCGTCGTTCGTCCGGGCGGTCGGACACTGGCGCTTATTGCGCCGCACGCAGGCTACGGAGAAGGTCGCGGCTACGGGGTGGGGCAAAGCGCGACGAGTGAAAGCGGGACGTCAAGTTACAGCAACAATGGGAAGCACTCCGGGTATCACTACTCCTACTCCTCGAATGGCGAATCGTACGCCATTATCCGAGGCGACGACATGAATCACATGTCCTTTTCGGGAGATTGGATTGAAGGGCGTCGCGATGAACTTGCAAAGGCGCGCAAGCAGGCGCACGGCGACTTCCTCTGGTTTGTACGCGACGGTAAGCCGTATTTTGTGGACGATCCCAGCACGTTGGCGCAGATCGAGGCGATGTATAAGCCGATGGAAGCGCTCGGAGCGCAACAGGAGGCGCTGGGCAAAGAGCAGGAAGCTCTAGGCAAACAGCAGGAAGAACTTGGTCGTCAGCAGGAGAAGGCCAGCGTACCCACTCCCGATATGAGCAAGGAGATCGCACAGATTGACGAAGCGATGGCCAAGCTGAAAGCCAACCAGGGCAAGGCAATGAACGAAGAGCAGTTTGCCGAGTTGCAGTCGAAGCTGGGCGATCTGCAGGGCAAGCTTGGGGAGATTCAGGGCAGAATCGGTGCGCGGCAGGGCGAGTTTGGCGAGCAGATGGGCAAGCTGGGCGCTATGCAGGGTGAACTCGGCGCGAAGCAGGGAAGGCTGGGCGAGGAGCAGGGAAGAATCGCGCAGGAAGCTGACCGCATGGTAAAGGCGATCATCCTTGAAAGCCTAAAAAACGGAAAAGCGCATCCCGTTCAATAGTGCAGCAAGCTGAGAATTCAGTGGGCGGGGTTCGCGAGACACGGGTAGAATTCCGCCCATCATGATCAACGGCATTCATCTTCTTCTCTACAGTCGCGATCCGGAAGCGGATCGCGCTTTTTTTCGCGACGTGCTCGGATTTTCGTCTGTCGATGCCGGGGAGGGATGGCTGATTTTTGCGCTGCCTCCTGCGGAGATGGGTATTCATAGAGGCGACGGCAAGTTTGTGGAGCATCATGCAGATCACGACCTTTCAGGCAGCGTGATCTACCTGATGTGCGACGACCTGCGCGCGACGATGGACTCGCTCAAGAGCAAGGGCGCAGAAACAACTGAGATTGTGCAGGCCGGATGGGGAATTACGACAACGGTCCGGTTGCCGGGCGGCGGTGGCTTGGGTCTCTACCAGCCTCGTCATGCAACGGCGCTTGACCTCGGTCGGAACTGAGGCAGAATATTTCTCTGCTTTAAGCGCAACGTGTAAGCTGGTGTGGCTTATTGGAGGATATTTTCATGGCTCTTTCACCACGCCTCGCCGTCGCCTCGCAAAGTTACAACCTGAATGCCAGTTTTCTGAAGCAGGGCCTCGCGGGACTGAGTGATGCGGACTGGCTGACGAGGCCTAACGATCATTCCAATCACATCCTTTGGATCGTGGGACATCTCGCCTGGTCGCGGTCCATGGTCCTAGCGCGGCTCGGCGACAAGTGGACAAAACCGTGGATGCGTCTTTATGCGCGAGGGACGAAATGCGAGGACTCGCAGGATGCTCCGACGCCAAGCGAGGTGATGGAGGCTTGGGAAGAATCCTGCACGCGGCTCAATGCGGCGCTTGAAGCGGCTTCAGAGGATTTGTTGGACACACCAGCCTCCAAGCCGGGACCGCCGAGCGCGGACGGGATGCTCTGCGGCACCATCAACTTCATGGCCCAGCACGAAATGTATCACGTGGGTCAGGCTTCGTACGTGCGTTCGTGGCTGGGGAAGCCTGGCGTGATGGGTTGACCATGCGCAACCCATCGGTTGCACATGTTTATTGAAGTTGAACGAGCTTCGCTTCCAGCAGCGCCTCGATCGTCATAAGCGCGTCAAGCACGGCGCCCGAGACCGGTGCGTCCACTTGCACAACCGCGAGGGCCTTCACCGGTTTTTCGCCGCTGCGTTCACGGCCCAGGGCGAAGTTGGCGATGTTCACGCCTTGCTCGCCGAGGATAGTTCCAATCTTGCCGATCACGCCCGGGACGTCCAAGTTGCGGCAGACGAGCAGATTGCCTTCGAGCGGCGCCTCGATGTCAATGCCGTCAAACTCCAGCAAGCGCGGCTGCTCGCCGTGAATTACCGTTGCCGTTGCATGGCTGCGGCCTGCCGCGGTGTGCAGATGAATGGTGAGCACGGTGGCTGCCCCCCCGCGATGGCTCTCTTCCTTCTCTTCGTGCACGCGAATGCCCCGCTCCTGCGCGATGGCCGCGGCGTTGATGCGATTTACGTTCTCCGAGCCTTGCAGCAGACCTTCAATGGCGGCGTTGCGAACAAGGTCGGTTTTGGCATCGACGAGCGCTCCGGCATAGGTGATGTCAATGGCTTCGATGCCGCTCTTCCCAGCCTGCGCAAGAAACGATCCGAGACGACCGGCCAGATCGATGTAGGGCGCGAGCTGCACGTATTCTTCATGGCTAAGCGAAGGCAGGTTGACGGCATTCTGAACGACGCCGAGCTTGAGGTACTCGCGCACCTGCATGGCGATCTGTATGCCGACTGCTTCCTGCGCTTCTGCCGTGGAACCGGCGATGTGCGGGGTGAGAATGACGTTGTCGAATTCCGCGTAAGGAGAGTCCTTGGGCGGTTCGACTGTGAAGACGTCGAGTGCGGCGCCCCCAACGTGGCCGGATTTCAACGCGGCAACGAGCGCGGCCTCGTCGACCAGTTCGCCGCGTGCGCAATTAATAATGCGGACCCCCTTCTTCATAAGTGCCAGAGACTTCGCGTTGATCACACCTGCAGTCTGCGGGGTGAGTCCAACGTGGAGCGTGATGTAGTCAGAACTCGCGATGACTTCATCAAGCGCAACCAGGCGGATGCCATTCTCGCGTGCGACAGCAGCGGAGACGAACGGATCACTGCCAATAATTTCGAGACCGAATCCGCGCGCACGGCGAGCCACTTCAAGCCCGATACGGCCAAGACCCAGAATGCCTAGAGTCTTCCCGCGAAGTTCAGCGCCTTGGAGACTCTTCTTTTCCCACTTGCCAGCGTGCATGGTGTTGTTGGCGGTCGGGAGCTTGCGGGCGAGCGCAAGCATGAGGCCGATGGTGAGTTCGGCAACGGCGACGGCGTTCGCGCCTGGAGTATTCATGACAACAACACCGCGACGTGTCGCCGCTTCGGCATCGATATTGTCCACGCCAACGCCAGCTCGTCCGATAACGCGAAGCTTCGGCGCGTGTTCCATCAAAGCGTCGTCAACCTGGACAGCGCTTCGCACGACGAGAGCGTCGGCATCGGCAAGTGCGGCCGGCAGTCCATTGGGAAGCTGATCGTGCGTGAGAACCTCCCAGCCGGGTTCGGCGGCAAAAACAGCGAGCGTCGCGGGGGATACTTTTTCCGCCAGAACAATCTTCATCTTGTCTCCCTTGGCCGCAGTGGCGGACTCAGTTTCAAATTCGTCGAAACGGATGTTGTGTTTCTCGCAGAGCAGGTCGAACATGCGCACCACGGCCGCATGGGGCTTGCCCTCGCCGCGCTCGTACTTGGTGATGGAGTTTGGGTGCACGCCGAGTTGCTCAGCCATCTGATACGAGTAGAGGTCGAGCTGCCTGCGCGCGATCAGAAGTTTTGCACCGAACGAGAGTTCAGCCATTGCGGCTATCCCTTCGTCGCTTCTGCGTAGACCTTCTGCGCAGCCGCGACGGCCTTACCGTACTCAACTTTGAGGCCAAGCGTGTCTTTCGCGATGTGCTCCATGGCGCCGAGAAAGGCTACGGTGTCGAGGTAATCGAAGAAGCCGAGGTGTGCGACGCGGAAGATCTTGCCCTGCATCTCGCCCTGGCCGTTTGCGGTGACCAGTGCGAACTTCGCTTTCAACGCCTTCACCACCGCTCCCGAATCCATGCCCTCGGGCACGGCAACAGCGGTAGCAGCCGCGGCTGGAGCAGTCGGGGCGAAGAGCGTGAAGCCGAGCTCAACCAGTCCGGCGCGCGCCGCCGCAGCGTTTACTTGGGCATTGTCGACTAGTGCAATCCGGCCTTTTTCGAGATCGCCACCGGCCTGCCCGGCAATATAGTCAAGCGCGGCACCGAGACCTGCAACCAAAGCGACCGCTGGGGTATAGGCGCTTTCGCCCTTCACGGCATTCTTGCGCTCTTTGCGGAGATCAAAATAGTAGCGTGGATTTTTGGATTTCTCCATCGCCGCCCATGCCTTTTCGCTGACGCTGAGATAAGCGAGGCCGGGAGGAATCATCACCGCTTTCTGCGAGCCGCCGATAAGAATGTCGATCCCCCATCCGTCGACATCGAAGTGGGTGGTGCCGAGGCCGGTGATGCCGTCGACGACCAGGATTGATTCGGGCACGACTTCGCGGACCAGCTTCGCAATCGCTTCCACGTCATGCCGGACAGCAGTTGAGGTTTCCGTGGCCTGCACGTAGACAGCGCGATGCTCGGGCTTGAGGGCAGCGCGAATCTGGGCAAGATCGAATGTCTGGCCGTAGGGCGCGGTAACGACGTCCGGTTCGCAGCCGAATGCCTTTACCAGGCCCGTCCACCGCTCACCGAATTTACCGGCGGTGAGAACCAGCACCCGGTCACCGGGCGAGGTGAGGTTGGAAACGGAAGCCTCCATGGCGCCGGTGCCGGAACTTGAGAGAAGAAGGACGTCGTTCTTGGTCCCAACGAAGACTTTGAGCTGGGCGAGAACCTTCTGGAAGAGGGCGCGGAACTCGGGAGTTCGGTGGTGCATGTCGGCGGCCGCCATAGCGAACTGGGCGGCTGGTAACAGCGGAGTAGGGCCTGGGGTAAAAAGACGAGTCTTTCGAATCATAGGCTTAGCCTCCCGGCTTAGGACTGAAGGATCTGTTCGCGCAGAACCATTGAAATCACAGAATACACATATATGTGATATTTGTGAAATGGAAATTGTGCAAAACGAAGACAGGCTGCTACGTTTGTGACGGGTACTGGGTAGGGCTGCTCCCACAGCGGCCAGCCGAGATTATGATTGGCAGGCGATAGACTTAGATGAGCTACAAGCCTTGAGAATTGTTTGATTGCGAGGAAGCTATGGACGCAGGTGCACTCGAAGCGCAAATCAGCCAGCAGGTTATAACCGCATTGAAGCTCCATGACGCCGAGCGCACGCAAACGCTGCGACTGATCAAGAACGCGCTGAAGAACAAGGCGATCGAGAAGCGGGGGCCGCTGACGCCGGCTGAAGAGCAGCAGGCGCTGGCTACGATGATCAAGCAGCGGCGGGATTCCATTGAGCAGTTCACAAAAGGGAACCGACCCGAACTGGCAGCGAAGGAAGCTGCGGAGATCGTGGTGATCGAGGAGTTTCTCCCCAAGGCGATGGACGAAGCTGGCCTGCGGGCAATGGTCGCTGAGGTGATTGCCGAGCACGCAAACGCAACGGGGCACGCACCGACGCCCAAAGATATGGGTCCGGTGATCAAGGCGGTGCAGGCGCGGCTTGGACAGGTGGGGGTGCGCGCAGAAGGCCGCATCGTGAGCGATATGGTGAAGCAGGCGCTGGCCGGATAGCGATTCAACTACTGGGCGCGAAGATCAAGGAAAGTCTATCTTCCGATCAGGGCCGTTGGTTTTTGCGTCGGAAGACGAGCCACACGAACAGGCCCACAGGAAAAAACAGAATCACCATCAGACTGATCAGCACTGGCGATTTGCCCCGCCGCTTTGCGTCCGCCGCGCACATAATCACAGAGGCAACGAGCGCCGCGAGAACACAAACAGCCAGCACATAATCGACGATAGTCGAGATGGAGATCCCACTCATCCTGGCCGATCTTTGCCGGTCACTTTGCGCGGATGCTCTTCGTGAAGCTCGTCGTAAAGTTCATCTACCTTTAACTTTGCTTTTTCGAGAGCACGCTTTCCCGCGGGCGTGATTTTATATAGCCGTCGACGTCGCCCTTCCACCCGATCGAATGCTGAGCGCAACAGGCCCGATTTTTCGAGCCCGTGCAGGAGTGGATAAAGAGTGCCGGGGCCAATGCTGTATCCGTGATGCTCCAGTTCCTTCATCATGGCGAGACCAAAAATAGGCTCGTGCACAGCGTGCAGGAGCACGTGGATGCGGATGAGGCCGTCGAAGAGCTGGCGTTTCTGATCTGCCACAAAAACAAATATACCGCGATCGTTCCAACAGTCTTGACTGTTATCGAAATTCGATATAACTTCGGCTGGAGATGGCTTCCTCAACGGTGCGATTTCCCCCTCAATTGAAGAAATATCTACTGCGAATCACGCCGCTCGCCTTCCAATCGACGGTGTTTATCTTTCTGTGCCTGGGCGGCGCAAAGCTCTGGGCCCAAGGTCCGCCGTTTCAGGTTGACGATCCGGTGCCGGTGGATTTCAAGCATTACGAGTTTTACATTTTCGGCACTACAGACGGGACGCCAGCGGAAACGGATTACTCCGGGCCGGCATTTGAATTCAACTGGGGCGTGGTGCCACGGGTGCAGCTGCACGCAATCCTTCCGTTTGGCGGAATTCGTCCCGCAAATAATCCCACGTACGCTCCATCCGGCTCGGGGCCAAGCGCGACCGGGCTGACCGACATGGAATTGGGCGTGAAACTGGCGATCATCAAGGAGACGAAGGCCATTCCCCAGATCGGCACATTCACCATGTTTGAGATGCCGACCGGCAATTCCGACAAGGGCCTGGGTGTCGGCAAGGTCTGGTACCGACTGCCGTTGTGGCTGCAGAAAAACGAGGGCAAGTGGCTCTTCGATGGCGGGGCAGGCGAGACGGTAGTCCCGCAGGATGGGTTCCACGATTTTCCGTATGGCGGATTTTTGTTGAAGCGTGAAGTGAGCAAGAAGCTCGAGCTTGCCGGGGAGATTTTTGCGCATGGCGGCGAAGGGCCTCTGACACCACAGGCGCAGGCGTCAACCATGATCGACGCGGGCGGCTACTGGCACTTGAAGGGCGAAGACACCATGCAGCTTTTGTTTGCCTATGGCCACTCTATCGCGGGCCGCACCGAGAATTACGCGTATCTCGGGCTCTACTGGACGTGGGGTAAAGACGACAAAAAGGACGACGACAAGGACAAGGATTCCAAAGACAAGAAGGCGATGCTGCAGAACGCAATGTACTCGGGACGCGCTCTGAAGAACGGATTCTGATTTCGATTTGGGCTAGAGAATCGCCCGCAAGACGGAGCAGATGCCATGGAGATAACGACGCGCGGCCTGTGGACGATGGTGCATGGCATGGGATTCGGCGCCCTCTATCTGCTGGCTTGTTCTTTTGCAATCGTCGAGCTATATCGCCGCTACAAACCCGGTTCTCAGCAACCAATTTCATTAGGGGATGAGGTCTTTCTTGGTCGCTGGCTGATTGCAATGGCGATGATTGCATGGATCACGGTGCTGACCGGCGCATACATCATCTACCCGTGGTATCGCGCAGTGCCGCCCATGGGCACGGGTGCGCTGAATTCATTTCCGCAGGCGCTGCTCAAGTCGAGTCCAGGCACAATCGGTTGGCATGCGATCGGCATGGAATGGAAAGAGCACATTGCGTGGATGACGCCGATTTCGATGACGATGGCGGCAGTGGTGTTCGCGCAATATCGTCGAAGCATCGGGCAGTTTCCACAATTACGGGCGGCGGTAGTGACCTTCGTGGTTGCTTCATTTATGTGCGCAGGGGTTGCCGGGTTTTTCGGCGCCGAACTCAATAAACATGCTCCAGTTGAGGGCGGCAGAACAATTCACCTGATGAGTGGAGGTCAGTAATGGAGCAAGAGTCCGCAAGCTCGGGATCCGAGAAGATGACGCCCAACGGACCAGGCGCCGCGGCTGTGCTTGCAACTGGCGTCGGTTGCTTTGCAATTGGGGCCCTTGCGGTGGCTGCGGACCAGGCGCCGCCGCTTGCCCGGACTTTAATTTTCTATAGACCAACCGGGCCGCTTTCGGGCGTTTCGACTGTGGCGATCATTGCGTGGCTTGCAGTCTGGGCCGTGCTTCACTACCGTTGGCAGAGCCGCGATGTTAACTCGGGGCGCATCGTTGCAATCGCTTTCGTTCTGCTGGCTGCTGGAGTGCTTCTGACGTTTCCGCCCATTGGAGACTTGTTCTAGCGCAAAAGAAACGCCGGAACTCGGGTCGCTTGCGCGGTGCGAGTTCCGGCGTATCGAGTACTCAACTCCAAATCAAAGAATCAAACTCAGTTCAGATCGTCGACGTAATGACCCACGAGCACGGTGTTGCCGTTGGTTGGATTTTTTAACAGCAGCCCGACAACACGAACGTTGGTCGCAGACGAGACATCCGACAATTGCGTCAGTCCGTCGCGATATTCGCAGTTGTCAGGAATGTAGACGGTAACGGTCTGCGGAATCAGCAGCCCGGCGAACCCATTCACGGTCATCTGGAAGGTGTTGTTGCCGGTGTTGACGCTGCCGGGAACCACGGTTCCGTTGAATCCCCAGTGACGCAGAACGACGCGCTTCACTGTAACCTTTGTCGGATCGGTTGCGCCGCTGGCTGGCCCGCCGACGGCGATGTGCTGTCCTGGTAGCAGTCCGCTCTGGTTAAAGAGGAACTGTGCGAATGGCCCGTGCATCCAGTAGATCGAATACTTTTCGCTGCCACTCAAATCGATGGTTGCGATCTGGCCCAGCGTTAGTCCGGTGGTTGTAGGCAGCAATCCGCGCACGTAAAGGTCGAAGCTCGTGGCAGGCCCTGACGAAGGATTGACATAGGTGACCTGGCCAGCGGCGTAGAAACCACTGTCGGAAAGAATAGCGATTTCGTCCGCATCAATGGTGGCGTCGGCGCGATCAAGCGAGCCGGAGATCTGCACAATGCTGCTGGAAGTGAGGTCGCTGAACATGGCGCCGCCATCCCACTCCGTCTGGCCGGTCACGTTGACGGTGAACTGGCGGCCATGGGGACCTTGCACCGTAAGGGTCTGTTTGCCGGCGTCGGTGCTGACTACAGCCGCGTCAAATTCATCGATGTAAGCGCCCTTGTCGTTGTTGTTGACGCCGTTCACGGCGAAGGTAGGAATTACGTCGCCGGTGATTTGGCCGTTGCTGACGACGATGGATTTGCGCAAATTGAAATCCATGTGCAAGCCGACAGGAGCGCCAGCTTGAGCGACGACCATCGGGTTGGCAAGCGTGTAGCTGACAGTGGCGTTGGTGAGATTGGCCGGCATGGTCTTGATCGTTGGCTCGGCGGTGCTGGTGTCGAGATAGCCGATGGTGCCGTTGCTGAGTGTAATGGCAACCTTGGCATAGGTGCCGACCGGAACATCATTCATGTCGATCAGCGTCTGCAGGCCGTTGAAGCGCGCAAAGTCGACCGTGGGCGATCCGCTGACCAACTGCACGGTATTGCCGTTCTCATCAGTGGCGGCAATGCCGACCTGCACGCTGAAGGAGACGACGCTGGCCATCGGTGCGTCAGTGCCGACCACGAACGCAGAGCCAGTAACTGTTTGCGAGTTTGAGTTGATGGAGGTTGTGCTGCTGCCGCAGCCTGCTGCCAGAAGAGTGGCAACCGTCAAAGCTACAAGAGACGGAAGGTTGTGCCTTCCTGACTTTGAAATAAACATTCCAGATTCACCGCGCTTTCTGCGAACATCCGTGGCCTCACGGAACTTTTCGCGGGTCGGGTCCACAGCGTCACAGTGGAAGAAAGTGTTTTTTGGCTGTGTCCTTATCAAGGGGAACACCGGTGACGGTAAGAAAGTTGTGAAATTCTTAAGTTATTTTTAAGCTGCTGCGACGCGGGTAACTTTAGAGCTTTCAATACATTACCCTTTGGAAACTTTCTTTCCACGAGCCCTCAACCTCGACCGCATTTATTCGTCTACCAACATCCGGCGCTGTTCAAGAAACCGACGCACTGAGGGATCGCGTTCGAGGCCGATGGCGATCGAGTAGGCGTGACGAGCTTCGTCGCGCGCGTTGATGCGAGCGAAAAGTTCGGCGCGAGCTGCCCAGTATGGCTGGTATTCCTTAAGGCGCGGATCAGCGGCGACTTCATCAAGGTGATCGAGTGCGCGGCGTGCGCCATGTAACTCGGCGAGAGCGAGAGCGCGGTTGACAGCGGCCACGGGCGATCCGCTAATCGCGAACAGCGCGTCATAAAGTTGCACGATGGCGGCCCAATCGGATCGGCCACTGCGTGCGCGAACCGCATGAGCAGACTGGATCGCGGCTTCGAGTTGATAACGGCCGACCATATTCATGGTCCCGGCGCGGTGAAGGAGCGACTCAGCCTCATCAATCATCGCTGCATTCCACAGGGTTGGGTTTTGCTGCGTGAGCGGAATGTAATCGCCATCCGTATTGCGGCGAGCCTGACGTCGAGACTCAGCGTGGAGCATGAGCGAAAGAAGGCCCAGGCCTTCGGGCTCATCAGGGAGTAGTTCAACAATGAAGCGGCCGAGATAGATGGCTTCTTCCGCGAGATCGCGACGTGCCACATCTGTTCCGGCGGCATCGATCCAGCCTTCGGCAAATGCGGCGTAGATGGCATCGAGTACCGTGGCTAGCCGCGCGCGAAGCTGGCTGCGTTCGGGGATTTCGAGGGGAATTCCTGCCTGCCGAATTTTATTTTTAGCGCGAACCAGCCGCTGGCTCATGGTGGCAGGGGAGATAAGAAACGCAGACGCGATGCGAGCGGCATCGAGACCCAGAATCGCCTGCAACATCAGGGGCGCACGGATGGCTGCATCGATCGCAGGATGTGCGCATGCAAACATGAGGCCAAGACGGCGATCAGGGATCTCCGCCGACTCCTCGTCGAATGGCATGGCCGCTGCTTCGTCGATTTCATCCGAAGCTGTTTCGCGTTGCGAGGACCGGGAAGCATCAAGGAATTTGCGACGAGCCACCGTCATGAGCCACGCTTCAGGATTTTGCGGGCAGCCGTTGCGAGGCCAGTCTGCCAGCGCCGTGGCGAAAGCTTCAGAAAGTGCGTCCTCGGCGGATGCCACGTCGCGGGTGGTTGCCGCAAGAAACGCAACGAGCTTGCCATAACTGCGGCGCGCAACCTGCTCAGCCAAGTCACATGGGTCGCAAGGTCGCACGCCGTCTTGAGAGTCACTCATGGCTTACATCTTCCAGATGGGCCGGACCTCAACTACTCCGTGCTGCGCGCCGGGGCAACGTGCGGCCCACGAGAGTGCCGCATCCAGATCAGGAGCATCGATGAGGAAGTAGCCGCCGAGCTGCTCCTTGGTGTCGGCATAAGGGCCGTCGAGAACCTGCGTTTTGCCATCGGCAGTGCGCACCGTGGTTGCTGTGGCGATGGGCTGCAGGCGGTTTGAACCCACGTAGGCGCCCGCCTGTTTCAGCGCTTCAGTGTATGCCATGTACGCGGCATAACCCTGTTGCTGCTGTTCCTTGGTCATGCGCTGGAAACCTGCTTCTTCTGCGTAAAGGGTCAACAGATATTGCATTGGGATGATCCTCCGTTTGAGTTTTGGGCGGTGGTTTAAAGCGCCGTCACCACGATGACGCGCGGTGCGTTCTCATTTCGACAGGGAGACCCAAATTTTTCTGCGCGACGATTCGTGAAAATCAGAACATACGCAGGTCGCCGGCGGGTACAGCGAACTTCAAGAGCCCAAGTTCTCCAGCGAGGCGCTCGAGCTTAGCACGGGTGGCCGGCATCGGCGGGACCAAAGGCAAGCGCACTGTATCGGATGCGCGGCCCATCAAATTAAGAATAGTCTTCACGGGGCCAGGATTTGACTCCCAGAAATTTGCTTCGAAAAGGCGTCCATAGCGGCGCTCAAGTTCGCGGGCTTCGGACCACTCGTCGCGAAGGGCGGCGCCGATCATACGTGCCATCTCTGCAGGAATCTCATTGGACGCCACGCTGATCAATCCTTGCGCGCCAACCCCGATCGCAGCGAGAGCAAGGTTGTCGTCGCCGGAAAAAATCTTGAAGCTCGATGGAAGAGAGTGCACAAGTTCCGCGATCTGGGGAAGCTTTCCGCTGGCTTCCTTGATGGCTTCCACATTGGGTGCTGCGGCGGCGAGGCGAACGACGGTCAGTGGATCCAGATTGACACCGGTACGTCCGGGCACGTTGTAAAGGCAGACGGGTATGGGGTCCACACTCTTTGCGAGCGCGAGAAAGTGTTGAAACTGCCCTTCCTGCGTTGGCTTGTTGTAGTACGGATTGGCTGAAAGGATGGCGTCGACGCCCGGCACCTGGCGCAGCATGGTAGCGAGACGCAGCAGAGTTTTGGTGGAGTTATGGGTGCAACCGGCCCAGACAGGCACACGACCGGCCGAGGCTTCGATGACGATACGAACTGCGCGCAGCCACTCCTGTTCTTCGAGCGTGGCCGCTTCTCCGGTCGATCCGCAGGCCACAATGAAGTCGATGCCTGCGTCAATCTGCCAGTTCACCAGCGCCCACAGCGCCGGCTCATCGATTGATCCGTCCGCCCGGAAAGGCGTAACGATTGCCGTACCGCAACCCGTAGTTTCCATCACTGAAAAGTGTATATCGCAGGGCTGTGACTTGGAGCGTGACTGAGGGACCACGATGGATTTAGAGACAGGGATCAGGGCTGGCGAAATTCCGACTCAAGCATCGACATCAGGTGAAGATTGCACCAGCGTCCATCACGTCGCGCAGCGTCGCGCATTATGCCCTCATATTGGAAGCCGAGACTTTCGTAAAGGTGGCGGGCGCGAGAGTTGTCTTCGAACACGTCGAGGAAAAGCCGGTGCGCGCCGAGTTCGAGGAAGGCGATCCTGATTAGCTCCTTGAGGATCTGACGGCCCAGACCGCGCTCGGGCACGGCGACCACGATGCGCTTGAGTTCGATGGCACGCGAATCCTCCTGAATGCCGCGCAGAATGGCATAGGCCTGGATCTCGCCCCAATCCGTTTCGTTGACGTAATAACGGGAGTCGCCACCCGTAATGTTGTTGAGGTGACGTTCTTCGCTCCACTGCCCCACGAATTCGCGGGCCATGGGGGTACGTTCAAGAGCTACGATGTCAGGGATATCGTTTGGTGTAGCAACGCGAAGAAACATAGTGTGGCAATATTTTAGTGTTCAAGGCCGGATAGCGGCAGCGAATGAATCTGATCTCTGTCCATTTGCCGATCGATTTGCTCCGTCTTGAGGGTGTGAAAGCAAAGCGTTTGAGCGATCAAGTTCCTGTAAGGACAATGTTTGGCCGCCGACGGCACGTGACGAAAGGCATGTATCCCCTAGTACCTAGTAGTTCCAAAGGGCATAGAAGTCCATATACCATGACCGTTACAGGACCGAAATTCAGGCTGCGCAATCTCCGCTAGACCGGAAATAGATTGTGCACTTAACTGAATGCAAAGGATCTTGATCTGCGAATGCCGGAATGGATTCGCAGGCAGTTTTGGCTTTTCTTCCCAGATCCGCTGGCACGCCGATCTTCAGAATGGGCTCTAGAACCCATTTCGAAATCAGGCTTTGCATCATGTCGAACTCAGAATTGCCGCGTGGCGAAATCACAGCGGCTTCGGGCGTCGACATTGACCGAGAAGAAGGATCGAGGATCATGATCGCCAGAGCTGAGATTTCGAACGCGCAAGGTTCGCAGGGTGAAAAGAACGCCGCCAAGGGAATGAATGTCGCCCTGATCGGCCCAAATGACACACACCGGCAGATTGTTGCCCGGGCTCTCGCCTCATCCCAGGGCCGCAAGGTCCACGAGTTTATTGATTATCCTGATCAACTGAACGATCTGCCGAAGATGTTCGAGCAGAATTTTGATTTCGTGCTGGTCGATGTCGACACCGACGAAAGCTATGCGTTGCAGATCATCGAGAAGCTGTCTCAAATTGGACAGTCGGTGATGGCATACTCCGCGCGCAGCGATCAGGAACTGTTGATGGCTTGTATGCGTGCAGGTGCCCGCGATTTCCTGCCGCTGCCGACAGAGAACGAGCCTGCGGCGAAAAGCACGGAGCCGATCAGAACTGAGCAGCCCGCTGTGAAACCGGCAGCTGCACCGCCGCCAATTGCTGCAAGACCCGTTGAGCCGCCGCGAGTACCGGAAGCACCAGCCGCGCGTTCAAACGTGACCGCCATTCTTCCCGAAAAACGGTTTGAACCGACGCCGCAACCTTGGTCGACACGCGCCAGCGATGGGTACAAGGATCCCGAGATTGCGCGTGTGATTGAAGAGGTCACAATTCCCTCGCCAGAGGCCTCTGCGGCCGAGAAAGCTCCCTCCGAGTTTGATGCTTGGGATGCCGCGAATTTGCGCCGCGCTCCCCTGCCGCCACCGCCTGGCAAGCGGGCTGAAACACGTCCTCGTCCAGCCTTGGTACCCGAGCGCAGAAATCCGGAACCCGCACCTCGCCCCATTTCCAGCTTCGAGAAACCAGCCGCCCCCGCTATCGAGCGGCCACCGGTAGCCGTGGAACTATTCCGTTCATCCGCAATTCTGAGCGACTCTGAACCCGACGAAGCTGCCGAAAAACAGGGCGCGAACTGGGTCAAGTGGATTTTGATCGCCGCTGGTCCGCTGGTTCTAGCGCTGGTCTTGCTGGTGGTATTCACTCGCTCGTCATCGCCGAGTTCCTCACCGAACTCAAACAAGGCAACAACGGCTTCCGCTCAAGATAAGAATGAAACGCAGCCCGTAACAGCTTCGAACGCGCAACCTGCAGCCAAGCCCATTGCCGGAACAACCGCTGCAAAACCAACCGCGACTTCGGTCAATACGCCCACTACGCCAATTGCGGCCGATTCCAATCAACCTGAGCCCGTGTCGCCCGACGCGATGGCTGCACAGCTTGTAGCCCCTACACGCATCGCCGGCCAGATCAAGAAGGTTGCACCGGCTGACGAGCCGCCGCCATCGGCGCCCCCCGTTGTCCCGATGGATGACAGCAGTGCGGTTCCAGGCACTGTTTTCGGAGGATCCCCGAAGGTGAAGATTGATCCGCACGTGGTGGGAATCTCCGCCGGTGTTGCCGAAGGGATGATCATCCGCAAGACGCCGCCGGTCTATCCCAAGTTTGCTCAGGACGCTCACATTACGGGCAAAGTGATTTTGAAGGCTACGATCACGAAGCAAGGAACGATTGAAGGCGTGCAGGTACTCAGCGGTCCAAAGATTCTGGCGCCGGCGGCAGTCGATGCTGTGAGGACCTGGAAGTATCACCCCTATATGCTCGATGGCCAGCCGGTATCCGTGGAAACCAACATCACAATTGTCTTTGGATCGGCTTCCAAATAATTCGCAACAATTCTCGTAGCTTAGTTTTCTGAAGGGCGCTCAAGATGGTCGATAACGACCACCTCAATGGGCGCCTTTGCGGCTTCCAGCCTGAGGCCGAGCTGCTCCTGCAGGGCCGTGAAGAGGGAAGGGCCGGTCTCGACAGACTCGGGATCGTTGTTCCAGTGCCACGTGAGCTCAATGTCGTAGAGCCCGGATAATCCCGTCTTGTCGTTAACCTGACGTCCAACTATTCCCGAAAGTATGCCCGCTAGACCGCTTGCCGGGGTGCGATGCACCGAGAGCCAACCAGGGCTTGACTGGGATGTACTTTGCTCGTCTGTAGCCGAAAGCTTGAGTTTAGGTCCATGCTTGGCGACGACGAGATCGTAAACTGGCAGCTCTCGCCTTTCCACGTGATACTTCAGGCCCATGCGTTCCTCGAGAAGCTGGCGGAACATCAGTTGCCACATATCGCTACTATCGGAACCACGCAACTTGCGAAAAGCCTCAGTAGTTTCCGCGTCCATCTTGGCACGAAAATCGAAGCGGTCCGAGTTGGTCCACGACGGCCATCCAAAAATCTGATCAGCCGATCTCACTGGGAAAGCTTGACTGACGACCGAGTGAATCGTCATGTTCACCATCTCGAAGCCATCGGGAAGAGTCCGAGTCATGGCGCGATCGTCGAGCGCGCGATGCGGCTTAATGGAAACCACGTCCCACATGAGCGGTTTGCCGACGACGTCTTGAGATTTCGCTTGAAAGAGTGTAGCGACAAAGAAGATTGCGACAATCAACTTCTGCATGATCGTTTCGACCTGACTTATCGAACCGAGAATTGTACTCGGAAAACTATAGCTGGTCGAAAATTTCGCGGAACTCCCACACGCCTGACTTGCCATGTAGCCACTCTGCGGCCCGTACCGCGCCGATGGCAAAGCCACGGCGGGAGTGCGCATCGTGGCGCAACTCGATGATGTCGTGATCGCTCTTCGCCGTGACAATGTGCTCGCCATTGGCATCGCCGACGCGATGCGACTCGATCGGTACATCAATGCCTGGCTGCACAGAGCTGATGATTTCCTTGAGAGTGATGGCGGTGCCCGAGGGTGCATCGAGCTTTGACGTGTGGTGCGTCTCGCTGATGGAAAACTCGTAGCCCTCGATGCGGGCAAGCTCGGCGGTAAGGCGAAAAAGCTTTTGCACGCCGATGGAGAAATTTGTGCCGTAGAGCAGGCCGCCTCCACGTCGCTGGGCGATGGCTTTGAGTTCCGGCAACTGGGTGTACCAGCCGGTCGTGCCGACTACGATACGACCTCCAAGCGCGAGGACGGCGCGAATGTTTTCAACTGCGGCGCTTGGCGTAGTGAAGTCGATCACCACATCGACGCCGGCGAGGCTGGGACCCGTAAGCGCCGAGGCCTGCTGATTTTCGTTGACGTCGAGAGCGCGCACGCCGTGTCCACGCTCGCGGGCGACTTCCGCGACCAGCGAGCCTGTTTTGCCTTTGCCCAAAACCAGAAAGAGCATCTTCCGCTCCTTAAAATTCACGTTGATTTACAGATTACAGCCTATCCGACGGGGACGAGGATCTTGAATCGCTGCAGCGAAATTAACTAACGAACTTTGCGAATCCGTGGCGCTTTCCGGGTGAATGTTATGCGCCTTTTAGGGTAAGTTAATTCGGTGAAGACAACGCAATTACTGCGGTTCGACGGCGCTGTGGAGCGGGACCCCGCCATCGCTGCGTGGATGAGAGGGCATCGAGGCGTATTGGGAGCGATCGCGCACGAGTGGTTCGAAGTGATGCGTAAGTGCGGCGACGAAGTTCGCGAACTTATGCATGACGGCTGCCCGGTTGCCTGTCTGGGAGATGTGCCCTTCTGCTACGTGAACGTATTCACCGCTCACGTCAATGTAGGGTTTTTTCAAGGTGCATCGCTACCAGATCCGGCTGGGCTGTTGCAAGGCAACGGCAAGTTTATGCGCCATGTGAAGCTGAAACCGGAAACGGCCTCGAATGACGCAGCTTTGAGAGTGTTGATTGAGAGAGCCTATGCGGATATGAAAGAGCGCGTCGAAAACGGCTAACTCGGAGCGCTCAATATTTCCGATATACGAGCAAGTTCTTCTGGCTGGGCTTTTCCGGCACCCAGAATTCCTCGGATAGAGTCCTTCCGTCGTCACTGACCTTCCACGTCGTTCGCAAGATGACGCGGCCGGCGCAAGTGTCTTCCGTCTGAATCTCGCGCAGACCGGGCATTCTGACGGAGCGCGAGAATCCGAAGCGCTGATTGGCGCCGCGTATGGGAGTTGGCGGTTCGTCGATGAGGGAGTCGGAGACTTGACCCCAGTCCTGATCTTCGAAATGAAAGGCGTTGTAGTTGAGGATGAGCACTACAGTCTTCGAGGGGAAGTCAAAGGGCCTGGTCGCTATCCAACGGCCGGAGAAGCCGGTCGATCCCGAGTCTCGGAAGTCAGAGTTTCGGACTTCAGGGTCGCGTGCATAGACGAGTTGCTTATCTTTCGTGGAGCCGCCGATCTGAATCAGTCTGTCGATGGTGGTCAACGTCTTGCCATCCGTCGAGAGTTCCCATCGTATGTTGGTTGGGTTGGGGCCAACGGCCTTTTCTTTCAAAACGATTGTCGTCGGATCGGTCTGGGTGCAGGAGAAAAATCCACCGCTGCCGATAGTGGTCGGGTATGGGTTGCCGTCGCAGCGAAAGGAGTAGTCGATTACGCCATCATCGACGTGGTACATGCCTTCGGGAGTCAAGGTGATGGTGAGGGTGGGCGCAGCGAAGTGGCTTTTGGACTCATCCAGCGTCCACTGGCCATCCCATGGAGACGGCCAATGGTGGCAGCCTGCAAGGACGGCGGCGAAGAAGTAGAGGCAGAGAAGGAGCGGGGATTTGACGTTCACAATCCAGACTCACGATCAATCAGCTTTTGAATGGATGTGAGTCTACAACCTCTATCAGCGAAATTGCAACGGCGAACCCTCGTGTGCCAACAGGGGCACCTGCTAACTGCCGATGGCGTTGAGATGGCCAAGTAGCTGGAACATGGAGAGGTCATCACGCACAGCGAAATGGTCGACGATTTTTGCACCTCTGAGGCGGAAGCGATGAATATGCTTGACCTTGAACTTCCTGCCATTCGGAGCGAGCGTGGGTCCCTGAAGCGGGAGAATTAATGAAAAGTCGCCGAGATGTGTGCCGGACATGGTGACCTCGCACATGACCGTATCGCTCTCCTCGACGAGCGAGTCTATTTGAAAAAACAAATCCGGAAATGCGCCACGCCAGGTGCGGATAACGTGCTGAATGATTGCCCGAACGTCGGAATATTGAACACCGAAATTAGAAAATTCCGAGGAGAAGAACTCGTCTATCTTCTCTACTTCCCCGTGATTCCAAAGCTCGTCAAAGTGGCGTCTAACGCAGTCTTTGTTTGCGCTTTCAGTCATAGGGGCTCCGCAAATTACTTTACGCAGCATACATTCGTTTGCAATCGACGTATAGCCAAGAATCGTGCAGTCGCTAACCTTGAGCAGAGGCCGCTGAAGAGGTAGAAAAACGGGATCGCTGCAGACCGGGAGCTAAACCACAGCCTTGCGTGACTCTACATCAAACACTACCGGATCGGGTTCCTTAAAGAACGCGGCATGCAGCGAACGCACAGCTTCGTCCGCATCTTCTTCATCAATCATGAAGCTCATATTGATTTCGCTGGCGCCCTGCGAGATCATGCGCACGTTCACATGCTTGATGGCGCTGAAGACCTGCGCTGCCATGCCGCTCTGCCCGCGAATATCTTCGCCGACCAGGCAGACAAGCGCCTTCTTACCTTCATATTTCACATCGGCGAGCTGGCTCAGATCGGCTGCGATCAAAGGCAGCTTGTCATTGGAGTCCACTGTCAGAGAGACAGAAACTTCGCTTGTGGAAACCATGTCAACAGGGCACTGGTGCTTGTCGAAGATGTCGAAGATGGCCTTGAGGTAGCCATGCGTCATCAACATGCGGCTGGCGACCACGTCGATAATGGAGAGCTTCTTCTTTACCGCGATGGATTTGAAGGGGCTGCTGCAATGCGGCGCGATGGAGATGATCCGCGTGCCTTCGTTTGCCGGGTTCTTGCTGTTGAGCACCAGCACTGGGATGTTCTTGCGTACTGCGGGCAGAATTGTTGCCGGATGCAGCACCTTGGCGCCGAAGTAGGCAAGCTCTGCAGCTTCTTCAAAGCTGATGACCTTGACCCGCAGGGCATCGGGGCATACGCGCGGATCGCTGGTCATGATGCCGTCAACGTCGGTCCAGATTTCGATTGCGTCGGCTGCAAGCGCACCGCCCAGAAGAGCAGCGGTGAAGTCGGAGCCGCCACGGCCGAGCGTGGTGGTGATATTTTGTTCGTTTGCTGCGATGAAGCCGCCCATGACGGGAACCTTACCCTGATCGAGGAGTGGGCGAAGATGCTCGGCGGCGCGTTTCTCGATCAGCACGTCGAGGGGAACAGCTTTGCCAAACTGCGAGTCCGTAATGATGATTTCGCGCGCGTCAACGTGTGCGGCGTTGGTGCCTCGCTCAGTGAATGCTGCGGCGATGATACGGCTGGAGAGGCGTTCACCGTAGCTGACGACGAGGTCGGAGATGCGCGGGGTGAGTTCGAGAATAGCGGCGAGGCCGCGCAGGATTTCGTCGAGCGAGTCAAACTTCTGCTCGATGAGATTGCAGAGCGCAGCCGCGTCGGCTGGGGTCTTGATCAAGGCGCAGGCAGTGTCGCGATGGCGGGCGCGCAGGCGAGAACTGATGGCGAGAGCGCCTGTGCGGTCGCCTTGGGCAGCGGCGGCAGCAGCACGCAGAAGCTGATCGGTCACCTTGGACATGGCGCTGACCACGACGACCGTTTGCTTGCCGGCGGCGACGCGGCCCGCGACGATTGCGGCGGTACGGTTGATGGCGGTCGGGTCTTCCACCGAGGTGCCGCCGAATTTCATCACGACCAGGCTCATGTGTTCCTTGTTTCGACCTCAGGGGCTAAAGCCCACATGCATTTGGCGGCTCGCTATACGGGCCAAAGCTCGCATCCTCCGCGGACCTGACGACCACTTCAAATAAGCTACGCGCGCGCCGCAGTTTCGGCCACTGGCTCCAATTTGCCGAGACTGACTAACAACTCGGCGTTGAGGATCGCAGCGCCGGCGGCTCCGCGAATGGTGTTATGAGAAAGCACGGTGAACTTCCAGTCGAACACGGTGCAAGGGCGAAGGCGACCTACAGTTACCGCCATGCCGCGTCCGCGATTGCGATCGAGGCGGGGCTGGGGACGGTCAGGCTGGGTCGCAAATTCAATTGGCTGCTCGGGAGCCATCGGAAGATGTTGCGGCTTGAGAGGCTGGAACTCAGCCCACGCCGCAAGAATGTCCTCATGGGTGACGGTGCGGCCCAGCTTGTTTCCGAGTTTGATAGAGACACTTTCGGTATGACCGTCTTCGACCGCGACGCGATTGCAGTGTGCACTGATCTTTGCTGCGAGCGGTGTCACGTGGTTGCCGTCCAGATGGCCAAGTAGCTTGAGAGTCTCGGCTTCCATCTTTTCTTCTTCGCTGCCGATGTAGGGGATTACGTTGCCCAGAATGTCCATTGAAGGCACACCCGGATAGCCTGCGCCCGAGATTGCCTGCATGGTGGTGACAAAGATCTGCTCGATACCAAAGCGCTCTTCGAGAGGCTTGAGCGCCATCACCAGCCCGATCGTCGAGCAGTTGGGATTGGTGACCATGTATCCGCCCGAGTCGCGGCGCGAGGACTGCTCCTCGATCAAGTGCAGGTGGTCGGCATTGATCTCGGGTATCACCAGAGGCACATTGGGCGCCATGCGATAAGCGCTGGAATTGGAGACAACTGCGCAGCCGGCGTTGGCGAACTTCGGCTCCATCTCGCGGGCAATAGCGGCGTCGAGTGCGGCGAAGATAATCTTCGGAGCACCTTCTGGCTCGGCCGCCGAAACGGTCATGCGCGTAATGCGCTCCGGAAGTGGAGTGTCGAGGCGCCACTTGGCAGCTTCGCCATAAACTTTTCCGCTTGATCGGTCGCTGGCTGCAAGCCAAGTAATTTCAAACCACGGATGGTCTTCAAGCAGCTGAATGAAGCGTTGGCCGACCATTCCGGTCGCGCCCAGGATGCCGATTGGATATTTGTTTTGCATGACGTGTGAACACTTCAAGTGTACAGGAACTGAAGACAGGGATGGACTAAGGGACCGGGTACTTGGGATTGGGGATCAGATGGCATTCTCGCGCAGCCCATGGTACCGCTTACGCCAACCGGCGGGAGCCGTTTCCTGATTCGGCCTCGACGCGATTCTCAACACGAATTACATGGATCTGCACGCCGATTCCGTCGACACATTCGCGGCAGGATCACTTGCGGTTTCGGACGTGTTATCTCCCGTGTGGCGGACTGCTTGGATTGGCGCTCTTTGTCCTGGTGTGTTTGCCATATTGGAAGCAGTCCGAAATGTCCGCAAACGACGACTGCGTTTGGCAGACAACTAGCTTCTGGCTTGCCCAGGCTATCAACCCGACCCAGGTTGAATATTATCTGTAAGTTGTAATAAATAATTAACTTATAGGATGTTATCTGTCGGCCGGGCCCCAGAAAATTGCACCGATGAAATGTCAGTGGCGCGCGTGGTGTGTATGATAAACGACACAGCAGGCCACTGGTCTTTCGTTACCTGCCCAGGGTGTCAGAAGGTCCGGATCTTACCGGCTTCCCCGCTTCGCTTTCACGCTGAAGCCCTCACCTGGAAAGGCAGGCAGTTACGAGCGTTCATCTGGTTAATCCCAGCGACAATTCCTTTGGCACAGCAGTCATCACTCCGCGTTGGCTGTTTGTTCTTGCGGCGGCAACGCCTGAATCTGCGGGAACCCCTATTCTGATCGACGAATCGCTCGAGCAGATCGTGCCCGAAAGCATTCAACCGGGAGATATCGTCGGCGTCAGCGTGCATACGGGCAACGCCCTGCGTGGCTACCAGGTCGGCCGCATGGCGCGCGAGCGCGGCGCATGGGTAGTGTATGGCGGCATTCACGCCACGCTCTTCCCCGAGGAAGCATTGGAACGTGGACAAGCCCACGCCGTGGTAAAAGGCGACGGCGATGTTGCATGGGGCAAGGCGGTGGCCGATTGCCTCGCGGGCAAGCCCGAGAAGATCTATGAAGGCGGCCGACTTGAAGGGTCGCAGTTCCTCGCGGCGCGGTGGGACTTGATGCGCCCGGACAAATATATGTGGGCCTCGGTGCAGACCATTCGCGGATGCCCCAAGCATTGCTCCTTCTGCAGCGTATGGCGCACCGATGGGCAGAAGCCGCGGCAACGCTCGTTTCAAAAGGTGATCGACGAAATCGTCAACCTTCGTCGCATCGGTTTCCGTTTTATTGCACTGGCAGACGACAATTTCTATCCCGTTACGCTCACCGATCTGCGGCAGGCGCGCGAGCAGAAGAATTTTGCCAAGCTTGAAGAACTGACCCAGATTCGCAGTGAACGATTCCAGCTGATGGCAGAGCTGGCGAAGCTGCCAAAGGACATGGTTTTTTTCACCCAGATCACAATGGAAGCGGGCGAAGACGGCGACTATCTCGATGCTATGCGCCGAGCCAATATCAAAGGCGCGCTGGTGGGAGTTGAAGCGGTAACGCCCGAAGGACTCAAGGCAGTCTACAAGGACTGGAACTACTCCGGCGAGGCACTGGCAAAGCAGTTACAGACATTCAAGAAGCACGGCGTTCACGTGCTTGGATCATTCATCTTCGGACTGCCGACAGACAAGCCAGCGACCTTCGACGCGACCGTGGAGATGGCGTTGAAAGCGGGCGTCACTTTTGCGCAGTTCGTGATGATGACACCGTTTCCCGGCACAGTTGACTTTGGCCGCTGGGAAAAGGAGCAGGCGACACATCCCACGCTGGTGGGCGACGTCCCGATTACGCGCTACTGGCTGATTCCCATCGAAGTTCGACCCAAGATGTTCACACCGCACCCTTCCATGAGTTCCGATGAAATTCGCGAGCGCACGCAGCGGGTGTGGGACAGGTTCTATAACTGGAGCGCCATCTGGGAGAGGTCCGCATGCACGCCGAATTTGCGCGCAAGGATCGCCTTCATCTTTCTTTCGAAGCTCTACCGGCAGATGTACGCGGGCACGGGGATTTCGACGGATAGTGCGCGCCGGAAGAAGTCAAAGAACTGGGCGAGATGGACGGCTCGGCAATGCAAGAAGCTGTTCCAGGCGAAGCCCATGCCGGAGTTGCAATCGCCTGAATGGCTCACCGCACCCGTTGGCGCTGCTCCGTTCTCCGGGATAGACTTCCCGCGACCGGTGTCATCCTTCGTGGTACTGCCGGAAGAGTAGGCACTGGGGTCTGGGCGACGTCAGTCTCCGTCTCGGGCTGTGGTCTTAAACGGAAGGAATAGCGCGAAAACCGTGCCTGAGCGGCTCTCCGACTGGCGGGACCGCACTGTCAGCACGCCCTGATGCCTTTCGATGATCCCCCGGCTGATCCATAGTCCGATGCCGTTGCCGTTGTGTCCTTTGGTTGTGAAGAAGGGCACGTAAATCCGGCTCAGCGTGTGCGGCGACATTCCAGCGCCAGTATCGGCCACAGTCAGCACTATCCCCTTACGTCCAGTTCTCCAATCGGTGCCTTCGCGGCTGCGAATCAGCAGGCGACCGCCGTGAGGGCTCATCGCGTCAATCGCGTTGCCGATCAGATTGCTGAGCACCTGCAGAATTTCGCCTTCGAAACACGTTACTGGATGGCCGGTTCGATCGCGTCTCTCCACGCGAACCTGCGCATTCAGCAGGCGCCCTTGGTAGAGCGGCACGGTGGCATCAATCAGTTCCGGTCCCGTAACTGGCCGCGCATTGGTGGACTGCCGATGGAAACGCAATGTCTGGTTGGCGATGGCTGAGACGCGCCGCAGTTCAACCTCAGCACTGTGAAGATGCAGCTTGGCGTCGTCGAGAGAGTCGGAATGCTGCGCGAGAAAAATCAGATTGGTCACAGCCGCGAGAGGATTGTTGATCTCGTGCGCAATCGAACTGGCAAGGCGGCCAACCGCATTCAACTTTTCTGACTGCAACAGCAGTTGCTCCGTCCGCCTGCTCTCCGTTACGTCGATGCCAAGCACGATAATGCCGGAAATTCTTCCATCGGTCTCGTATCGTGGCTGATACACAAAATCCAGATAGCGCAAGTCGAGAGGTGGCGTTTTGCTGCGCGCCAGTTGAATAGGCATGCTTCGTCCCACAAATGGCTCGCCCGTCCGGTAGACCCGGTCTAGAATCTCAACGAAACCCTGCTCGGCTGATTCCGGAATTGCTTCCTGTACAGTCTTGCCCAATACGTCCCGTTGGCCGATTAGCTCCTGGTAGGGCCGATTCACCAACTCGTAGCGATGTTCCGGACCCGCGAGCGCAGCGAAAAAAGCAGGAGCCTGCTGAAACAACTCAGCCAGGCGCTGGCTCTCCCGCTCCAATTGCCTCTTGGCCAGGACGTTCTGGGTGGTTTCTGTGCAGACGACCAGAGTGCCTTTGATGTTTCCTTCAGAACCGCGCACCGGGCTGTAGCCGTAGGTCCAGTAAACATCTTCAAGCTTGCCGTTGCGATTGATCGGCACAAGTTGATTCTCGTGCCAGGTCGCTTCACCCCGCGTCATCACCGAGTCGATCTGCGGGCCAATGATGGGCCAGATCTCCTGCCAGCATTCCCGGCCCTTTTGACCGAGCGCGCTGGGATGCTTGTCTTCGCGAATGCTGGGCCGGTAAGCGTCGTTGTAGAACTGGATGAGGTCATCGCCCCACCAGAGAAACATGGGATGCTTAGAATTCAGTATCGTGTTGACGACGATGTATAGCGCTTCCGGCCATTGGTCGATCGAGCCGACACAGGTTTCCCCCCAGGGGAACGCCCGGGTTAAATCGGCCATCTCCCCTGAACCGAAAATCGGCCTCAAGCTGGCATCTGCGGCCGATTCCAAAAACACATCTTGATTCTGAGCCGCACTACTATCCATAACTGATTTTCAGGGTCCCGGGACTACCGTTTTGATGGAGTTTACTTGAATTTGCAGTTCCCAGCTACCCCTATTGAGGGGTGGCTGGCGCTGGCTCACACCGGCCGTTTGGGATTGGCTGAGATATCGCCGACAACCGTCGTCCATTCGCGTACATACCACCGTTTGACGAGGCCATTTTTCACGTAGGGGTCGGCTTTGGCGAAGGTTTCGGCCACCTCCGCGGAGTCGCCCTTAAAAAGAAGAACTGCACCATCTACCGGATTCGCCAAGGCTCCGCCCAGCACGAGTTCGCCGCGTTCGGCCGCCTCCCAACCCATACGCAGATGTACGTTCCGAAACTCCGCGCGGCGCGTGAGATAGTCGTCAGCTACTTCGTAAAACAGCAGGTAATGCATCGTTTTCCTCGTTGTAGTCTTGGGAGAGATTGACCCCTCTCTGTAAGGATATATCTGCGACTTTAGAGAATTTCTCTCAATACAAGTGAAACCTCGCGCGTCTGGGTCCCGTGAACCACCGTTAGATGGACGACTGTTCCAACAGGCTGCGTGAATGCGCTCTGCATCGTCTCGTCCGTGGGAGCTTTACCGTTGATTCTGGTGATCACATCTTCCTGCTTCAGTCCCGCCCGTGCACCCGGGCTGCCCGGAATCACGGTCTTGATCTTCAGATTGTCTGAATTGAGATCAAGTATCAGACCGGCGCGGTTGAAGACATCGCGCTTGCCGAAACTGGCGTTTTTTTCGAGATACATCTTGCCGTGGGGTTCGTCGAAGATCACGTTGAACTGACGAAGCACATGCAGCCCGATGTTTCCCGCAACGGAGTCAGAAGATTCGGCGCCCAGGGTGTCCGTTGAGAGCACCGTGATGGGCCTGACTATACTCATATCGCCGAGGCGTAATGTGTCCGCTCGTGTGTAGAATCCGTGGTCAGGACCTCCCCATCCCTCCCCGGCGTAGCCCTCGATCTTTGCGCCGTAATGTTGCACAAGCTTGTGCATCTTCACGAACGGAGCAAACAGGGAAAGGGAGTACATGTCTCCGGTGTCGATACCGAACATGCCGTCGATGCCGTCGACCGTGGCCGCGGCCAGAAGAGTGCCATCCTGCGAGTGAATGGGGACTGCAGTTCCATTGCCTGCGTATTTAAATCCATCCTTGCTGTAAAACGTGATCTCCTGCTTCTCGAAATCTATGCGGATGGGGAGATTCTGCAACAGCAGGTCGCCAACGAATATGCCGTCCTGGTCCTTGGTCAAGGGAGTGTCGATGACGGCGAACAATTGGTCAGACATGGTGAGTCCGCCTATATTAATGGTGGCGACCTTTACCAACCTGGCCGGGACCGCTCCTCCGCCGGCATTAAGGGTCGCCGAGCCTTCCTGTTTTAGCCCCAGCCGTTTAGCGAGGTTGGCTGTCATCAGGTTGCCGGAACCGGTGTCGAAGACAGCATCAAACGGACCCTGCCCATTGATGGTGGCCCTAAGCTCGACTCCGTTCTTTGCCGGCACCGTAACTGCTCGAGCAGCCTTTGCGGCAGCCTGGTGCGCCGATGTATCTGCCCCTTGGGGCGACGCGGGATTCTGCGCGGCGAGAGGCGGAAGAATCAATGAGATCGCGAAGAAAGTTGCGCTGATCGATATAAGCTCTGGTATTGTCCTCAAAAGAAGTCCCCGATGCCATCCTAGAAGACTTTTCCGGTTCGTGGTTGATCCTTCGCTGCACCTGCCGGCATTCTCAGACCCGCTCCCGAATTTGCAGTTTTCCACAAAATACTTGCAGATTAATTCGATGTCGATTTCGATGGCTCTTCGCCTCTAGACTTGGGAACTGTGAACACACAAACACCCGAAGTAGTCGAATCCGAATTTCCCATGCGTGCGCTGCTGGCTGGCTCGCGGCGCAAAGAAGCCGCGTTGCTCCAACTCGCGCGCAAACTCGTCCTCGCCGAGTCGCCTTCCGATGACAAAGCCGCAGTCGACGCCTGCGTTGCGATTGCAACTGATGCCGGGCGCTCTCTCGATGGACGAATCAAGCTTCACCGTCAGCGCAAGTATGGAGATGTGCTTGAAGTTCGGTTTGGCCCGCGCTGGAAAAGCAAGAGCAGCCTGCGAAGACCAGTTCTGCTTCTCGGGCATTTGGATACCGTCAGGCCAATCGGCACCCTGCGGCAGATGCCCTGCCGTATTGCCGACGGTCGCCTGTGGGGGCCGGGCACACTGGATATGAAAGTCGGTGTTGCGATGGCCTTGACCGCCGTCGAGATACTTGCTGAGGCCGAACTGCTGAATCGCGAGATGATCTTGCTCCTTAATAGCGACGAGGAGATAGGTAGTCCAGTTTCCCGGCCGATTACCGAAAAACTTGCGCATGAATGCGAAGCAGTCTTTGTGCTTGAGCCCGCGCAGGGCCTTGCCTACAAGACAGCACGCAAAGGCACTGGAAACTGGCGCATTGAAATTCGCGGAGTGGCTGCGCATGCCGGCGTCGATTTCGAGAAGGGCGCCAGCGCGTTGCTGGAACTGGGCCGGGTGATGGAGACCGTCAGCGGCTGGACCGACCTCAAGCGCGGCTTGACCGTAAGCGTGGGCGTTGCCGGTGGCGGCACCAAGACCAACGTTATTCCCGCAGAGGCCTTCGCTGAAGTTGACGTGCGTATTGCGAAAATTGCCGACGGTCCGCGCATCGAGCGCAAGTTCGCTTCCTTGGAAGCGGTAGACAAGCGCTGCTCTCTTGCAATCAATGGCGGCATCAACCGCCCTCCCATGGAACGAACGCGTGGGACTGTGAAACTGTGCGAACGGGCGCAAATGCTGGCAGCTGAACTTGGTATCGAGCTCAAGGAAGCGTCGACCGGCGGCGCATCGGATGGGAACTTCACTTCGGCTCTCGGCATTCCAACGCTGGACGGAATGGGCGCCGTAGGCGAAGGCGCGCATGCCAGTCACGAATCCGTCCTGCTTGAACATCTGGCACCGCGCACCGCGCTGCTCGCGGGCATGCTGGCGAAATCGAGTTGAAACCATGGGTCTCGCTTTGGTGGCATTAACATTACAAGTGAATCGGAGAATCATCCTCATGCTTCGTGTAGCTTCGCTGTTCTGTCTTGGAGTCCTGTTCTTAGCGCCCGGTGTCGCGCAAACGCCCCAGCAAGCGCCCACTGGCATTGACGTCATCATGAACTACGCCGGGACCTGGAAGGTGCATGGCGAGCGGTTTTTAACGGCATACAGCCAGCCCGGCAAGGAAGACAAGACGCTGCGCAATGATTGCTGGAAGAGTGGCTTATACGTTGCCTGCAATCAGTTTGTCGACGGGGAATCGAAGGCGCTGCTGGTGTTCACATACAACGACCAACAGAAGATGTACACGTCGTACCCGATTCCACAAAATGGGGACCCTGTCAGCCCGGGGCGGCTGCAGATCGTCGGAAATATCTGGACGTTTCCTTGGCAGGTGACGCAGGGCGAGACAACGATCTATTTCCACGTTGTGAATGTGTTCACCGGCACTGATCGCATCGACTACGCGCAGGAGTTCTCAACCGACAACGTGCACTGGAACGCGATGGCCAAAGGTTCAGAGACGAAGACTGGAAACTGACGAGCACCGACCCAGGAAAGCCAATGCGATGGTTATCGCACTGGGTGGGCCGCATAGTTCTGCACGAAGAAGTATGCAGCTGTCATGAATCCGATTGCAGCGACTGTTCTGCGCATGATGGCCTGGTTGATGAGACGGCTATAGTGTGCGCCGACGTAGCCGCCGAGCGCGGCAAGGATTGCCATCACCAGGCAGAAGCGCCACTCCACTTTGCCTGCAAGGATGAACGAGACAGCGGGAATACCAATTGAAACCGCCGCAGTCAGCACCTTCAGCGCATTCATTTCGTGAATATCGTGAACGCCGCAGATGCCGAATAATGCCATCACCAGGAAGCCGCCGCCAGCGCCAAAGTATCCGACGTAGACGCTCACCACCACCATCCCCACGATGAGCAGTTTGTTATGCCGCTTGCCTCCGGAAAGGGTCTGCAGCCAGCGTCCCAACGGAAAGCTGAGCACGAACATGACAGCCGCAAATAGCAGCAGCCACGGCAGCAATTGGCGGAACATGTGGTTACCCGTTCTCAGCAACAAAAAGCCGCCGATCCATCCGCCAATGCCCGCTGCGGTGCCGAGTGGAAGCAACTCCCACCCATATTCACGCAGTTCCTTGCGAAATGCGATGAGCCCGGTCAACTGGCCCGGCCACAACGCCACCGTGTTGGTGGCCTGAACCATCACCGCCCCAATGCCAATGGCCGCGGAGCCGGCAAAAAGCGCGGGGAGCGACAAGAACGATCCGCCGCCGGCAATTGAATTAAGTACGCCCGCGAAAAAGGATGCAGCGGGAAGCCAGGAAGCGTAAAGAAGTCGAAGGAAAGATTCGGCCATGAGTCACTCTAACGAGAGGGTCATAAGGCCCTCATAAGATTTCAGGAATTCGAACCACTTGGGGCTGGGGACGGAGGGCCTGTTACACTCCCGATGAGAACAAACCGGAGCACTTTTTTGCAATGAAACAATTCATTTTTTGCATTTTCGTGGCGTTGACCGCGCTGACTTGTTTTGCGCAAACGCCTGCCAAACCCGCTGCTCCCAGGGCTGCGGCCAAGCCGGTCACAACCGCGACTGGAGTAAAGTTGCCGCCCGGTGTGCCGCCCGCGCGTGGGATTCTAAAAACGGCTTTCAGCCTGCGCTACCAGGATGTTCATATCGGCACCGGAGCTGAAGCCGAGCCCAACAAAATCTACAAGGTGAATTACACCGGATGGCTTGCGGCCGACGGGCACAAGTTCGATTCATCTTACGATCACAAGTCTCCGGTAATGGGAAAAGACGGCAAGCCTGAAATGGACGCCGATGGAAAACCGAAGATGAGTGACGGCGAGCCGATCAGTTTCCCGCAGGGATTCGGACGCGTAATCCCAGGCTTCGACCAGGGCTTTACGGGCATGAAGATCGGCGGAAAGCGGCGTCTATTTATCCCATGGCAGCTTGCCTACGGCTCGCGCGGGAGGCCCGGACCGAGTGCGGCCAACCCGGGCATTCCACCCAAGGCGGACCTGATTTTCGATATAGAGCTTGTGGATGTGAGTGAAATGCCGGCACCCCCAGTGCGACCGGGCATGGGAGCAGGGCCAAACGGCCAGCCAATGCGCATGATGCCACGCCCCGGCGCCCCTGGAACGGTTCCTGGAGGTCCGGGTACGCCTGCCGCACCTGCAAGTCCGGCGACGCCAGGAACAACTCCGCCTCCGACAGCGGCACCCGCGAATCCTGCAACCCCGTCCGCAGCGGGAACGCCGCCACCATCGACTGCTCCAGCAACTCCGCCATCCCCGAGCACAACTCAGCCACCGACGGACAAGCCGCAGTCGAAATGAAGGATCAGGCGATTCGGCGCTGACTCATCGAGGCCGACTTCGCGAAGGAGTTCCTTTCGCGGATGACAAGGGAAGGCACCGAGCGAATCTTGTAAGTGACCAATCACAAGATTCGCATAGCGTCGAGTTAGTCCAGCTTTGGATGCAGCTTGTTGAAACCGGTAGCGAGTTGATATGCGTTGGCGAAGGCTGCGAGTTTGGCGTCTTCGTATAGTCCCGCAAGAAATGTGATGGAGACCGGAGTTCCGGGACCGCCGATGTCGTCGTCTTCACCATCGTCGGTTTTTGGCGGCTTGGGGGCATCGTCGCCGCGCAGTCCGTTAGGCACGATGAGCGCCGGATGGCCAGTGAGATTGGTGGCCAGCAGTTGCGCTCCGCCGGAGGACGCAACGATGATGTCGACTTTTTCAAAGAGTGCTGATACCTGCTGGACTGCGAGGGTTCGCGCGCGATTCGCCTGGATGTATTCGACGGCTGGATAAAACCGTGCTGTGCGGAATTGATTCGGCCAATCTTCCACGCCTTGTTCGGTGAGCAGGCGATCGCGGCCACTGCGGGTGAGGTCGTCAAAGGCAGCAGCGGCCTCGGCTCCGAGGAGGCCGACCATCGCCCCATACGGCAACTTGGGAAGTTCCACCGGGACCAGCTTGATGCCCATCGCGCGGAGCTTGTCGAGTGTGGCGACGTCATAGCGGTGATCGTACTCTCGGCGTGCGCGCCCCATCTTTCGTTGAGCTTCCTGCTTTTCGCGGTTCTTTTTTTCTTCGACCGTTTCGGATGTAGGAGGCGGAGGAAGTTTAAACGCAGACGGCTCGTCGAAGTCCGCCTTCAGAAACCCGATGCGCAGAGAGTGCACATCAAAATTGGGATTCCAATGAAAGGGTGCGGGATGAACCGAAGTATCTTGTCCGTCAGGACCGTGAATTGCATTGAGAATGAGTGCGCAGTCTTCGGCGGAGCGCGAGATCGGGCCGAGCTTGTCCATGGTCCAACTCAGCGCCATGGCGCCGGTGCGCGGCACAAAGCCGAAACTCGGCCGCAGGCCCGTGGAACCGCAGCGAGTTGACGGGGAACTGATGGAACCCAGCGTCTCAGAGCCAATAGCAAAAGCTACGCATCCGGCGGCGACGGCGCTGGCCGAGCCGGCAGATGATCCGCTTGAACCTTGATTCGGATTCCATGGGTTGCGGGTACGGCCGCCGAACCACTTGTCACCCATGGCCAGCGCGCCGAGGGTGAACTTGGCGACAAGCACCGCGCCTGCGTCATCGAGACGTTTAACCACCGTAGCGTCTTCGTCGAATGACTGGTGCTCGAAGCCGCCTGCGCCCCATGTTGTTGGGTAGCCTTTCACCGCGAGCAAGTCTTTCGCACCCCACGGAATTCCGTGCAGCGGGCCGCGATACTTTCCGGCAGAGATTTCTGCGTCGGCTTCCTTGGCCTGAGCGAGTGCGCGGTCTTCGGTGAGCGTGATGACGAAGTGAAGCTTCGAGTCGTAGCGCTTGAGCCGGGCGAGATACATCTGCGTGAGAGCGAGCGAAGTGATCTTGCGCGCGTGCAGCAGGCTCGCGAGTTCGCTCACAGATGCGAAGGCCAGGTCTTCGATGTTGGAGGGAGCGCTGACTTTGGGATTTGGTGACCATCCATGTACGTTCGATGTCTCCGCGGCAGCGCGGTTAGTACTTCCCGCAGCTGCTAATGGATGAAAAACGAAAGCAGGCGCGATAGAATTCGGAATTTTCAATTTGCGGATGGCCTTGAAAGAGCCGTTCTGATCAATGAGGCCATCGATCATCATCTTCTTCTGATCGTCAGGGAAGGGTCCAATGCCGGCCAAGATCGCGGCTTGGTCGATCATTTCTGGAGTGATCTTCGGCGGCTTCGACTGGTCAGTATCCGGCGATTCTTGTGCCTGAGCGGCAAGCGTGTAGAGAACTCCGGGAAACAGGGCAGAAGTAATGCCGGCGCGGCTGCAGGCTGCGAGAAAACCTCGACGATCCAGGGTCATTGAAATGTCCTTTAAGGGCGGGGAATATGCCTTCGCACACTATATCGGAGCGAGGCGTGATGCGCGGAAAATAGCTATGTAGTCAAGCGATCAGGTGAAATGGCTTCGAGCGGCCATTGCGTCACACGAAAGCTTTCTCCCGCGAGCAATGAGATTTCAAGTTCGGTATCACCGGGGCGTACCTCATACACGCGGCTAGTGAGACATTCTCGTCCTGCGAAAAAACACTCGATGACAGAACCATCAATGAAGATGCGAAGCGCATCATCCGGTCGCAATGTCGGTGGGAGAGCAAACGTGATGTCACCACATGTCACGAGGCTGGCCGGAACATCGATTAGAAGTTCCCAGATTGCTTTGCCGGTCGTCGAAAGACGGATGGAGATCTTTGGCTTTGCATGGTCCAGAGGGATGAGTAGTTCTCTGCGCAGTGTGGCCAGCGTTTGTTTGCATGGCGTCTCGGCCTTCAACTCTGCCGACTCCGCGGGACCACGAAGCTTTGCGGTTTCCGCGGCGGGATTCATTTCGAGTTGGCCTTCAGAGTTGATCGTTAGTACGCGTGGAAGCCCCATTGCGCCGGACCAGCCGGCCGCTGCGAATTGAGCTTCAGGGCGCGTTTCGCGAATCCATCCCCATAAAATGCGGCGGTTGTCGGGGGCAAGAAAGCTTTTCGGGGCATAGAAAGCAGAGCCATGATCAAGCACGCCGGTGCGCGTGGCGGTGTAGCGATGCTGCTGTGCATCGTATTCGCCGGTCGTCCAGAAGACTTTGTCTTCGGAAGAATAGAGGAGGCAGTGTTGTCCGCTGACCGAGAAGAAGTCGGGACACTCCCACATTTCGCCACTGTCGCAGGGATTGACCGCGACCTTGCCATTTGGTTTGCCTTGTGCGAGTTTGTGCAGGTACTCCCAGTGGCGCAAGTCGTGCGAGCGATAGAGAAGAACGCATCCGCCGATGGTGCGTTCGCCCGAGCCGATGCCGAGATACCATGCATCGCCTTCACGCCAGGGACAGGGATCGCGAAAGCCGGTGACGACCATGCCTTGCGGCGGAGTCGCAATTACGGGGGATTCGATCTTCTTCCAACGCAGCAGGTGGCTGTCTTCTGCGATCGCGAGCATTTGCGTCTCACGCAGTTTGTCGTTGCCATCATGCAGTGTGGTTTCTGCGGGCGGCGCATTCTGCACGCCCGTATAGATGAACGCGGGCTTGCCATCGAGTACCACGGCAGATCCGCTGAAGCATCCTTCGCTATCCGCTCCGCCGGGTGTGGGCGCAAGTGCGATTGGCTGATGTTTCCAATGAATCATGTCGGGACTGATGGCATGTCCCCAATGCATGTCGCCCCACACGGCTGCATGCGGATTGAGTTGATAGAAGAGGTGGTACTGGCCCTTCCACCAGATTGGCCCGTTGGGATCGTTCATCCAGTTGTGCGGCGGAAGGAGATGAAATTCCGGACGGAGCGGATCGTGAGCGATGGAAGCAATTTGGTCGTGAGACGTCTGGGAGTAGAGGCCTCGTGCACCGCGAGACTTGGCAGAGATGAGCTGGGCGGCTGATCCAATGGCGAGCGTCTTTAAAAAGTTTCGGCGATCTTGCTTCATGCGCAGGAGAGAACTCCCATGCAACTATAACGCTATGGGCGAATCATCACTCAACAAAGTGAGGAACGATTGGAAGATTCGCCCAATCCTGAGACAGGAAAACATCGCAGAGGGCTTTCGATGGTCGTCAAATACGCCAAGTAATTTGATAATCATCGAAGGAGCCGCGTAAGTTGCTGCAAGCGCTAGAAGCGAAATACGGGACCCGTTGAGATGCGACCTTTCGAGTTCAGGATTTCAGAAACGGTTGCATCTGTGGTGCTGGTCTGATGCCAGTGGGTGTTGTAGTAGTCACCTGTTATACGCCAAGCGAAATGACGTCCCATGCCGGCATCCAGGCCTGCGCCAACCGCGGTCGCCAAGGTATTCGATGATCTGAGACTTGGAATCGCATTATCGCTGACGTGAGCGCTGCCCACCATACCATGCGCGAACAAGGTGGATCGGCCAAGATGAACAGACACCTGGGGACCAAAGAGGAAGTAAATTGCTTTGGGATTGAAGTTGGGAGAGTTGTCGCTATTGTACGTTCCAGAAACATCACCCTTGATACCAAGCCATGATGTGAAGAGCGGAACTTTGAGAGAGGCGTCCCACCCGTTCATCCCATGAGTTGTGATGGTGCCGGGAGGAGTGCCGTATTCGCTAAAGACGTAAGAGTACCCACCGTAGAGATCGAAATTCGGTGTAGGCATATGATTGGGCTTCATCTCTTGTGCATGCATGCCAGCGGGGACCGCCAGCAACGAGGTCAACAAGATTAACGGATATATTTTTCGAAACATACATTCACCTCCGTGATGCTTTATTCAAGTCGTGCCCGGGGCTAGCGCTTATCTGCAAAAAGCTTGGTTTGATTCATGCAGACAAGTTCGACGGGTTTGCGCGCGGTGTGTGAGCAGGAGAGAGTGGGCACGGCGTTTCCGTCGCAAGAGCACCTTCAGTCCTTTGTTGCGCCTTTGCACATGCTGGATGCATGCAACTGTCTCTGACCCCAGGACGGTCACGAAGTTTCGCTCAACACCTGAGAATTTCGCACACGGCATCGCGACGAAAATCATTGGATGGAGATGGACTTACGCTTGAAGGAATGTGATGGAGCGATAGAGCCCTGGCTCAGCGCAGCTAAAGTGATGGCGTCAAATGCAGTTTCGCTGCATGAAACGCCTGCGGAGAAGCGTGCCAAGACTCAAGAACTGAGCTGATTAGACACCGACTCTATTTTCCGGAAGGCGTGAGTTTCAAGGTGTACGCATATTTGCACGCGGCGTTTGCCGGCAGTGTCACATCTAGCGCGTCTGAGGTCTGCGTCCACGTAACCTTTTCTGTTGATCCAAGCAACTCAACATTGGCAATGGGCATCGCTGGCCCTTCATGCGATGTGCCGAGCGCGTGGATAGATGCTTTTCCGTCTGCCGGGCAGGCCATGCCGATCACATAAACAGTGTTTCCCTTGGCTGTGAAGCGGAAATCAGCAGCAGTGTATGCCTTCACGTCGGTGTCGTGAAATGCGCCGCCCTTTACCTGTGTCGGTCCTTCACCGAACGATTTCCATGGCGTGGTCGCATAGATTGCATCGCCATTCACCTTGAGCCATGCACCCATTTCAAGCAAAGTGTTGCGCACTTCCTCGGGGACAGTTCCATCGGAACGAGGGCCGAAGTTGAGAAGCAGATTCCCGTTCTTGCTGACGATGTCGACGAGTTGATGCACTAGAAACTCGGGCGACTTGAACGTGTCGTGCTCAATGTAGCCCCATGAAGCGTTGCTGATGGACGTGTCTGTCTGCCAATGATCTGCAATGATGTGGTCTTGCTGTCCACGCTCAAAATCGCGCGTGCCCGACTTCCAGTTGAGTGAATAGTCCTTGAAGTCGATGACGCCGGTATAGCCGTGTGCTGCGGCGAAGTTGTAGTAGAAGGCAGTGAACTCCGTCACAGCGCGACGGAAATTAGGCTGGCCAATCCACCAGTCGAAGTAGACGATTTCAGGTTTGTATTTCTCCACGAGTTCCGTATCGCGCGCGAGCCAATCACGCGTCCAAGCTTCGCTTACCCATGTCCAGTCATCTTCCAGACCATGAGCATCGCCGCCTGCCTCGAACCACCGATGTGCAGGACCGTAGAGCGATGCGTATCTGGGATCGTTGACGTCGGAACGCGTAGTGCGGCCAAAGGAATAGAAGAAATTGTGTTCGGCGCGATGAGAGCTAAGGCCGAAGTGTAGTCCTTGGGCACGCACTGCGGCGGAAAGTTCTGCGAGAGTATCTCGCTTCGGTCCCATTTTCACGACTGTCCAATCGGAGAGATGAGAGTCGTACATCGAGAACCCGTCATGGTGCTCAGCTACAGGAACGACATACTGCGCGCCGGAGGCTTTGAACAACTGAGCCCAATCCGTCGCGTTGAATTTCTCTGCGCGGAACAACGGGATCAGGTCCTTGTAACCTTTGGCATCGTCACCATTCGCGAAGTGTTGTTTGAAGTTTTTGTATGCGCCGTTCTTTTCGTCGTACATGTTGCGGGGATACCACTCGTTCTCAGCCGCCGGCACTGAGTAGACTCCCCAGTGAATGAAGATGCCAAACTTCGCGTCCTTGTACCACTGGGGCTGCTGGTACTTGATAAGCGTGGCCCAGTCGGGGCGGTATGGCCCGTCGTTGGCTTGTCGATCCGCTTCGGCGAGCAGGCGTTTGCGTTCGACGTCATATTTGCTGACAGACTGCTGCCACTCGCGATCGATCTGCTCAGCGGACTTCACGTCCTGCGTGGGAGCAAGGGGGTCGGAAGGTCGGGGCGCGGTCTGGCAGAAAAGTAGAGGAGCGGCAACGAGGAGGCTTGCAAGCGAAAGAAAAGAGTGGAGTTTCATACGCGGGAATCGTAATTGATTAGAGTGTAGGCTGCAAACGCTTTCATTTATGGGCGAAAAATAATTCAAATCCGGTATTGACACATGCCTATATGGGAATATATTAATCTTCATCATGGCTCGAGCGGCGACAACGTCAGATGCGTTCAATGCGGTGGCGGAACCTCGGCGAAGAGAGATACTGCTCCTGCTGGCCGCGCGGGAGCACTCAGTAAATGAGATTGTTGGAATTCTTCGTGCTGAACAGCCTTCAGTATCGAAGCATTTGCGCGTGCTGCGTGACGTGGGTCTGGTGCGGATGCGCTGCGAAGGTCGGCAGAAGCTCTATCGGACGAATGCGGAGGGAATTCGACCGCTGCACGAGTGGACATCGGAATTTGAAAAGTACTGGAGTAATCAGTTAAATCGCGTGAAAGAGCGTGCCGAGAAACGTGCCGCGGACAGAGCGTCAACTGCAAACAAATACGACAACCCCAAGGAGGATCGATGATCGTAAATGCAACGTCAAGTATTGAGGATCTCACGCTGCTTGTGGAGCAAGAGATTCACGTGCGGGCATCGCTGGAGGACACATTCGCAGCGTTACTGGAACAACTGGGACCTGCAAACGAAGTGGGGGATGGCAGGCAGATGCCGATGGTGCTGGAGGCTTGGCCTGGCGGCAGGTGGTATCGAGATCTGGGCAATGACAACGGTCACTTCTGGGCGCATGTGCAGGCCATCAAGCGTCCGACGCTGCTAGAGTTCTCTGGCCCTTTGATGATGTCTCATCCTGTGGCCAACAACGTGCAGTATAGGCTGAGCGAAGAGAGCGGCGGAACGCTGATCAAGTTTCGGCACTCCGGTTTCGGTCTTGTGCAGGATGATCACCGAAAGGGCGTTTCCGGTGGGTGGGGCTACATCCACGGAAGGGTACGCGAGCGCGCAGAAGGGCAGAAGAAGCAGGCCTGATGGAATTGAAACTTAAAACTTCCCCATAGGACAGAAGGAGATCGTATGTCGATTACACAAGTACTGGTTGGAGAATCCATTGCACAGGCGCTTCTGGCGGAGTTTGAAATGCAGGCTCCAGTGACGCGCAGATTTCTGGAACGGCTGCCGGAAGACAGACTGACATGGAAGCCGCACGAAAAATCGATGACCGCGGGGCAACTGGCGTATCACATTGCAGCTACACCGGGCGGCGTGGTGCGATTTGTACAGACTAATCCGGCGAAGGCTCCGGATTTTGCGAACTTTCCGCAGCCGGCAAGTTGCGACGAAATTCTGCGGACTCATGACGAAAGCGTGGCGGTGGTTCGCGAGATTCTGCCTTCGATTGACGATGCGGAGATGGCGGAGACGTGGCGCCTGGTCGCCGCAGGGCAGGAGGTGCTGGCGCAACCGCGCGGTTTGTTTCTGCGCGATGTGATGTTCAGCCACGTGTACCAGCACCGCGGCCAGTTCGGCGTTTACCTGCGCATCCTGAATCTTCCGGTGCCGGCAAGCTGGGGACCGAGCGCAGACGAGCCGCCGCTTTTCATGCAGAGGTGAAAGGCAGCAGGATCGTCGATGTTGCCTATGCGACGATCCTGCTGCCTCTGCCTCCGTTGTTACTTTCCAGCTTCGGTTACGAGTTTTGCGCCGCGCGCGAGGGCGTCGGCGCGCTTTTTAATCTCAACCTTCATGTCGACCGGTCCTGCGTCGTTCCGGCTCGGGGTTTGTGCGAATTCGTTTAGTCGCTTCTGACCACTCTCCACGAGCTTACCGACCGCATCCTGAGCTTGCTGCAGTTCCTGATGAAAGTGAGCAATCTCCTTCTGCGCATTTTCCGGGTGATAGCCGATCCGATCGCCTGTCTGCATTGCGTCAACCAGAATGTCTGGCGGCGCGGCAGCGGGCGGAGTCATGTTCAGTGCGTCATAGGTTTGGCGAAGCCGTGCCATGGCTCCATTGAAGCCGTCGAGTTCTGAACGCTTCGCAGTGAGTCCGGCTGGACGACGCACTTCGATGGTCACCTTCGATGCGGTGGTAAGGCTGGCGATCGGAATGATGGTGGTGAGGGTGTTGCCCTCGAAACTCCAGCCGCCCTTTCCGACCGGACCTGCAGGCTTGACCGCAACGCCATTGACGGTGACTGTTTCAGGAGGCCAGTCGGCCGGTAGTTTAATGGTGTAGCCGCGCGCCTTGAGCATTCCCGCGAAACTACCTTCGACAGGTCCAACTTCGACACGAAGGGTATCGCCTGTTTGCACGGCCTTGATCGGTGTTCGCGTGAATACGCCGTGCTGGTATTGCTCGGCGATTCCGGAGTCTTCATAAAGGGAATAGCCGCTACTGCTACCCGGCTTGAGCGGCCAAACGTTTACGATGAGCGGATCGACTGCCTTCTCGCCGGTGTACCTCATCTCCGGCTGCATTGGGACGATGGCGCCGGCCTTCAGATATACCGGCGTCTGATCGACGGAAAAACTGCGATCCGCAGATGTGGGTCCGTTGAAGTGTTTGCCGGTCGGCCATTCAATCCATTCGCCCTCAGGCAGCCAAACCTTCTCAGTTGCCAAGCCAGAGACCTTGTCGCCCGGGCTGACAACTGGAGCAACGATCATCTCGTCGCCGAAGATGTACTCGTTCTTGTTGTCGTAGGCTTCGTTCGCTTTTGGCCAGTCGTAGTAGAGCGGTCGCAGAAATGCAATTCCCGTATCGTAGGTTCGCCGTGCCTCAGTGTAGATGTATGGTTGCATGGCGTAGCGCAGTTGGAAGGTTGAACGCAGTATTGAAGAGAAGGGCTCGGCATAGGCCCAGATGCGGCGTTCCGAATCTGGGTTTTTGGTAGTATGCGTGCGCAGGATTGGACTGAATGCGCCGAACTCGACCCAACGCGTGAAGAGTTCTGGATCGACCGCGCCAGGCATGTGGCCGCCGATGTCGTGGCTCCAGTAGGCATAACCCACGTTGGCAGCGGTGGCCGTAAACCACGGCTGGAAAGCGAGCGAATCCCAAACGGAAACGGTGTCACCGGAGAAGCCGATTTGATAGCGATGGTTTCCAAGTCCACCCCAGCGGTGGAAGAGAATGGGACGCCTGCCCTCGCGTTCCTGGTCGGTGAAGTGCACGTAGTTAATCCACCAGGTAGGCTTCACGCCAGCCATCTTCGTGTTTTGTTCTTGCTGCCAGTCGAGCCACCAGAAATCGATGCCTTGTTTCTCAAGCGGATGAAGAACGAGATTGAAGTAGTTTTCAGCGAACTTCTTGTTGGTGATGTCGTAAGGTACGTATTGCTTAGTGGCCGGATCGATGCCCATGGCTTTAGCCATCGCCGGGTAGCTGCTCTCCCACGGCTGAATGCCCGAAGCGGGATGCAGATTCAGACTGGTCTTCAAATGATTCGCGTGCAGCCTGTCGAGAAATAGCTGGGGGTAAGGAAAGAGCTCGTCATTCCATGTGTAGCCACTCCAGCCTAGTGAGTGTTTGGATTGGTCGAGGCCGTTCTTGTCGCCTTCGCCTTTGGCCTGGAGTTGCTCTCTACTGGTGTGCCATCCCATGTCGATGACGAAGACGTCGAGCGGCGTCGAGTTCTCATGGAACCCGCGAATGATTTCCTCGATCTCCTGATCGCTGTAGTCCCAGTAGCGGGACCACCAGGTGCCGAAGGCAAAGCGTGGCGGGAGGGGGATGCGTCCGGCGACGCGAATGTAATCGCCAAGGGCTTTGCGATATTCGTGGCCATAGCCAAAGAAGTAGAGGTCCTGACGTTCGCCCGCGGGACGCTCCATGACCCATGGCCACGGACTCTTTTCGCCTTCTTTGAAAGTGAAGTTTGCGGAATCAAACAAGGGTCGGGTGGAGTCATCGACGAGGGCCCATCCGGAGCGGGACACCAAGCCCTGCTCGATCGGCTCGCGCGTCTTCGACCCGAGTGCGCCGTCGAGTGTGCGCGTTGTGCCCTGCAGGTTCTCAGTGTCGGTCATTCCAGGGTGCCAAGTGACTGACTTGCCATCTACGGTGAGGTCGATGGAGAGATTGTCGGGCGAGAATTGCCCATCCTTGCCGGCCCTGCCGTCGTATTTAAGAGTGAGCGCTGATGTCTTGATGGTCAGCTTGTGGTCTGCCTCTTCTTTCGAAAATTTTGGAACGGGAAGGCGGCGATTGATAAAGACGAACGATGCGTGGTCTTCAAACTTCCCGTCTGCTACCCACTCCATGCGAATCAACTCGGGTGTGAGGACGGTGAATCTTGCGTTTCCTACGATAACAACGGCTTTGGGATCCGCGACTGGATTGTCTGCGGCTGCGCTCGGCGAATGTTGTAGCGCGGCAGTTTGCGGCTCCTCTGTATGCGGTTTTGCTTGCTGCTCGGACGCTTGCGCTGAGATTGCTATACCTGAGACGGAAACGATCGCGATTGCGGCAAAGTGTAACAAAGAATTACGCACGGATTTCTCCTCTGGTTTTTTGTCCATGGGAAGCCTATCACTGGCAGCCGAAATTGGGCATAGAAGCCGGAGTGGCAACCGCTTGATCACCGCGGGCTTCCACTGTCTGCAGTATCCGGGCACACGCAATGTCATCGGTGCTCGTCTTTGAGGAGTGCGACGGAATCTTGTGAATGTCTTACGAACGTAGATGAGAGTTGCTAGGGTTTTGTGTAACCAATTTGAAACGCAATGCTACGTTCGGACTCGCGTCTAACTGCACGTCTGCGACCCGCCAGTAATTCAGCAGCGCCAACACTTCCCAACAGGCGGTTCGTGGTGCGATCTACCACCAGCAAATTCATCAAACCCGAGGTTGCCATTTCTTCGGCGACGGCGCGACAGGTTTCGTCGCTGAAGACGTAACTCTCCGGGAGGTGACCAGACTTGCCCACCTTAATTTCATCGCCTGCCGGGATCTCAGTCATTACCTCTGACGCTGTCACCAACTCAAGCGGGTCCACGCCATATTCACGCGAGAGATGATATCCGCGTCGACTCAGTTTTTCGGTCAATATCGAGCGCGGCATTATCAGAGCTGTTACAAGATACGAAGCTATGCAGGCAAGCACCAGGGGCAGGATGGCGGGGAGCGCATGCGTGAGTTCCAACGAGAAGAGCATCGCGGTTAACGGAACCCCGAGTGCGCCAGAAAGCATTGCGCCCATTCCCAACAGCGCCCAAAGAGCCTGGGTTGGTCCGGGCAGATGCGCGAGGTGCGCAGCGGATTCACCAATTGCAGCGCCAATCATCAGCAATGGTGCAAGCACACCGCCAGAGGTTCCGGAACTCAATGAAAAGGCCCACATCAGCGATTTGGCAATGATCAATCCCAGCAACAGCGTGACGGGTGCATTGCCACGAAGTAGTTCAGCGATGTTGTCGTAACCTACACCTAGACCGCGCGGAAAGAAGTAGCCCCCGATTCCGATTCCGATTCCGCCGATAGCTGGCCACCACATCCAATGAATATGAGCACGTCCGCAGAAGTGCTCGAATGCATCCTCCAGCCCGTACATCAAGCGGCTGAGGCCCGCTGCAGCCAAGCCGACAACTATTCCAAGCGGAACGGCAATCAGGAGCGACATCCCGGGATGAAAATCTCTTGGCAAGTCGACCGGAAAGAGCGGTCCTGCGCCGAGCCACCAGATACGCAGTGCTCCTGCAGTCACACTGGCCACGGCAACGGGGATCAGTGAACGCGGTCGCCATTCGAACAGAAGCAGCTCAACTGCTATGAGGATGGCGGCGATGGGTGTAGCAAACGTTGCCGACATGCCGGCGGCCGCGCCCGCCACCAGAAGCGTTGTGCGCTCTGCATCGGATAGCCGCAGCCATTGTGCGATCAACGAACCGAACGCTCCTCCCGTCATGATGATAGGGCCTTCAGCACCGAACGGGCCGCCTGATCCAATTGCAATTGCCGCTGAGATCGGCTTGAGGACAGCTACACGAGGTTCAACGCGGGCACCGCGCAGAAGAATTGCTTCGATCGCCTCTGGAATTCCGTGACCCCGAATTTTGTCGGAACCGTATCGCGCAATGAGGCCGACGAGGATTCCGCCGATAACAGGTATAAAAAACACGGTCGCATGCGGTTGGTTCGATCCCGCGGGACCGACCATGGCAAGACTCATACGGTGGTAGAAGAAGATGTTGGTGGCCAGTCCAATTGCGCGCAGCAACAAAACTGCAAGCGCAGCGCCACCGGCTCCGATGGCGATCGAAACGGCAGATAGGAACCATGTACGCCGATCGACGGTGAAGTCTCGCAATGCAGATGGTCGCGATCTCACAGGACCTCCGCCGCAAGAGGGGATCGAGAATGAAGCTGGACGCGTTTTAATGCACGCATCAGCCGTGGCGCCATTTCATTCAATTCGCGGGCGTGATCGTCCGATAGCTTATGCAGAACTTGGCGCCCCTTCCGACTGACGCGCAAAATCGCCCGGCGCTTATCGTCCTTGTCGATGGTTCTTTCGATAAGATCTTCGCGTTCAGAGCGATCGACCAACTCCACGGTGCTGTTGTGCTTGAGGCCCAGGCGGCCAGCAGCATATGCGATCGTGACCTGAGTTCCTTCTGGAGCGCCAGCGACCTGGAGTAGTAACTGATGCTGCTGCGGATGAAGTTTGGCATCGAGGGCAGCAGTTTCGCTGAATTGGAGGAACTGGCGTAGTTCGAATCTGAATTCAGCCAATGTGGCGATCAGTTGATCCGATTGCTCGTGACTTAAGTTCATATATATATATCGTAACACGATATATATATGCAAATGAGCAATTGCATCGTATCCGCCGTTCGATCGCGTAAACTGTCTTTGAATTCACGAGGATAAGCGATGGAGCGTTCGATGCGGCGACCGGCAGGGAACTGGACAAGACGGGGATTTCTTTCGATCGTAGTAGCGGCCTTAGCAATGTCTGCGCGATGCCAAGACTCCGCGGGCGATATTCGTCCGGCTCCTTATCAGGTTGCATGGCAAGACTTGGAATTTGGCGTGATCTTGCATTTCTCCACGAATACATTTCTGGATCGTGAATGGGGCGATGGAACCGCCAGCCCTTCCGATTTCAATCCAACGCACTTCGATCCGGAGCAGTGGATGAAGGCGATTCGTGACTCGGGTGCGAAGTATGTTGTGCTCGTAGCGAAGCACCACGACGGGTTCTGTCTTTGGCCGACCGAGCAGACGAACTACAGCGTAAAAAGCAGCCCATGGAGGGGCGGGAAAGGCGATGTAGTGGGGGATGTGGCTCGAGCCGCGCGCAAATACGGCCTCGAATTTGGCGTGTACCTTTCCCCCTGGGATCGGCACGAACCCCGCTACAAAGATTCTGCGGAGTATGACAGGTACTACAACGCGGAGTTAGAAGAGTTGGCGCAAAACTACGGCGACCTGGTCGAGTTCTGGCTGGATGGCGCAGGCAGCGCGGGGCATGTCTATGACTTCAAGAAGATCATCGAGACGCTAAGGACCTATCAGCCTAATACTGTTGTATTCGCAGATACGGGATTGTTTGAATATGGAGATGCGCGCTGGGTTGGAAACGAGGCCGGCATCGTCAATTACGAAAACTGGAATGTCATTGATCGGCACGGATATAGGCGCTGGCGTCCCGTCGAAGCCGATACCCCACTTCGCGACAAGCACTGGTTCTGGCATCCCAACGATGAATCATCGTTGAAGAGTCTGAGCACGCTGCTGGACACATATGACAAGACTGTCGGCCGCGGAGCGCAATTGATGCTGGGTCTTGCGCCGGACAATCGAGGGCTTCTGCCGGATTCCGACGTAAAGCGGCTCGAAGAGCTTGGCTTGGCGTTGCGCAAGCGGTCAGAAAATAACCTGGCACTCCACAAGCACCATGCAGGGGGAGCTAAATTTGAGGCCGCGCTTGATGGCGATCCGGACACATTCTGGTCCGCGCCTGAAGGTTCACATCAGGCAGATCTCGAAGTTGAATTCGATGAGCCGGTCACGTTTGATCATGCATTAACAATGGAATGGCTGAACGACGGTCAGCATATCCAGAAATACGCGATCGAAGTATGGAGCGAAAGCAAAAAGCAGTGGAAAAGGATCGCTGAGGGGCAGGCGATCGGGCATGCCAAGATCGACCAGTTTCCAGCGGTCACGGCTCAGCGCGTTCGACTGCGGATTCTCTCATCCAGTGGAGAAGCAGACATTCGCGAGTTTCAGCTATACGACTGGGATCATTTGAATCTGAACTAACCGTCTAGCTCCGCGCCTCATCGTGGACTCAAACCGGCTTACGGTGCAGTTGCTCCCAGTTGTGCTTCCACCGCGATGGCATCGAGCGCGGACTTGAATGTGCGCACGTCCCGTTCAAGCACGCGAAAAGGTTGAGGACCGTTGCCGATGACCGGGGTTTCATCGGCTGGATCAGAGTCCACGTTTTTACTTAAAGAAGAGTGGATCTCGAGGACGCCAGTTTTGAGCGCAACTGTTCGCAGATTGGAGACGCGTATGCCGCCGCCGGCCATAATCCTGATGCGGTTGGCGGCCCTTTCTTGCAGAAGGGCAATCGTAGCCGCGCCGCGCACTGCATCTGGCTGGCCGCCAGATGTGAGGATGCGATCGGCGCCGCTGGCGATGACGTCTTCGAGTGCGCGATGAAGATCTTTGCAGACGTCGAACGCCTTATGGAATGTGACCCGCAAAGGGCGCGCGACTTCAATAAGCTTATGGGTTCGTGCGACGTCGACAGTTTTTGCTTTGGTCAGAACACCCAATACCACGCCATCAACTTTGCGCGCTTTTGCTTCCAATATGTCTTCGCGCATGATTTGTAGTTCATGGTCGGAGTAAACAAAGTCTCCGCCTCGCGGCCGGATGATGACGAATAACTCGATATCGATAGCAGCGCGGACTGCGCTCATGAGTCCGGCGCTTGGTGTGATGCCGCCTTCACTTAATGCGCTGCACAACTCTACGCGCGTTGCGCCGCCCTTGTCGGAGGCGATCGCCGATTCAACCGAATCGACACAGACTTCCAGATTCATCACGGATGGGCCTTTTTCTCGTTTTTGCTGTTTTAAGAATGTGTTGTGGACTCATGGAACAACACCAGTATTTCAAATTGATAGCGGACAAATTTGACAGTGGCTTATAAAAGGCAACGGCGTACCTGAAAAAGAACTCCCGTGGACTCCAGGCAACGTGAGTAGGTGGGCGCAGACCAGGCTCGATTATTAGCCATCCCCGCATTTCGCGACTTCGATGAATGCGTTGAAGCGCAGGCATGAACTCCCGTGACCTACAGGAAGCCCATGCAACTGCAACCTCATTTGTGGCCACGAGGGCTGACAGGAAGCCATGGCGTTATCGCGTCTTCAATGCAGGTTGGTCCGACTGATCTGTTCCATTGTTTTGAGTGATGTGTACCGGGTGATCGAGCGTAAAGGTGAGCAGGCTTTCGGCCGGAAGCACAATCTGCTTGTTGCCGGTGAAAGCGGTGCCGGCAGTGCCTGCGCCTCCACCGGCGAGAGCGCCAATGGCTGCGCCCTTGCCGCCTCCAGCGATGCCTCCAATAATCGCGCCTAAGCCCGCGCCGCCACCGATGAAGCCCGCGGAGCGCTTGCCTTTGCCTTGCTCCGCGCGCGAAATGGAGCTGGTGGCGACAGGGTAGCTTCCCCAACGGGTGTGAACGCGTTCGAGCTTGACCGAGAGAAGTGCTCCACCCTTGAAGCGGCCGAGTGGCTTCGCATCAACGACTGTGCCTTCCGCGCGGGCGCCTTTCGGAACAACGATCTCTCCATCTTTCAGGATGTTGTCAGCAACGGAGGCGGTGAATGAATCGCCAGGCTGCGAAATCTTCGAGCCGAGGTCAGTGTCGAGCCGCACCCGAATCGCGGTTCCGGCGGGAAGCGTAATTACGGCGGGAGGCGGAGGTGGTGCGGGTGCAGTGGCCTGCTGGCTCGCGGGTGCGCCGGCCGGGGCGTCCGCAGCGGGCTGCATGGACGACGGTTGACTGGACGCGGGCTGCGAACTGTCTGCGGTTGCAGCTGGCTGATTTGCCGGAGGTGCAGGATTTGATTTGCATCCAGAAAGAGAGAGCGCGATAGCGAGAGACGCAGCTGAAACAGCAGCAAGAGATTTATTGAAGTTCATTACATGCTCCTTGTCCAAAAGGGGGATTCTCGGAACAGAGCGACCCGGCAAAAAAGGAGGCTTCAAAATCCCGCGGGAACGATGATACGCTCCCGCGGCAATCGATGAGAACAGCAGTAACCAAAGTTTAAATATCGAGATTCTTCACATCGAGCGCGTTATCTTCAATGAACTTGCGGCGCGATTCGACATCCTCGCCCATCAGAGTCGTGAAGATGGCTTCAGTCTCGGCGATGTCTTCCAACTTAACCTGCAGCAGTGTGCGTCGCTCCGGATCCATGGTGGTTTCCCAGAGCTGCGGGGCGGTCATTTCGCCCAGACCTTTGTAGCGCTGCACGTCGTAATCCTTTTTGCCCTGCTCGACGATATAGGCAAATAGTTCGCGCGCAGTCGATTTCTCTACGGGCTCATGGAGGATACGCGACGCACGGCGAGCCGCTTTGACTTCCGCCTTTACTTTCGCCGGGGTTTGGCCCTCTTCGAATTCAGTGCCTTCCAACTCTTCGGCGGCCGACTCCTGCGTTGCCTTGGCAGCGTACTCGATCAGGAATGGCGGTTCAAGATACTGGCTGATTTGCGAGTATTTTGCCATCATCTGGCGGAATTCAGGACTGGAGGCAAGGGCGTAGTCAACGCAGCGTGTCGCTCCCTGGGTCGTGGTATAGCAAACCGACCAGGTGTGGTGCTCCTCGTCCTCCACCGGCTTGCTCACCTTGATCCCAAAATCATCGGAGTGTTCCACGAGCTCGTCGTAAAGATGCGTGAGCTTGGCGGGGACCTCGTTCCCATTCTTCGAGGTGAAGTCGGCACGGTGGGTCAACTCGGCGCGTGCAATTAATTCTGTGAGCTGCTCGTTGCGGATGCGCTTATCAACTTTTTCGACAAAGGCGAGGTACTCGTTCAGGTAGCCCATGAAGCGCGTGAGCTCGCTGCCCTCAATGTGGCTTGCGTTTTCACCGTGGCGCACGATCATGCCTTCAGAAGCCCGCTTGATCGCCACACGGTTCAACTCTCGTTCGTCTTTTACGTATTGTTCCGACCGGCCCTTCTTGATCTTGAAGAGCGGCGGCTGGGCGATGTAGATATTTCCGCGCTTGATCAGTTCCGTCATGTGGCGGAAGAAGAACGTCAACAGCAGCGTACGAATGTGCGACCCGTCGACGTCGGCATCGGTCATCAGGATGATTTTGCCGTAACGGATCTTCGCAGCGTCAAAGTCATCCTTGCCGATGCCGCATCCAAGCGCAGTGATCATGGCACGGATTTCTTCGTGGCCCAGCATCTTGTCATAGCGGGCCTTCTCGACGTTGAGAATCTTTCCCTTAAGCGGAAGAATTGCCTGAAAGCGCCGATCGCGTCCCTGCTTCGCAGTGCCGCCTGCGCTCTCGCCCTCGACGAGATAGAGTTCGCAGCGGTCGGGGTTGCGCTCGGAGCAGTCCGCAAGCTTTCCGGGAAGACCGCCTCCGTCCAGTGCGCCTTTGCGGCGGGTGAGGTCGCGGGCTTTGCGGGCTGCTTCGCGGGCGCGCGCGGCTTCGATCGCCTTATTAATAATTTTGCGGGCTACAGGCGGATTTTGTTCGAGGTACATGCCAAGGCGCTCGTTGACGAATGCCTGAACTGTACCAGCGATGTCGGAGTTTAGCTTGCCCTTGGTCTGGCCTTCAAACTGCGGCTGCGACAACTTCACGCTTACCACAGCGACAAGGCCTTCACGAACATCATCGCCGCTCAGGTTCTCTTTCACGTCCTTGAATAAGCCGAGCTGTTGGCCTATGGCGTTTATGGTGCGTGTAAGCGAGGTGCGAAACCCGGAGAGATGCGTGCCACCGTCCACAGTGTTGATGTTGTTGGCAAAACTGAAAACAGACTCAGAATAGCTGTCGTTGTATTGCAGCGCGATTTCGATCTCAACGTTATCGCGTTGAGCTTCCATCACAATCGGTTTTTCGTGCAATACGGACTTGCCGCGATTGAGATGCTTGACGAACTCCGCGATGCCGCCGGCGTACCGGAACTCAGCGCGCCTGGCTTCCCCGGTCTTAGGATCGGAGGTCCGCTCATCGGTCAGAACGATCTCAAGCCCCTTGTTGAGGAAGGCAAGTTCGCGCAGACGCTGAGCCAAGGTGTCGTAGTTGTATTCGGTCGCGGTAAAAATGCTCTTGTCGGGGAGGAAGTGAACCTTGGTGCCGCGTCGCTTGGATGTGCCAGCCATGCGAAGTTCGCTGGTTGCAATGCCGCAACTGAAATCCATCTCCCAGGTGTGACCGTCGCGCCATATCTCAACATTCAATTCCTGGCTGAGTGCGTTGACGCAACTTACGCCGACGCCATGCAGGCCGCCTGACACCTTGTAGTTGGAAGAATCGAATTTTCCTCCGGCATTGAGCTTGGTGAGCACCACCTGTACAGCAGGCATCTTCTCGCCGTTTGCCAGCGCCATCATATCGACGGGAATGCCGCGGCCGTCGTCGACGACGGTAATGGAGTTGTCGACATGAATGGTGACTTCGATTTTCTTGGCGTGACCCGCAAGGGCTTCGTCGACGGAATTGTCTACTACTTCGTAAACAAGATGGTGAAGACCCATCTCACCGGTCGAGCCTATGTACATGGCTGGGCGAAGTCTTACGTGCTCCATGCCCTCAAGGACAGTGATGTCTTCGCCTGTGTAGTTTCCGTTGCTTTCAACGGGAGGGGGCAAATCGCGGGGTTCAGTCGCCATATTTTTCCATTCGCAGAATCTTCGCCTTTAACCCGTCGCATCTTAAGCCCGAATTGCATCGCGATTCATGCCACACATTTGGGGAATAACCGCTTGAAACGCGAGGGTTTTGTGGGAACTCTGCCAGTCCTAATTTTATCATGCGAAACTCTGCAAAAAAGGGGTCGAAAACGGTCATTACGGCTGCGCAGCGGTGGTAACTAAATTGAGTACTTTCGGGTAGATTACCTAAGAATAATGTTACTTTTGTCACTTACGTCTGCGATACTTTCGATGTACCTGAAAAAGATGGACTTAGCGTTGGAATCTGCAGTACCATAAAAGTGTCATCAAGCCAAGAAATTGTATCGACTTTTCTGTAAGGGGTAACCAACTATGAAACTCGCTTTTCGTGTTTTTGTGCTCTCAGTCGTCGTCGCCGGCGCCGCTGCCGCTTCCGTTTCTTCGACCCCGAAACATGCATTTTCGAGTCACCAATCGGCGACAGCTGGACTGCCAGTTCCGACCTGCGGACCAGGCATGGGATGCACCAACACCACCAAGTAAAACCGTCTGGTAGCACCAAAGTGCTACAGGGTGGAGTTGAGTTTTCATTTGAATCCATAGGCTGCAAGGACTATTCTGAGAGAACCCTCAGAATGGAAAGGGTCTTGTATGCCATTGGACTTCACAATGTCGCTGATGAGCGTTGCCGAGTTCGCGCTTTGGGCGACACTGGCCTTCCTATTTTGGAAGAAGGGGCTGCACAAGCGCTTCCCCGCATTAAATGTCTATCTCGCTTTGCGAGTCGGCTCGATGCCCATTCTGCTGGGCCTTTTATACGTGCAGGCTCAACCATGGGGACATCAGTATTTTCCGTTCTATTTCTACCCGTCGTGGGCAGTCTACATCGCCAGTGCCATCATCCTTTTCTTCGTCACGCTTGAGATTTTTCGGTCGGTACTCTCTGCGTTTTCTGGCCTGATGCGGTTAGGCACGGTCGTATTTCGCTGGGTGGCTCTAGTGTCGGCAGTGGCGAGTCTTGGATCCGTCTCTTATACGCATCCGAGTGTGGCCCTGATTCCGGATTTTGCGCTTGCTCTGATGCGCTCCGTCAGCATCCTAGAACTTTGTCTTCTCGCTTTTCTGGGTCTGTGCATTAACGCCCTGCAGCTCTCCTTCAAAGATCTGGCTGTCGGTTTTGGACTGGGATTTGGATTCATGTCGGCGAACGACCTGATATACGCGGCACTGAGTCCGGGCAATTCCTCGTTGAACGCACCGCTGCAGTTTGCATATGAAGGAGTGATCCTCCTTTCAGTGGCAATGTGGGTCGCTTATTGCGCCATGCCGGAACGGGTGCGCAAACCAGTAGTGATGCCCGCCAATTCGACGATATACCGTTGGAATGAAATCGCAGCAGCTCTTGGGCACGGAACACAAGTAGCAGTTCAGCAGCCAGCAAACAGCTTTTTCCTCACCGACGTGGAACGGGTTGTCGAGAAGGTTCTGACGCGGAATCTGCAGGGCAACGAATCGAAGTAGTAGGCTTATCGAAGTGATCTAACGGAGAGGCCAGACCTACGGGTTTGGCCTCTTCTGCTTTTCCCGCGCCCGTCCGACACTGTTTTTCTTCATTTCTAAATCGGGCTATAATGGGTCGATTCATGGACCCGGCTCCCCGCCATCAATGCCTCATTTATGAAGGGCCCCCGTCGCGGCATCTGTCCGTTCTTGCGGAGGTCGTCCGTCAAAACCTGAACGAAAACAAACGTTGCCTGTATCTCAACAGTGAACCCATGGTTGCGGGAATGCGATCTTATCTCGCAGCGGCGGGCGTCGATGTGGTGCACGAGACCGCAAACGCGAGGCTGGTGCTTTCTTCGGAGAGACACCATCTAGCCGACGGCAAGCACTTTGACGTTGAGCAAATGCTCGACGCGCTAGACCAGGCTCTTAAACAAGCGCTAAGGGACGGCTATGAGGGGTTGTGGGCCACCGGTGACATGACTTGGGAGCTTGGTCCCGATAGGGATTTCTCCAAACTTCTCGAGTACGAGTGGCGGCTTGAAGAATTCTTCCGCGCAAATCCTCGGATGAGCGGCCTTTGCCAGTATCACGTCGAGACGATGCCACGCCATGTCGCACGGCAAGGACTTCAGACTCACTCGTCGGTCTTTTTGAACCAGACGCTGTCGTTACTCAACCCTGTCTACTGCGGTACTGAATTCGGAGGATCTCGGAAGATTTCAAGCTTGGAGATTGATTCGTTCCTCAATCGGGTCCTGCAGCAACCCACATAGCGCAAATCGAACATCGTGGCGTGTTTCCGAAAGGAATCGCAGAATAGTAAAGGCCGCGGCGAACCGCGACCTTTGTGCTCCGCTAGCAAACGATGACTACTCGGTTGCCGGCTCGACCGATGCGAAGCGTCCACGGTTGCCGTGGTCTGAAAACTTCACGCGGCCTGTGACCTTGGCAAAGAGCGTGTCATCGGAACCGATGCCAACATTTGTGCCGGGCTTGATCTTGGTGCCACGCTGGCGCATGATGATTGACCCGCCGGTGACGAGTTGCCCGCCAAAAGCCTTCACGCCAAGCCTCTGCGCATTTGAATCGCGTCCATTTGTGGAGCTGCCTCCACCCTTTTTATGTGCCATTGCCTGATCCCCTTTTCAATCTTGATCCGCTTACTTCTCAGCGGTATAGGTCACGCCGTCAGCTTCGATCGCCTTGATGCGTACCTCGGTAAAGTTTTGACGGTGTCCCTGCATCTTCTTGTACTGCTTCTTCCGCTTCAGGTGGAAGACCAGAATTTTGGCTGCACGGCCTTCGCCGACTACTTCAGCCGTTACCTTGGCGCTGGAAGGCTTGGTCATGCTACCCGCCTCGCCGCTAAGGCCGAGAACATCGCTGAATTCAAGCGTTTTGTCGTCCGAAGCCACAGACTCAATCTTCAACACATCGCCTGGCGCGACGCGATACTGCTTGCCACCGGTACGAATGACCGCGAACATAAATCCTCCAGAGCGGACACGCACGCTGAATGCGAGTGTGTGCTCCCAATCTTGAATTGCTCGGGCGGAAACTTCCATGGCCACGGTATGCTCGAGCGCCGAAAAACACTTGGGCGAGCGGTTGGCTCCGCAGCGTCAGGCAGGAATCGCCAAACTAGAGTAGTTTATCGGGTTTGAGAGTTGAGGTCAATGCAGCGTTGCTCCAATCAGAGAAAGGCATGATTGGAGATGGCGTCTCAGCTATCGAATGCCTGGTCTCTGCCGCGAATTGTGCCAATCGTCAGAGCGTCCTCGTCCAAGTCGGCATAAACAGCACATTATGCGCGATTTAAAGAGACAGCCGAGTTAAATCATTGCTTAACGCCAAATCACGGACCAGCGCAAGGGGCTATCTAGAGTACTTTCACCGGCGATCTCAATCATCCCACTCGCCGGATTATGAACAGGAGTGCGTTTTTCATTCACTTCTACGCGAGAGATCTTTCTCGTTGCGGATGCTGGGAGGGTGATTCGAAGCTTCCAGTTTCCTGGGCGGGACGGAGCGTACCAGCCTTCAACTCGATCTTTGGTCATCACGACGCCGACGAGCGGGGAACGAAAACTATAGGAATCGACAGGCATCTCCAAATTCATAGCCATACCCTCGGGTGTGAATTCCATTCCGAGTAGTTTGCTGGCCGAATAGAGAAAGCAAGCATGAGAGTGAAGGTTGAGTACGGGAAAGTCGGTACCGTGAAAGAAAGGCTCGTTGGCTGCTCCTCCCGGGTGTTTGCTGAGTGGAGAGTTGTACGAATCATTTCCAATCCAGACGCCGTACCAGATATCCGGATATGCCTCGGCATGACAGGCGAGGGAATTTCTCTTCCACTCCTCCCAAGCAGTTGCCGGATGGGTGCGAGCTAACGCCCACACGAGGGTCTGATTGAGCGAGGGCCAGATGGCGCCTAACTCCAGTGTGCCAACGTTGGTGCCGCCCACCTTTCTCATGTCGGGACCATCACTCATCTGGGCTGCACCCAAAGGTCCGAGGCGAAGCTGATCGTTGATGGTGTGCAGGAGATCGCTCGTCTGAGTCGGAGTAGTTGCACCCGAGAGAATGGCCCATGGTTGCGGTTCAATCCAGAGTGTTGTATCGCCGAGCCAACCCAATTTCGGGCCGAGCCATGCGCGTTTGAACCACTTGCCGTTCCACTGCGAACGGGTGGCTTCGCGATGGCGATCGGCGTTTGCGCGAACTTCCGTCGCGAGCGATGAATCTGCAGAGGAATAGTCGAGCAATCGCGCATACTCATCAAAGACCCATGCCGCCATCGCAGAATTCAATACGCTTTCGCTTTCTGCGATGCACTCCTTGAAGGCGGACTGAGCCCATGTGTAGATCAGACCGTCGTTCCAATCGTCTACGCATGCGCATGACGCCGTGCTGTCCAACGCCAACATCGTTGACCTGGTGGCGGAAGCAGCGTTCAAGCAAATTACGGATGGTCTCAGAGCGGTTTTCAATTGCCGAAAACCGCGCAGGGATCTTCTCGTTCAGGAAATCGGTATCGCGGGTGGCAAGAACATATTCGCTGACGGCCCACAACAGCCAAAGCGGGAGATCGCTGGCATTGTCTGATGCCATGGGCGCCACGACGCCGTGCCCGACGATTCCGTATGGAAGTGACCCGTCGTCGCGGACTTCCTTCAACGTGTAACGGAGAACGCTTCGAACAATCTCCGGATCGCTGAACAGGAAGGGAAGGGCATGCTGTAGCGGATCGCGGGGCGCGCCCTGAAACCCCATCGTGTATTGATAAAAGCCGTTCTGGTTCAGGATGTGTTCGCCGAAGAAATCGTCGTAGGTCTGGCTGCTCCTGAGGTAGTAGTGGTTCCATGTGGATTCACGCTTTACCCAGGGCTCAGAGGGCACGTCAAAGCGCATGCCTTTCTGTTTCCATGTACGGCTCGAATCGTGCAGGACCGAGGATGCCGATTTCTCATATTTGGCAATGAGTGAATGGACGGCAAAGCCGTCTGGAAGATAACCGTACAGGAAGCGGATGGTTTGACTCTCGTTCGGCTTGAGGTGCACTGTCCGCTGCAGCAGAAGACCGGAATGTGCCCCGCCGGCTTCCAAGTGGTCGTCGAGGGGCTGCTTCAATTCGCTCGGATTTGCGGGGCCGCCGTTACCGAAGAAAGCGGCGGCATTGGAACTGATGCCGCTCGTCGGTCCATCCAGAGAAACTAGAAAAGTCTGGGGGAGATCGAGAACTTCAAAATCTGTGCCAGGCCTTAGATCAGCGACCGGTGCTGTGAACCCGTTAGGGTTGGCGCGGAGCATGGCCTTGGCGCGCTGCCATGCAGCTTCTTCATCCACCGATCGTCCTTCAAAATGCTTGGATTCCAGTAGTCCCTTGTCGTCGATTCTGGAGATGCGATGGCTGAAGCGGCGTCCAAGGTCACGACGCAATTTGGTCTGCGCGCCAAATCCGCTCATCGATTCTATGGCGGAGCGAAAGGAGAATTGAAAGGGCTGGCATCCCCAGTACTCGACCCAACGCACGGTGGCAGGAGTGTCTTTGTGATTGGTGACGGTCGCTTGCGATACGAGAACAGGGTCATCGCCAAATGGTGCGGCTATCACCTGGTCAAGTGAATAGCTTTTACCCCGGATCCGCTTGCGGTAGTAACCAATGCCGAAGATCCGTTCGAATGAGGAGTTCGAGCCATCGTAGTAGGTGGTGAGGGTCTCATCGCCATCGGTCAAATATCCAAGCCCGCCGCCGAATTGGCTCATTTCGGGATCAATGTCGTTGAGGAGTTTAGGACAGCCCTCATCCTGGCGAACGCGTACATGTCCGAAGTTCGATGCGAGAGCAGTAATACGATCGTTTCCCACCTGGTGGATATGCTCAGTTGGACTCAGAAGGCCAGGCTGAAGCTGCGTTACTGCGCGACTGTCCGTAGTTTGATTGCAGGTATATTGGAACGCGGGCAGAGCGAACTCATCTTCGATCCATTCCCCAAAATTGCTTGAACCGTAAGGGTGCCTGAAGTCATCCCCAGATGTGGCGGAGTGAGCAACCTGGCAGATTCCGGCTGACTCAAGCTTTCCTGCAAGAGCTACGCCTAGAGTTCCCCGCAAGAATTCCCTGCGCGTTGGTGACATCCAACGCCTCCTTTACAGACAGAATGGCCGACACGCGATTGTAGTCTGTGTCGGCCGTGGTCTGAGAAGCCTGTCGCTTTTGCAGTGGTATGGATGTTGATCGGCTTAGAAAGATCGCTGCGCGGAAAGGCCTCTGAAGCGGAAGTTTGCTTTTACGCGACGTTCGAACGGATCGCCATCGGATTCGGGCAGGGGCGCGGGAACATTAAGAAATGAAAACCGGTGCTCCGTCTCGGCAGTGGGTTCTGGTGTCTCCAATGACATCTCGTGTGAGGTTTGCGGAGCGTGCATCTCGACGATGGATGAACTCGTGGGCGCGTCGCTCTGTGCCGAAGAGAAGATTGGCTGCAGCGCCAAAACGAGGTTCTCAACGTGCTTTTTGCGGTTGCTCAGCTGCTCAAACGTCTCGGAGATGACGGTCAGGTCTTCGAGAGCTTTCTGGTAGGCGTTGCGATAGGGATCTGGTGTCATGCTCGTTCACTCCACGCGAAGTGTAGCATCGGCAGTTTTGAAAAAATCGAAAGTCCAATGCACGATCCCACCCAAAAGTAATGGGTCATGTTCCATTATGGAACGGTGCTGTAAATTGGGCGGATTTCAGGCCGAGGGAACGATGTAGAACAGGATGGCAAAATAATGGGCGATGCTGCCAGCGAGCACAAACAGATGCCACGCGGCGTGGAAGTAAGGGATGCGATCCAAGGCGAAGAAGACGATGCCCAAGGTATAAGCCACGCCACCGGCGCCAAGCCAGAGCAGGCCGTGTGGACTGATGGCATGCATCAACGGGCGCGCCGCGAAGATGACAATCCATCCCTGGAATAGGTAGACGACAGCGGAAGCCACTTCGAATCGTCCTACTGCAAAGCTTTTGAAGATGATGCCGGCAATGGCCAGTGTCCAGACGATCGCAAAGAGAGTCCAACCTACCGGCCCGCGAAGCGAAACCAACGTGAAAGGTGTATAAGTTCCTGCGATGAGCAGATAGATAGCAGAGTGATCGAGTACATGAAGGACGTGACGCGCGCGGGTGCGAACCAGAGAGTGATAGAGAGTGGAGCAGAGATAGACGAGCACGAGCGTAGACGCAAAGATCGAACAGCTCGTTACGATCCAGACGGAGCCGCGGGTGCTGACGACTATAAGATAGATTGCCCCCACAAGCGCAAGCGCAGCGCCTACTCCATGCGTGATGGAGTTAGCGAGAATGTCGCCGAGGCGATAGTGGGTGTGCACATGGAGATGATAGTCGGCAGCGGCGCGAAGAAGATGTGAGCATCATTGCAAGGCTGAGAAATGAAACATTGACGATGCGGCGCGATGCTTACAGAAGTGAATCCTAGAGTGATCTGGTCGCGGGAACGCCGACACGGGCGGCGACCTTCCAGTCCAGTGATCGAGCGCCTTCTGCATCGGCGAGCTGGAGTTTTTCTATGAGCAGTTCGCCTTCGATCACGTTCACAGTGATCACGTGGCCATCGAGCGCAATGGTGCCATACCCAGTAGCGGTGGAGAAAAAGCTTACAAACGGATGCACCTTGAGCTTTGGACCAAAGTGTAAAGTCTTGTCGACGGCAGAGTAGCGGAAGCCGGAGAGTGCGCCTACCAATGCAAAGCTCGACATTGCCCGGGCGTACCAGTTGCCGCACTCATATTCGTTCCATGGATTGCGGGTGCGTCCGTCGTAGCGATTACGCACTGCCTTTACGATGGTGAGGCCATCGTCGACGAACCCTTCGTGAATCAGGTGAGAGGCGACTTGGTATTCGATGCCAGTCCATACCTCGTCGGAGTAGACGAAGGGCAATGTCGGCTTTTCGCCGCGAGGCCAGCTACACAACAACAGCCCGGGTTCGTGGCCCATCGCATAGCCGGGGCGCTGAGCGTTGGCGTGCTGACTGAGATCAGTCTTAAAGTTGTTGCGGAAAATGGCTTGCAACGTGGAGCGAACGTTCTTCTGCGAGAGCGGCGTATCGATGCCATAGATGCCGGCCATCCACGCACCAATCACGCCATCGGAAAGACAGCCGGAGCCGTATTGATATTTCGGTCCTTCGCGCTTGAGCAGCTGCTGCATTTCGCTACTCTTCTCATCCACCTGGGCAATCGATTGCGCGAACGATCTGTCGTGGAGATTCTGGAAATCGACCTTCTGCTGGTAGTAGTCGTTGTTGAAGAGATTTTCATCCAGGAACTTCGCAGAGCGCTGGGCAAGATCACCGTAGAGCTTGGCATCCGCGGATTCACCGAGGGTGGTTGCCATGTTAGCCATGGCGCAGAGAGCACCAAGATAGATTGTGGTGCACATGCCATCGGGTCCCCAGAACTCGATGTCATATGTATTGTGGTGCGGCTCGAAGAGCGCGCCGCGATGGTCGGGGTCCCAAGTGGCGATTCCATAATCCAAAGACCGCTTGGCGAGCGGGTACATTCGCTTCAGCCATGCGGGATCGCCGGAAATCTGCCAGTCCCGGAAAACCTTCATGATGCCACCAAGTTGGCCATCGGCAGCGGCGTGACCGGTGTGATCGACTGGACCATCGGGAATAGCTCCACGAAAGTTGATGTGGCCGCGTTCGTCCATGGACCGAACGAGTTCAAGGTCGCGAAGGGTTCGCTCAAGCTGAGGGTAGAGATGCGGGAGTGCCTGCGCGTAATTCCACACGTGGGTGCACGAGCCGTGGCAGCAGCCGGCATCAGGAAAGCAACCTTCCCATCCCCAGATGTTGCCGCTTGCCTCGCGCAGGATGGTTGGCGCTTTCAAAATCGCTAGATTCGCGGAGATGGCATCAAGCGCGTACGGCGGAAACGTGGAATTGAAGATTGCGTTCTTGAACTGGATGGTACGAGTGCGGAGACTGGGGTAGTTTTGTTCCACGTAGGCGGCAACGTCGCGAGCGTCCTTCCACAGCGTGGAATAGTAAGGATGCCAGGGCGGAGGAGCATCGGCGGGAACTGTACGACAGCCAGGCTGGCCTTCAATGCCCGCTGAAGTTTGAGCGGTTGCGACTCCGCCCTCGCTTAGATAGCAGTTGGGGAAGTGCCAGGTAATAAGGATGGGAAATGTGTGCGATTCACCCGGGCCGAGATGGCCCTCCAACAAGATAGAAGCACCGTTGCGGCCCGCATTGTCGGTAGTGTTTGATCCTTCATTGGTGGTGAAGTTCCCGGAGGAAACCTCTCGCCATAGAGCGGAAAGGGAATCGAATTCCCAGCCCGGGCTGCGCAGCCACATAGCCTTTATCTTGGGTTTTGCGCCGATGGTGGTCAGGGTGGCACTGCCGTAGGCCTCTGCGTTGGGCGATTCTCGATTGAAAAGAAAAGCACCCTTGCCTGGTATCACGCTATTGGCACTGGCGGCCTGGTCGGGGCGACAGCCAGGCGCTAGATGCGAAAGATGGTAGGAAAACTCATAGTCGACTGCACGTGACGCCGTGTTGCGAAACGTGTACTCAAGGATGGCGCAAGGGATGCCGGAGTTCTTGTCGTCGAGTGGAATGAAGGGGTTCCAGGCTACGAGAGATATGTCGAGCGGAATAGCCTGATCGGCAAACCGAGCCTCCGCGAAAGGGAACTCACCGCGAAAGTTGCACTTCTCAAAGCGCGGAAACCCTTCGGATCCGCCGCGGCGCAATCCCTGCCCCTGCAATCCCTGGTCAAAAATTTTGAAAGGAGGGAACGGCCCTTCAATGAGCTTGGTGACAGGAGTTGCACCCTTTACATGAAGAATGGCGAAGGCGGCTTCACCGGAATTCGAGGTGAATCCTGCCGGGAGTGCAGTGGTTTCTGGACGGGTTCGAATACAGAAGTCCTGCAAGCCGCCAGAGCCATTGACGCAGACGCATCCGGCGCCGAGACCCCCAATAGGCATGGCAACTTGGGTTGCTCTATCTCCGTTGAAAGTCCTTTGGGAACCTGGCTGAGCTAGGTCCGCAGGGGAGAACGGCAGCAATTCGCCATCTAACGCCGCAAATGCTGGGGCTGCGTTTGGCCGCGAGGCAGCATCGGAAGTGTTAGCAGGGACCGCGGCGGCGATGGCCGCAGTTGAACCCGCAACGAGGAATTCGCGGCGAGTTGGCTTTTTCAGAGACATAAAAACTTTGTCGCTAAAGCTATGGAAAGGTTAACACCGGCGAGGGCAACGCACGACTGCATGAAGATTCTGAGACATTTGCGGAGGATAATTGCGCTAGAATCGGGGGCTAACGTTGGTTCCCGCAAATGGAGGAGCTAACGATCTTCGGCGCAAGTTCTCAGGTTGGACCATTAAGGATCGCGCGGGTCAGCGGAAGGGTCTCTTTTGATGAGATTGCTGTTACTCATCGGGATTTCGTCGGCACTCGTTTTACCAGCGAGCGCCAGCGAAAAAATGACTGTGAGTCAACTTGAGGGGATTCTCGCGCAGCATGCGGCTCATCTACCGCAAACCGCGAAGATGGTAAAACAAGGCGCACCCGAAGAGATCGGGGAGATCAGTGATGGCGATCTGTTGCAGCAACTCGATCAGGACGACGAGCTTTTACCCAAGGTTGCGGGAATCGAACTGACGGAGCGTCTAAGCACGCTCACTATGTACCGATTTGTTGGGAAATACAATCTCGGCGCACACGTGCAACAGGCACTCGAACAGCTGGCGGATCGCTCCGCCTTATTGAGGCTGCCAGCGGCCGAACAGATCCTTCGCCCGCCGCCGGATGCAGCAGCGCAACAGAAGATGCTCCAGGAGTCGCGTTCGTACGTGCTGCGCGAGTTATCACACTTGCCGAATTTCATGGCAACGCAAACGACAACTCGATTCGACGATTCCCCGATGGCCATGAAATATTTCCAGGCAACAGCCGATCAAGCCGGGCTTCATCGCGTTGGATCAGAACAGCGAAGGATCACTTTCCGTGATGGACAGGAAGTCACCGACGAGGGAGCCGGGCCGGGGCAGGTAAAAAGAAAAGACAATGGTTTGGAAAGTCGTGGTGAATTCGGAGCCGAAGCGGCCGTGGTGCTGATGGATGTGGAGAAGGGCAGCATCGCATTCGACCACTGGGAGCAATCTATGGCGGGTCCGGCGGCTGCTTTTCGATATTCCGTTCCTCGAGAATTCTCCCACTACGAGGTCACGGATGCGTGCCAGGACCATGTTTCGTTTCACGACTTGCCCGGCTATAGCGGCGAACTGGCATTGGACCCAAAGAGCGGCGCCATTCTGCGGATCACTTTGGCGGCGGAGTCAAAGCCCGGCGATCCGGTAACGCATGTGGCTAGCGTCATCGAATATGGCTTGGTGGTACTCGGCAACCGCCGATCGATCTGCCCATTGCGAAGCCTGACTTTTATGAATGAGGAAGCGAATGGCTGCGCGCATGGGAACCATAAACTTCGGAAGCCGGTGATGATGGTTAACCAAACGATTTTCTCGAATTACCACCGGTTCGGCTCCAATGTCACCATGATCTTTGATGAAGCAGGCAATAGCCATTCTTCGCCGGAAAAGCCTATCGAAAGGCCACCAAGTGGTGGCGAACAATTCAAGCCGGGCAGTCCGGCAGCCAGTGGGCAGATCAAGCAGCCCTAAAACGGATGGTTTTACCGGGACGACAGCATTAGCAAGGTGCTAGTCTTTCCGAGCGTGGGAGGTCCTCGCATGAAGCGTCTAAGGATGGGAATCACCGCATTTGCAGCTATATGTGCCACGGCCTTGTTGGCTCAGAGCAATGACTCGACAAATTCCCTGCCTGAGACCACCTTGAGAGTGAACAGTCGCGCAGTCTTGGTAGACGTGATTGTTACCGATAAAAACGGCAATCCAGTAAAGGGCCTGAAGCAGGGCGACTTCAGAGTGCTGGAAGAGGGCAAGAAGCAGTCGATCGGATATTTCGAAGAACACAATGCCGAGTCGCTGGCTAGCAGCAGACGAAACGGGACTCTCCCGCAGATGCCTCCGAATGAGTTCACCAATTTCTCTCCGCTTCCGATGCCTCCGGCAGTAAATGTCCTGGTGCTGGATGCCTTGAACACTCCGATGGCTGACCAGATGTATCTGAAGAAGGCGGCGGAGCATTACCTGAAGACCCTCAAGCCAGGAACGAGACTCGCTATCTTTACGATGTCGATGCGGTTGAGTTTCATCCAGGGTTTTTCAGACGACCCGGCGCTCTTGGCCGCGGCTCTAGGCTACCGCAAGAATGACAAGTCGGAGCCAGCGGTATTGCTGGAGTCGCAGGAGGAGTCTCACGCGGAGGGCAAGACGCTCGAAATGATGACCGAGATGGAAGCGGCGGGATCGAATCAAGTTGCATTCTCCGTTTCTCCACAGTCAATCGCGGCATTTCAGCAATTTCTGCAGGAGACGCATTACTCCCAGGACAGCGATCGTGAATACAGAACGCTGCAGAATTTGAATCAGCTGGCCGCATTCCTGGGATCGTTTCCAGGCCGCAAGAATGTGATTTGGATGTCAGGCGCATTTCCACTTGAGTTGTTTGGACAGACATCGATGCGTTTTGAAGGCTCGATCGACAAGACAATCAATATGCTCGCGGCAGCTCGAGTGGCAATTTACCCGGTGGATGTGCGGGGCGCGGATGTTCCACGCTATTACCAGGCAGAGAATTTACTTGATCCCACGATCACATCTGCGCCGCAGTTGCTTGGACCTCCTCCGGCTGTTACCGGGGATGCTCCAAGTGCCGGCGAGGGTGGACTTTCTGGCGGACTGCAAAACGAGCGGCAGAAAAAAAATTCAAGTGATTCAACGATGGATATGCTAGCCCAAGAGACAGGCGGCAAAGCTTTCTACAACATGAATGATCTCTCCGAGATTATCGGTAAGGTTACGGACCAAAGCAGCAATTTCTATACAATTTCCTATTCGCCGACAAATTCCAGGATGGACGGCAGCTACCGAAAAATTGAACTGAAGGTTGGAGATAACGAGCATTACAAGTTGTCGTATCGACAAGGCTACATCGCGCGCGACGACGCGTTGCCGGGGGCTGCGCAGGGGAGACAGGAACAGGCCGCGGAGAGCGCCTCGCAAAACCCGACGCGACTTGATCCCCTTGAGCCTTTCATGGTCTTCGGAATGCCCGAGTCAGAGCAAATCCTCTACAAGACACTGGTGCAACAGATGAATGCAAAGGCTACAGGGACCGCCGCCGCCAAGCCCTCTCTGAACGGACCCCTAGATCGTTATTCTGTCGATTTCGCTCTCGACTTGGATGATTTGCATTTGAAACTGGGCCAGGACGGAGTGCATACGGGCAGGTTGAACCTGTCGATGATCGTTTATGACAAGTACGGTCGAGCCGCAAGCCGTGAAGATCATCTGGTGAACCTCGCGATTAAGCCAGACGCCTATGCTGCCTTCCAGAAGACTGGATTGCAAATGCACGGTCAGATCGCCGCGCCGAAGGGGCAATACTGGCTTCGCACCGGCGTCTACGATGAAGCTTCGCACAAAGTTGGGACGCTGGAAATTCCTCTGAACGCAGTCAAACGAAGCGTGGCGAGCAAATAGAGGTTTGGCCATCATGCCACTAAACCCGCCGGAGGGTTTGGCGCGGTCGATTGCGAATTGATATACTACCCAAGTCGTTGCAACAGACTGTCCGTGGAACCGCCCACTTATCCGGCAAAACCGGATTCCGCACAGCAGATGCAACCGAAAGTCTGCACTGAGGCCAGGTAGCTCAGTGGTAGAGCGCGGCCCTGAAAAGGCCGGCGTCGGCGGTTCAATCCCGTCCCTGGCCACCACTAAATTGAACAATCCAATATTCATGCTGTCGCCTATCCCCACCTGAGCGGGAGAAGCCTGATGGTGAGCCAACTGTCGCAATTCCAGGTGATTGCACTCAGCGCCGCAAAGGCTCGCGGTCGAGTAGATCGAGGATGAAAATCCCTGCACCATAGCCAACCATGGGTCTTGCGCCGGTCGGATTTCCGATTTTCCCAGGGAATAATTTGCAAGGGACTGACACATACATTTCAGGAATGATGTTGTGATCAGCAGCGGCCTTTGAAACGATGCGCGCGATGATCGCATCTGCGTCTGCGATACGTCCCAAACCTCGGTAGACTTCGGCCAAGCTGATATCGACAAACAGGAATTCCTGGCGTTCATACCAGTACTCAAAAATGGCGGGGTCGGTGTAAGTGCTTCGAACGCGGCGGTACCCTCCGGAGGCGACTTTAAGAAGTTCCATCCTGTCCACCGTATTTCGCACCAGCGCAGGATCCATGACGACGCCGAAATGGATGATCGGCAGAAGGGCGCCGTCGATGTCGTTTTTTATTCCTTCTTCCAGAGTCCCGTGAAGCTCTCCATCGCGAATGAATGCAGCGTCGAAACCCTTTTCGAGTAAGTTCAGATGTTTGATAACATCGGCCCGAGTGGATTCATCTCCGGCATGTTGTGCAATCTCACTAAAGTTCTGCAGGCCAACGATGGCGGCCGCAGTCGAAAAGGCAAAATGTTTTTTGTCTTTCTGTCGCTCTTCCCAGATGGAAGTATCCGCGGCCACAATCTGTCCATCCTTATAGGTCTCGAGGTTCGCGAGTAGCGGTTTGACGATGTAATCTCTCGCACTTTCATAAAGGGGACCGCGATAGGTGGGTGTGCGGAGTAGGTTCGGATCGTCATATTTTTTGAGGTATTGACCGAGCACCCACAAGGCTTCGCCCCAGTCGTCGAATTCGATATTGTTGCTGCCTTCTTCGGTAAAAAATGGCTCTTCGGAACCGTTGCCGAAATACCTAACTACAGAGATCTGGTAATCAGTATTGGCAGTTTGAGCGCGCATTTTTCCAGTAGGCTGCGCGTTGAAATAAGCAAGCAGTGCGGCACGCGCTTCATCGCGATGTCCCATCCGCGCGAGTGCCACGGCTGCCCAAGCCATATCTCGCACCCATGGCGTGAACCAGACGCCGTCGGGCAGACTCGCGACAATGAGGCCGTTGCTGTTTCGTCCAGCGCGATTCTGTTCACGGCTCTGCGCCATGCGAAGCATTACCTCGCTTTGGCGCCAAAGATGCCGTTCGTTCTCGCTCTTGAATTGGACAGACGGCACAGCCCGCCATTGGTCGAGTTGCTCAACTTCGCGCTTTGCCAGCTGGCGAGGCGAGAGGCCGGATCGCCAGCCTTCGAATTCGCGGATGGTCCCGGCAAGGTCGTTTTCGCTGTCGACGGCAACCAAGGCCCATGCTGAATTGGTGGCAAGCAAATTTTGACTCGCGGGATGAGTTTGTGGAGTACCGAGTGGAATGAGAAGCAGGGCTTCGTCTATTCCCTCAAATTTCAGCAATTGAACTTGGTAGTCGACTGTCGGTACAGTTGTCCGCGACTTGATTGCATGGCTCCATTCGGCAGATAGGTTCTTAGCCAAGGAGTCCTCGGATCGAGACTGCCAGCTAACGATGAGCGCTGGACGTGGGAAGCCGAAGGGCATGAAGAAGAACCCTTCCCCAGCGCTGTTGCGGACGTGGATGACGTGCGAATCATCTTCGTATTCCGCCCTGCTGGCATGCAGGGCCGAATCGCCCCAGCCCAGGCTTTTTAGAAAATTGCCAGTCTCGATTCCTTCGCTGAGCGAGTTCTGTGGATCGGGCCTGACGAAGCTGTAAGGATGCACGTAAAACTTGGTGACACTAGCGGTCTGCGGAGACACGACCGCAAAACCAAAGCCGTTTCCTGTTACCAGGTTTGTGGCAAACGCGGGCCGATCAAGCAGAAGGCCGAAACAAAGAACAGCGGTAAGAAATCGTAAAGCGTTCATGACTGGGTCATTCTCATCTCCTCCACCCGAATTCCGCAACCCGCATTACATTGTCCATGAGCCACGTGCAGAACGAGCAGACATGGCATGACAAGCTTGCGGGAAGCGATGCATTATGGAGATTGCATCACGACCAGGCGGTGGCATTCCATGAGCAGAAGATTGAAGACAGACACATCGCGCAGGCAATTTATCCAGACCGGGTCGATGGCTGTGACAGCTTTCGCAGCGGCCCGGATCAACATGCGCACTGCCTGGGGCAGTGATTTGCCGGTGAGTTCTGCGCTTGCTGAGTTTAGCTATGGCGACGTGTCGATAGCCAGCGAAGCGCACGAATCACAACTGATGAATACGCATTCGGTACTGATGGCGCTCAGCGAGGATAGCCTGCTGAAACCGTTCCGGCAGATGTCAGGTATGGCGGCGCCAGGGGAAGATCTGGGCGGTTGGTACACCTACGATCCCGACTACGACTATCGCAGTTCGTTCGACACGGGCTTTGCTCCGGGATGCACATTTGGGCAGTGGGTGTCGGCACTCGCGCGGATGTACGCGATTACCGGCGAAGCGGAGACACGCGAAAAAGTATTGAGGCTGAACCGCCTTTATGCTGAGACAATCTCGGCAGACTTCTACGTGAAGAATCGATTTCCCGCATATACCTATGACAAACTGCTCCTCGGTCTGATCGATTCGCATACGTATGTGAAAGATCCGCAGGCTCTCGCAATTCTGGAGCACACGACGGACACAGCGCTGCCGCATCTGCCGGGTCATGCGGTGGAACACGGTCATCCGTGGCGGGCAGACAAGGATCCGCATGATGACTCGTGGACCTGGGACGAATCGTACACGATGCCGGAGAATCTTTTTCTTGCGTCGCAGCGAGGAGCAGGGCGACGCTATTACGATCTCGGCCTGCAATATCTTGACGACGGTCCGTGGTTCGATCCGTTGTCGCGCAATGAAAATGTGTTGAACGGTCGACACGCGTACAGCCATGTGAATTCGTTGAGTTCGGCAATGATGGCGTACCTGGTTGCTGGGAGTGAAAAGCACTTGCGCGCAGCTCGCAATGCCTTCGCGATGCTGGAGGAGCAGAGCTTTGCGACGGGAGGGTGGGGACCGGATGAGACCCTTCGCGCTCCTGGAAGCAACGACGTGTACGACAGCCTGACGAACACGCATCACAGCTTTGAGACCCCCTGCGGATCTTATGCGCATTTCAAGCTCGCGCGTTATCTGCTGCGCGTAACACGCGATTCGCTCTATGGCGACAGCATGGAGCGCATGATGTACAACACGGTGCTGGGCGCGCTGCCACTGGAGGAAAACGGTAAGAATTTTTACTATGCCGATTACAACTTCAATGGCAAGCGAGTGTACAAGGAGGCGCGCTGGGCGTGCTGCTCAGGTACGCTTCCACAGGTGGCGGCAGATTATCGAATCAATAGTTATTTTCGAGGGCCACGCGCGGTTTATGTAAATCTCTACGTCCCCTCGACGCTTCGATGGAACGAGAATGGGGCGACGCTTTCCTTGAACCAAGAGGGCGAGTATCCGTACGAAGAACGCATTGTTTTCACGATGACAAGTTCACAGCCAACGGAGTTGACGATGCACTTTCGGATTCCGTCATGGGCACAAGGTGCGGAAGTCTTTGTGAATGGGACGCGTCAGAAAGGATTGGCGCAACCCGGATCCTTTGCGGCAATTCACAAAGAATGGAAGTCTGGCGACCGCGTAGAGTTGGAATTTCCCTTGCGGATGAGGTTGGAGAGCATCGACGCAAAGCACGCAGATACGGTTGCTCTGCTGCGCGGCCCCCTGGTCTTAATGGCCGTGAAGGCGGACCAATCGAGTCCGCTGCCGAAGGTCACGCGAGAACAGCTTCTAGCAGCACGGCGCGTGAACGAACGCGAATGGCAAGCCGGCGCAGCCAACGGCCCCGTAACGATGCTGCCGTTCACATGGATGGGATCGCGACCTTACACGACCTATTTGAAATTGGGTTGATTTTCAATGGAAACGCGCCGGCTCGAAGCAGGTCAGCATCTTCGGACCCCTTTCCGCGCGATCATCTTCAATGAGCCAATGAATTACGGGTTTGCACTCGTGACGGTCAAGATAAGTTCGGCGCCGGGGGCGAGTTGGACCGTGCGATTGGAACTGCTGATTCTGGCGCTGCACCCCGGACCTCCTTCAGGCTCCAGCTTCACGTTAGGCAGGCGCACCACCATCCCCGGATGCACAGTCTGCGGAGCTCCTCCCGAACCCAGATTGTCGTCGCGGCCTGTTGTGCCGCCGACAGCGTCGCCCATCTGGCGTGGACCTCCGGCTACTTGCGTCGGCAAGGCGTCGTGCAGCATGGCAGCCGTGTCGGGAGGCGCGACCAGAGCAATCAAGCGCAATGGGAATTCTTGTTTCTGATGTCCGGTGCAATCAGCGTGATCGAAGACCAATGCCAACTCAGATGAATTGGGATTCTTCGACGAAGCCGCAGCAGTTACATGACCGTAGAGAATCGTATCCTGCGTCAGGGCGCAACCCGGATAGGACAACCCATAGAGCACCTTCGCAAAGATGGCCTTACCGGGCTTGAGATGCGAGGAATCAAGCAACTCGGTGAGGCGGGCCTCAATCGTCGAATTAGTAGGCCAGTCTCTGTTTTCAAATTGCTGGCATGCAGGAGTGCCGGGTTCATTTGCCGGCGCTGCGGATGCGGTCATGGGCTCCTTCACGCTTGACGGCGAAGCCTCCGCCGTTGTCGATTCGAACTTTACCAGTCCGTCACGATAGTCGATGCGCAAGGTGAGCGAATGCAGTATGTCGAAGCCGAGCATTCCTGCAACATCAAACCCAGCATTGTGATCTATGGCTGAAAGGTCCCACGCGAGTAGATGGCTTTGGCGGGGTAGCGAGAGGTTCGCAAATTGGAAGTCAAAGTTGTCGCGATACACCTGCGCTGGCGGCCCGGAGGCGGTCTGCATCGTATTAGTGAAGTTCCCCTTGGTGCTGGAGACAGAATGCGCGGTCTCCATCGTCATGGCGCTGAAGCGCATCCCGGTGTCGAGCACGAAGAGTTTGCGGGTTTTGTTGTTGAGCATCACGGGGACCAGCAGATATTGACGCCGATGATAGACGGGAATGTAATCTGCGAGTTCCGGTGTCGTCGGACGATCACCCGGCAGCAATCCGGTCTGTGGTGGCAAAGGATCGAGCGCGAGCTTGGCTTCCCGGGCATTAATCGTTATCAAGTACGATGCGAAGATATCGGTGCCGATCATGCCATCGGCTTTTCCCGTAAACGGAACATCACTCACCCCCACCATGCAGTCGCGAAACTCCAGCGGACCGATATGCACACTGTCCGCGTGCACGGTTCCTGCCGGATCATTAGCGCCCTGCTGCAGGCCGTTCGCTTCAGCCAGCGCCCTGGTGATGAAGAGTCCGGAAGCCGCCGTATCCACCTGAAGCCTCGCGACGGTCTTTGGCATTTGCACTTCAAGGCGATAGCCGTCCAGATGCTTGCCGTCCTCCATCGTCCCGATGAGGTGAAGCGTTGCCGACGAGAGAGAAGGCTGCACTTTGCAGGTCTGCGAATTCTCTGACAGTAGCGGCATCATGGAATTCATCGAAGTTTCAGCCTTTTGGCGCGTCTCCACGTCGAGGTCCTTCAGGCTTGGGATCGCTTGCTGGATACCCTCAATCTCATGCGCCGGTGAAATAACCCTCCGCCATGCGTACAGAATGTCTGGATCCTCAGGATCGATTGAGTAGGCGCTCTGGATTTCGGCGCGCTCCGATGCGTACATCGAATCGATGCGCAGGACCCGGCTGCGAATGAGGTGAATGCGGGCATAGCAACGATCCGCGGCTGTAGCGGTTTCGAGCGTTTGCAAGGCCAGCCATGGCTGCCCCTCGCGTAATTGCACCTCAGCTTGCGCGGTCAGAATGGGAGCTGAGCGGGGATCCTCAGCAAGCAACGCGGTCACTCGGTCAGCGGCTTGCGCAATTTTGCCTTCGTGCAGCAGCGTATGCACAAGTGCGGCGGCGATTGATGCGTCATGCGGTAGTTGTACTTCAGCTTGCGTGTACGCCTGTTCCGCGTCAGCATATCGGCCTTCCGAATATGCCGTAAATGCCGGGCTGGCGGCATGAGCGGGTGCTGCCGGACAACTAGTCGTCTGACTTGATAGAGATGAAGACTGAAAGCCGAGAACCGCAGAAATTAAACTGAGTCGGAAGAGGGGAGTTCGAAAGATAGGCCGCATCCAAAGTCTCCGGAACCAATTAAATGCAATGATACTCTCGGCAAAGTAAGGTCGATTGAGGCATACCTTGTGCAGGGTTAATGTCACGACAAGAGTACGGGCAATTAATGTAGAAGGTATACGCGAGTGACTGCAGAGTGACTTAATCCTCGGAGATCGGTTGTACGTCGGAACTCGATTGACATAGACTTTCCGTACCACGCCGATTCTACGGCCCAGGTAAGATGAAAAAAAGAAATACCCCTCCCACTGTCAGCGAAGTAGCTCGCGCAGCAGGCGTTGGAACCACGACCGTTTCTCGCGTCATCAACGGGGGCGATCGTGTGAGCCCGAAGACATTGGCTCACGTGCAGCGCGTCATTGAGGCGATGGGCTACATGCCTAATCAGGCAGCACGTGTCCTCAAGGGCCATCGCACGAAGACCATAGGATTGGTGATCCCGAGCATCGCCGATCCGTTTTTCTCAAGCTGCGCTGAGGCAGTGCAGGCTGTCGCGTTGGCCAATGACTCGCTGCTGATTGTCACTACGTCGCATAACGATCCGCACACTGAAATCGAAAACCTGAACATTTTGATAAGCCATCGAGTTGACGGATTTATCGTGGCCCCTGCGAATTCACAAAGCCAGGTGCTACGCGATCTCCTCAAGCGAGTAGCAGTTCCTGTTGTGGCCATTGATCGTCCGGTTTCCGATTCCTTCGTTGCTTCAGTGGTGACCGATAATTTCAAAGGAGCAAGGTCTGCGACGCAGCATTTGATTGATCATGGGTACAAACGCATCGTGTGTCTTACGGGTGAGAGTACGCTATTTACCATTCAAGAACGGGTGCGCGGTTATCGAGCAGCTGTTGATTCCGCCGGCTTGCCCTCAACTTTAAATACCTCTATCAAGGATTACAGGTCGGCAGAATACGCGATTGAGAGCATGCTTTCCGGTGCAAATCCCCCGGATGCTTTGTTCACCATGAAGAACAGTGCAACGATTTACGCCTTTGAGGTTCTTCAAAAACTGAATATTGCGGTACCTAAGACAGTCGCTTTGCTAGGCTTTGATGATTTCGAGCTGGCCGCCACGGTCCGGCCGTCGATAAGCGTAGTTCAGCAGCCTGTAGAGGAGATCGGCCGCGTTGCAGCCGAGCTTCTGTTCGAACAACTTCTAGGCCCTCGGAGCACCAGGATACCGGGAAAGTCGAAACGACCACGACAGGTGGTACTCGAAACGAGGCTTGTTCAGCGGAGTTCCTGCGGCTGTTCTTCAACCCCCTCTTGAACAGAAGACCGGCATTCGCGTGAAGTCAGAGTGCCGGTCTCTTCAATTCACAGCACTATTGCTGATGCGGATAGTCCACGCGTATCGTTAAAATCTCGTACGGATGAATGGGGGCCGTAACGACGTCATTCGATACTTGGAGTGCTGGTCCTTCGGCTTTCTCCATGAGATTGGTTAGCGTTGCTGCAGAAGAGCCCTTGGGCACATGGATCTGAACATCTCCTGATTTACCCGCCCATTCGTAGAATCGGAAAATCAATCCGTTCTCCTCCTCAGCTTTCTTCAGGGCAGTGAGGACAACGTTCTCAGGTTTCACCGACACATAAGAATATGACGCGGGCAGGCTGCCGGAATGCGGCAGGACTTGGATTGCGGACAGTTGGTAGTTGTATTCGTATCCACGGCGGACGGTTAAGGCTTGCTTCCAATCCCCTGCATGTGGGTACAAGGCAAAAGTGAAATGCTGGTGTCCTCTATCAGCTTCCGGGTCAGGCCACGTCGGCGAGCGTAGCAGTGAGAGGCGCAGCACATTGTCTTTATCGTCATAGCCATATTTGGAGTTATTCAGCAAACTGAAGCCATGCTGACCGTCGCCCAAGTCGGCCCAGCGCAATGCCGGCAATTTTGGAAATTCACTGCCTGAAGCATCTTTCATCTAACTCTCCTCGGCTTTGCGCGTTGGGAAGCCCGGCGACTCGTTCGTGCACTGGCCATCGAAGCAACGCCGCGAATGATATCACGTGAAACATTTGCACGTGGAAACGATACCATGAGCGTGGATGTGGGGCTCCACAAGGGCGTCCGGAAACTCTAGCTCACGTGATGCGCCATTTAAATCAAGCTCCAACTTTCGTTCCTGAAGTACCGAAGACAGTGATCCGGTATTGAGTCCGATATGGCAGCCTCTTGATTTGGTATGGTATCGTTTCCAGTGATAACGGGAGGAGCCGGAGAAAACTGAGGTCGGTTAGCTCTCTCGGATCTTCTCCAACACTTGCCGTGGTCTCAATTTCAGCGTCAGGCGCAAGCGTGGTTCGCATTTTCTGGCTTTTGCGGTGATCGGAATGGCCTTGGGTAACACGCAGTTTCTCACTATCGGCGTCGATCTTGGAGGAACGAGTCTCAGGATCGCGGCTTACGCGCCTGGTACTGGCGTGCTTGATTCAATTTCGCTGCGCACACGCCTCGAAGCCGGACCAATGGCTGTCGTGGACGACATGTGTGCGGTCATTCTGAAGCAAATCAATCAACATTCCGCTTCTCGCGATTTTGCAGGCATCGGTGTCGGCTCACCTGGACCGCTAGAGTTGCCGGCAGGGCGCCTCCATCATCCGCCCAATCTTCCGGGGTGGGATGGTTTTCCGCTGCTAGCTGAAATGGAGAAGCGACTTCAGCGGCCTGTCGCGATCGAGAGCGATGCGAACGCCGCTGTGCTCGCGGAATACGAACTGGGTCTTGGAAAGCAGCTTGGAATCGAATCCATGTGCATGTTGACGCTCGGGACTGGCGTTGGCAATGGGATCATTCTGGATGGAAAGCTTTGGCACGGCGCGACGGGAATGGGCGGCGAAGCAGGACACATGACGATCTATCCCGATGGCGCGCTCTGCGGATGCGGCAATAACGGCTGCCTTGAAGCGTGTGCGTCTGCAACCGCCGTTGTGAACGCTGCCGAGAGACTGATAGCTGCGGGAAAAGCTCCCGGCCTCGCCAGGCTCAAAGAAAAAATGTCGTTAACCGCAGAGAATCTCGCTGATGCTGCGCGGCAGGGCGATGCGGATGCCAAGCGGATCTATGTTGAAACGGGCCGCACGCTGGGAATTAGCCTGGCAGGGTTGATCAACATTTTGAATTTGCCTCTCTACGTTGTCGGAGGTGGAGTAGCTAACTCATGGGACCTGCTGTCGCCGGTGATGTTTGAGGAACTAGAGCGTCGAAGTTATGTCTATTCACTCACAGCGCCGGGTAGAGTTGCTTCAACCGGAATGCCGGGCGGAGGCACCCAGGTATTACCGGCGAAACTCGGTGCTGAGGCGGGATTGCTAGGTGCGTGCATTCTTCCGGTGTATGCGTTGAAGCCCACGTGGGCATCTGCGTAATCTCTTTGCGCAGAAAACTAAGAAAGCTCTGTAGTCCTGGCGGGGTAGTTGGACGGCCCGCGTCGATGCCCTCAATTATCGGAAGATGACACTGCGATACACTTCAACGCGTGGGGGCTAATCTTTGTCGCATGTGTGTGGTCGGCTTCTTCGTGTCTTGACCGTAACCATTCTGTACCTATCCGTAGCCGCAGCCCAGCAGATGGCTACCTCGCCCGCGCAGCAGGGCGGCAATGCAACGGGCGGCACGTTTGCTCCCGTCTACGATGCCCAGAAGCGACCCATCACCGCAGGCGGTTTTGTAGACTCCGGCCCGGTGATTTTCAAGGACATCACCAAAGCCGCGGGTCTTTCAGGTTGGAGCCACAAGATGGGCTCGCCGAAGAAGCCTTTGATTATCGACACCGACGGATCCGGAATCGCGCTTCTCGATTACGACAATGACGGGTGGCTCGATATTTACCTAGTAAACGGCTCAACCTTCAACGCTCTCGACGGCAAAGAAGAGCCGCCCCATGCTGCGCTATTCCATAACAATCATGACGGCACCTTTACTGACGTTGCCGCCAAGGCCGGAGTCACGAACGATCGCTGGGGGTTCGGCGTCACCGTCGGCGACTACGACAACGATGGCTGGCCCGACATCTTTGTCTCAAACTGGGGAAAGAATCGCCTGTACCACAACAATCACGACGGTACGTTTACCGATGTGGCTCAGAAGGCCGGAGTCGCATTAGATAACTGGTCATCCGGAGCTACATGGGGCGATTTCGACGGCGACGGACGCTTGGATTTGTTCGTCGCAGGCTATGTGCACTTCGAACGTAAGGAAGTTTCAGGAGCAGGCACCGAGGCTGCAGCCCCATCGTTCTGCCAGTTTCGTGGAGTGCCAGTGATGTGCGGTCCGCGGGGTCTAAAGGGGCAACCGGATCACCTATTCCACAATAACGGTGATGGAACATTTACCGATGTCAGTGTCAAAGCTGGCGTCGCTGACAAGAATGCATATTACGGATTTGCCGCGATTTTCGTGGATATCAATGGCGATGGAAAACCGGACTTGGTGGTCGGCAACGACTCTGAGCCGAATTACCTCTACATCAACAAAGGCGACGGATCCTTTGAAGATCAGAGCTATGATTCTGGATTCGCGCTGAATCGCGATGGACGCGAGATAGCGTCGATGGGAATTGCCGCGGGTGATTATGAAAACAACGGTGGCATTGATTTCTTCGTTACGGATTTTTCCGATGACTACAAAGTGCTCTTTCGCCAGGATCCGGATCATGCATTTACGGATGTAAGCGATAAAGTAGGCCTCGAAAAGATTCCGATTCCATTTGTGGGCTGGGGCGATGGCTTTATCGACTATGACAATGACGGCTGGCTGGATCTGTTTATGGCTAACGGCCATGTTTATCCCGAAGTGGATCAGCACGACTGGGGCACCACGTTCGCAGAGCGACCACTGCTCTTCCATAACGTAACGGGTTCTGGAGAGAGAGTCTTCGAATATGTCCCTCCGGTAATTGGAACCGGGTTGGCCGATGTGATTCCGGCGCGGAGCGCTGCGTTTGGTGATTTGTTCAATGATGGCAGGATCGATGTAGTCATCAATCCGATCGACGGACCTCCGACTCTGCTGAGGAACGTGAACTCCGATCGTCATCATTGGATTGAAATGAAACTGGTTGGCGGCCCTAAGAGCCCGCGCGACGCGATGTGTGCCACCGTTTATCTCAAGGCCAACGGAATGCGCATGCGTCAGGATGTGCTTTCAAGTGGTGGATTCATTTCGTCGAATGATCAGCGATTGCACTTCGGCTTAGGCGACTCCACGGATGCGGGGACCGCCGAAATTCACTGGCCATCCGGTAAAACAGAAACGGTGACGTTTCCGGCCGTCGACCGGATCTACACCATTCGCGAGACCAAAGGCATCACCGGCGCGCTGTGTTCAGGAAAGCCCTGCAAATCCCATTGAGGACAACGCGAGTGGCTCTGCAAGCATACAAGGCTCTGCGTTAGACTCAGCGGTGGAGGAGCACTATTGCCGGATAATCGGCTCATGCGAGCTAGCGCGTTGATTGCGGTGTTCGTTGCATCGGCTGTGCCCGCCGTTTTCGTCGCCGCCCAGATGGGGCCGTCTCCGCAATCCGGCCAAGGTCGCAGTTCGTCGACTCAAGCACAATCCAGCCGTGATTCTCAAAAGAGACCCATCACGGCGAGCGGCTTCGTGGACGTAGGCCCCGTAGTTTTCAAGGATGTAACCAAAGACGCCGGATTATCCGGCTGGAAACACACGATGGGCGCAGCGGACAAGATGCTGATCATCGACACGAATGGATCCGGTGTTGGGCTGATCGATTACGACAATGATGGATGGCTCGACATCTACCTCGTGAATGGCTCGACATTCAATGCGCTCGACGGCAAACAGGAGCCGCCACATGCCGCGCTGTTTCACAACAATCATGACGGGACATTCACCGATGTCGCAGCCAAGGCAGGTGTTACGAATGATCGGTGGGGATTCGGCGTAGCGATCGCGGATTATGACAATGACGGCTGGCCCGACATTATGGTGACAAACTGGGGGAAGAATCGGCTGTACCACAACAACCATGATGGAACCTTCACCGATGTGGCCGAAAAAGCGGGCGTCGCGCTGGGCAATTGGTCGGCAGGCGCGACGTGGGGAGACTACGACGGAGACGGCCGGCTCGACCTCTTCATCTCCGGATATGTTCACTTCGACCGCGCAAATTTGCCCTATGAGAAGACCAAAGCTACTGGTTTTTCATACTGCGAATTTCGAGGTGAGCCGGTCATGTGCGGTCCAAAGAATCTTGAAGGCGAGCCAGATCATCTCTTCCACAACAACGGAGATGGAACCTTCACCGAAGTGAGCGTCAAGGCGGGCGTAGCGGATGAGGCGAATAAATACTACGGCTTGACGCCCGTATTCGTAGATGCGAACGGCGATGGCAAGCCCGATCTGGTGGTCGCGAACGATTCCACCTTGAGTTATCTCTACCTCAACCGAGGAGACGGGACGTTTGAGGATGCAAGCTATTCCACAGGTTTCGGACTGAATGAAGACGGGCGTGAAGTGGCTGCCATGGGCGTCGCGGCAGGCGATTACATGAATAATGGCCTGCTGGATTTCGCGATCAGCGATTTCTCAGATGAAGCGAAGCTGCTGTTTCACAATCAGGGCAAGAGTGGATTCAGTGAAGTCTCCATGCGCTCCGGAATTGGAAAGATCTCCATTCCTTTCCTGGGCTGGGGCGATGGATTCCTTGACTACGACAATGACGGTTGGCTCGACCTGATGTTTGTGAACGGGCACATTTATCCCGCGGCCGACAGGCTCGACTGGGGTACTTCGTATGCGCAGCGGCCATTGTTGTTTCATAACGAGCGTGACGGCAAGTTCACGGAGGTCCCGCCGATCAGGGGTTCTGGACTTGCTGAAGTAATTTCGGGACGCGGAGCAGCTTTTGGTGATCTCTTCAACGACGGCAAAATCGACGTAGTCATTAACCAGATAGATGGCACTCCGGTGCTGCTGAAAAACGTAAATGCCGATCACCATCATTGGGTTGAACTAAAGCTCGTAGGCGGTCCGCGAAGTCCGCGTGACGCAGTCGGAGCAACCGTTTACCTTACTGCGAATGGAGTTCGTCAACGACAGGATGTGATCAGCGGCGGAAGCTACGTGTCGACCAACGACCCACGTCTCCATTTCGGCCTGGGCGATGCGACGGATGCGGGGAGCGTCGAGATTCATTGGCCCTCAGGCGCGAAAGAGAGTATCAAACTGCCAGCCCTTGATCGCATTTTCACTATTGCTGAGGGCCGAGGAATTATGTCCGCCCTATGTGGCGGTCAACTTTGCCAACGGCTACCGTAGTTATTAATTAGTTAACTTTTCGGCGGCGACGCCGCTTATCCCTCCTGATCCCCGTGAAACAGCAGTATCGCCGACAGGGTACCGACGTCGATCTAGTCGCCGCGGCGAGATCATCGAGGATAAATCGATTCTCCTGGGCAGCGATGGCGGCGCAAATGTCTCATTCGTGAGTCATTGTCAATATCAGCCTGTTGAAGTCGACAGATTCCGGTTGGTCACGTTTTTGAAAAATCTCCTTGACAGGTGAAATTTGCCCGACGTATATTTGCGCGGAATGGAATCGCTACCACAAAAATGGTATCGATTCCACGAATCGGGGAAATGGGGCCATTTAGAGCCATTCCGATGTTCAACTTTCCAACCAACACTTAAGAAAGAACTGGGCAACACCAGGAGGCAAAGTGAGACGATTCACCGTTTCGAAGGAGTGCGCCGTGCCGCGCCGCTCAAAGGCGAACGCATGGTATGTCATCGCCATCGCAATCGCATGCCTGATCTTGCTGGCTCCCCGTATAGGAAAAGCGCAGGCCAGCGCAGGCGTTACCGGCACCATCACCGATCCGAGCGGTGCCGTAATTCCGAATGCAAAGGTGACCATCACCAACGAGGCAACGTCCGTAGCGAGTAACACGACGACCAGCAGTGCAGGAACCTATTCGTTCAAGGGTCTACTCCCCGGCAAATACACAGTCGCTGTTGACGCCCCGGGCTTCAAGAAAGAAGTCCAAAAAGGGATCAACATCGACGTCAGTACGACGGCTACCATCGATATCAGCCTCTCGACTGGTGCAGCTAACGAAACGGTCCAGGTCACCTCCGACGCAATCGCCCTGAATACAACGGCGCCCGAGATCGGAAGCACGATTGAACCGGTGGTCGTGGCAGCACTCCCGGAAGAAGTTTCGGGCAGAGGCCGTCAAATCGATCAGTTGCAGTTTACGGCTCCTGGGACCACGGGCAGCACTTTCTCACACCGCGTGAGCGGAGGCGTCGATTTTGAGCAGGAGATTGTCTACAACGGAATCCCCGCTCCTCAGCCGGAAACCGAAGGCTACACGACGAACTTCAATCCGCCTTTCGAACTGGTAGACGAATACAAAGTCGAGCGTTCAACGTTTTCGGCGCAGTTCGGCCTAGGACAGGGTGCGCTCACTTACCAGATGAAATCCGGCACTAACCGCTATCACGGAGATCTGTTCGAGATCAACCGCAACAGCTTCTTTGATTCGGTCGGATTCTTCAACGGTCCCGCGTTCGGCGGAGTGAATAAGCCTCCTTCGGATCACGAGAACAATTACGGCTTCAGCGTTGGCGGTCCGATCAGCATTCCTCACGTATATGACGGGCGCAACCGGACCTTCGGTCACTACAGCCAGGAATGGTACAAGCAGAACAACGAGGATATTAATTCTGGTACAGTGCCAACCGCCCTCGAGAAAACCGGCAACTTTACAGACTACGTCGACGGCAGCAGTGGAGCTTTAATTCCGATTTACGATCCCACGACGGGCCAGCAGTTCCAGTGCAATGGCGTGCTGAACGTAATTTGTCCTAGCCGCATCAGCCCCTTGTCGGCGACCTTGATCAGTGATATTCCCGACCCGGATCGGCCAGGAAGCGGTGTGGGAGGTCTGGACTCGAACAAGAGCTTCGCCCCCTTCATCAATCCGAACATTCAACATGTGTGGGGTTTCACCGTCGATCAGGTGCTTACCCCGAAACAGAGCCTCCACTATAGCCAGTGGCGCAACAGCTACACGACTCACAGCTTTGACTATTCTCCCATCGTGATTGCGCCCAATCCTCTGAACAGTCAGAAATATGAACCTGCTGTTGGTAGCGTATTTCTGTTGAACTACAGCAACACGCTCTCGCCTCACTTGGTGATGACCGCCGGCATCGGCTGGATCGGTGAAATCAACAACCAGTACAACATCACCAAGGGCGCTACGTTCGGAGCCGTTGCAAATGAAAACATTCCGCCAAACATCACGTTTGATGGCCAGCACGCTCCCACAAGCTGGGGCACCAGTGGCTCATGGTTCCAATCCATCAACCGCAAGCTTGGAATCGCGCTGGTAAACAACTGGTTGTGGACAAGGGGACGGAACACCTTCAATATCGGCACCGAGTTCCGTCGTTCGTACCAGGATGACAACGAAGAGCAGACTGAAGGCGGTCACTTCAACTTCAGCCAGCGAACCACTTCTATTCAGAATTCGAGCGACCCGAATTTTGGAAAGTATGGCAGCGCATTTGCGAGTTTCCTGCTGGGTATTCCGGATTCGGCGAACCGCAGTAACTCCCAGGAGTTGGAACTGCGCAACTGGGACCTCTCACCGTACATCCAGGACGATATCAAGCTCTCGCCTCGACTTACCATCAACGTGGGGCTGCGCTGGGATATTCAGGCTCCCTTTACAGAAAACCACAACCTGATTGTCTTCTTCAATCAGGACAACCCGGGAACATTCCCTGGCAGCAACATTGCTGGTTCGGCGAGCAAGTTTGGCAATGGGATTACCCGCGGAGACATCCACTACGGCCATTTTGGTCCGCGTTTAGGATTTGCATACCAGTTGAGCAGGAAGATGGTTCTTCAAGCTGGCGTCGACGTCGCATTCCTCGATGGCGGAGCATATGAGTACGGCACCAACAAAGTCGCGGTCAATTACGGAAACTTGTTGACCGGCTCATTTACGCGCAACAGTACAGGTAGCTTCACGTCTTCCTTCGGCAGTTGGGACACCAACCAAATCCCTGCTGTTAACCCGACTCCTTTCAGTCCAGGCCTTGGCGCTGGCAACCAGATCAACGCTTTCAGCCCCAAGAAGGATGGGTACGCGCCTTATAGCCAACAGTGGAACGTGAACCTGCAACGCGAACTTCCGTACAACATGTTCGTGACGGCAGCTTGGGTGGGGAACCGTATCATCCACCTCCCCAGCCAGCTCAATCGCATCGACCAGATGGACCCGAAGTACGACGCACAGTTCGGCTCCCAGCTGGCAGATGTATTCCAACCCGGCCAGACATCGTTGGATGGCGTACCGCTGCCATATCCAAACTTCGTCAACGATTTTGGAGGGTCGGCTACTGTGGCTCAGGCACTTGTGCCGTTCCCGCAGTATTCGTACATCTTCAACAACTTTGAAGGATTTGGAACGACCTACTACCAAGGCGCGCAGATCGAAGTTGAGAAGCGCTTCTCGAACGGATTGTCTTTCCTTGCGGGATATACGCTTTCTCGCCTGATGGATAACACCAGCAGCGGATTCTCCAGCTTCACTTCTGGCGGTATCAACAAATACAACCAGAAGCCTGAGTGGGCAATTTCCAACGCAGACGAGCCGCAGACTCTGAAAGCCAGCGGAACCTATCTGCTGCCGATCGGTCCCGGAAAGAAGTATGTCAACAACCACAAAATGGGCAATGTCGTCGGTGGATGGCAAGTTGGCTGGATCCTCGACTACGAATCCGGAACGGTGAATGGACCTGGCGAGAACGGCTCTCCCTTCCCGAACGGGTTTGAACGCCCCGATCGTAACCCCTCCGTCGGCCTTAGCACCGCATCCTACAAGCGTGTGCGTGACTACTTCGTGAAGAAGATACCGGTTGCGCAGATGTTTGATCCCAATTCGTTCACCCTGACCCCAAACCAGTACGTGATCGGGACCGCGCAAAGGAACTATGGCGGAATGAGAAATGCTCCACTGGCATTGGAGAATCTAAACGCCAAGAAGAATTTCTACATCGGAGAACGCTTCACGGGAATTCTTTCGGTGGACTACTTCAATGCCTTCAATCGAACGCAGTTCAACGGGCCTGACAACAACAAGAGCGATGGCACGTTTGGACAGGTGACCTCACAGGGTTCGAATATCTCGAACCGGCAAGGGCAGGTAAGTTTCCGATTAGAATTTTAGATTGACCAACTTCTACTGCTTTGTGTCACTGCAATCTCCTGACCATCCCGGGCTGCCTATCAGCAGCCCGGACTTTTTTTCTCCTGTTGCATTCTCTTTAGCTGGAACGTAGGCCAAACCTCGGTGAAGTCGAGTCGGGAACCTGACGTTCACCCAAAAACACTTGCGAAGAAATCAAATATAATCTCCGATCATGAAGTACCTCTCCATTAGACTTTCACTGCCCGGACTGCGATGCCTTTTGGCAGTTGGATTGCTCGCTTTGTCTCAGGCAGCGGCCCACGCACAGCAGGGCGATGATGAAGTCACTCCGGCAGTCCAGCGCTTGTATGCACAAGCCAATGCTGCATCTCAAAACGGAGACGACGCTTCTGCAATCGAGAAATACCGTTCGATCATCAAGCTGGCACCTCATCTGGCGGCGGCATACAACAATCTTGGAGTTCTCTACTTCAATCAACACGACTTCCAGCACGCATCTCAAATTCTTAAACGCGGGCTGGAACTCAATCCCGACATGCCGACGGCGGTTGCAATACTTGGGATGAGTTATGTGCAACTGGGAGCAGATGAAAAGGCTGAGCCGCTGTTGCGGCGAGCCTTAAGTGCGAATCCAAAGGATGATCGCGTTGAAATGATGCTTGCCCGTTTGCTCATCAATGCAAGGAAGCTTGAAGAAGCGGCAAACCACTTGAACAACTTCCTGGCGCGGAATCCGAAGGATCAGGAAGGCTGGTATCTGCTCGGCAAGACCTACTTGCAACTGTCGGAAAACTCACTCAAGAAAATCAACGAGATCGATCCCAATTCAATGGTTGCCCACGAGATCGCTGGGGAAATAGACGAGAGCATGCACAATTACGACCTTGCCCTCGTTGAGTATCAGAAAGCCGTAGACATGGCTCCGCATATGCCCGGCACGCACATGCACATGGGAGACGCATACTGGTACATCGGAAAGTGGCAGTCCGCGCAAACCGAGTTCAAGGCAGAACTCACCAACGATCCAAACAACTGTATGGCCCACTGGAAACTGGCGAATTCAATGCTCGAGGCCAATGATTCCAGCGAAGAAGCATTGTCTCAACTGAATAGCTCTCTCGAACGTTGTCCAACACTCATGCAAGCCCGCGTTGATCGCGCACGCGCGCTGGTGAGACTTGGGAGGCAGCCCGAAGCCTTGCCTGACCTGTTGATGGCCGAGAAAGATACCCCGAGTGAGCCCACTATCCATTTCCTCCTCGCCAATGTCTATAGGTCCCAAGGCAAAAGTTCCGAGGCGCAGGAGGAGATGCGTACTTATGGGACCTTGCAGAGAGAAGCTAGCGCAGCGGTCGCAAAGCAGGCCGGTGACTCCAGCGCAATCAAGAGCAAGGCGCAATAGGGCGCGTCAATTAGAGTGTCGATTTTTATCTGGCTATGCTTCGCACAGGGCTGCGAATCCGCGGGCTACTCCGTGCGTGAAGCACCTGTTCGATCGCGCTCTTCTGTTGTCCAAATTTGGAGGACATGCGACGATTGCTGACGCAGATGAAATCATGCGATGCTAACGGCAAATAATCATCCGATGGAAAAGCAAAAGGTCCAAATGATTTGCTGTGCATTGCTTCTGATTGCGACATGTGCCGGGGAGTGTGTTTGCCAGGAGCCTGCGGATCCATTGGCGCAGGAGCGTTCGCTTGTAGCGGCTGGAAAACTGGGGGAATCTGAGTCGGCCTTAATGGCTTATCTCAACACCAATCCGTCATCCGCCGACGCGCACTTTTTGTTGGGTTATGTGCTCTTCAGCGAGCGCAAGGCCAAAGAATCCCTTGCCGAATTCACGGCTGGTGCAAAATTTCGACGCCCGCGTCCCGATGAGCTAAAGGTCGTCGCCTCTGATTATGTAATGCTGGGCGATTTCGGCGATGCGGACAAGTGGTTTTCAGAGGTAGTTGCCGAAGCCCCGGACGACGCGGATGCGAATTATCTACTGGGCAGGACTAAGTTCAATGAGAATGATTTTCCGGCAGCCATATCTAGTTTCGAACGCGCGTTGGCCCTACATCCAAAGTACGTGGAGGCCGAAAACAACATCGGCCTGGCGTGGCGCGAGTTGAACGACCTCGCAAAGGCCAAAGCTGCATTCCAGACCGCGATTGACTGGCAGGGAGACGCGCCAGCGGACGCGCAGCCTTTTTTAAACATGGGGACTCTGCTCGTAGACCAAAACAAGACTGAAGAAGCAGCCCCATTCCTTGCTAAAGCTGCCGTTCTTTCGCCCCAAAATCCAACCATCCACGAAGAGCTGAGTCACGTCTATTCGGTGCAGAGAGATCTGCCGAAAGCGCAAAGCGAGTTAGAGAGGGCCATCGCCCTGGCGCCCGATATATCAAGTCTCCACTTCAAGCTTGGGCAAATCTACCGCCAAGAAGGAATGCGTGACCGCGCCCGGGAACAGTTCGACATCTGTGCAAAGCTGAGTGGTGCGCATTCGTCGGAGAAGACACCAAATCCAATATCAATCAAAACCGCACCGGATCGCTGATAGACTGCCTTCAATCCAGCGATGGAGTTCGCATGCTCCTGCGGCATAGCATTGACGGGGTCAACTACAACTTTGGAAGTCTAAGGGAACTGCTTGCGAAGGCAACTCCGGCGCGATCCGGAGACGAGCTTGCAGGCATAGCCGCGCGGAGTGCTGTCGAACGCGTTGCCGCTCAGATGGCGCTGGCTGATCTTCCGCTCGGCGCTTTCCTTCAAGAGCCAATCATTCCATACGAAACGGACGAGGTCACGCGTCTTATCTTCGATACACATGACGCATCTGCCCACGCCCCCATCGCGAGTCTTACTGTAGGTGAATTGCGAAACGTGCTGCTCTCAGAGGAGGCGACAACGCAATTTCTGCAATCCATCGCCCCAGGTCTGATGCCCGAGATGGTTGCGGCAGTCTGCAAACTGATGCGTGTGCAGGACCTGATTGCAGTTGCCCGTAAGATCAGCGTGGTTACACGCTTTCGGACAACGGTCGGATTGCCGGGCCGTCTATCGACGCGACTCCAACCTAATCATCCGACGGACAACCCGCTTGGCATTGCCGCAGCTATCGTGGACGGCTTGCTTCTTGGTTCGGGCGATGCCGTTATCGGAATCAATCCTGCTGGTGATAGCGTGGCCGGTACGATCAACTTACTTCGCCTCATCGACACGGTCCGAGAGCGCTATGCGATCCCAACGCAAAGCTGCGTTTTAGCGCACGTCACCACGCAACTAGCGGCGCTTGAGCAGGGGGCACCGGTTGACCTCGTCTTCCAGTCCATCGCAGGTACTGAGCAAGCGAATGCTTTTTTTGGTATCAGCTTGGCTTTGCTTGCGGAGGCGAATCAGGCCGCATCTGAATTGCGTCGAGGAACCGTCGGTCAAAACGTCATGTATTTCGAAACGGGCCAGGGAAGCGCACTTTCGGCGAATGCGCATCATGGGGTCGATCAGCAGACCTGTGAGGCGCGAGCTTATGCCGTTGCCCGACACTACAAACCAATGCTGGTGAATACGGTAGTTGGGTTTATTGGGCCGGAATATCTCTATGACGGAAAGCAAATCCTGCGCGCCGGTCTTGAGGATCATTTCTGCGGCAAATTGCTTGGGCTTCCAATGGGTTGCGATGTTTGCTATACCAATCATGCCGAGGCCGATCAAGACGATATGGATTCGCTGCTGACGCTTCTCGGAGCTGCAGGCGTGAACTACATCATGGGGGTGCCGGGAGCCGACGACATCATGCTTCAGTACCAGAGCACATCTTTCCACGATGCGTTATATCTCCGATCCATTCTTGGTCTTCGCCCATCACCGGAGTTTGAAGCGTGGCTGGAAGGCGATATGCCGAACCGACTTGCCGAGCCTCTTCAAGCCCAGTTGCTTGCCGGACAATAACGCTGCCATGACGAAGCTCACTCGAACATCCCTCTCAAACCTGCGCGATTTGACCGCGGCCCGAGTGTCTTTGCCGACTACTGGCAACAGCATCGCCACCGATGAAGTCCTGAGCTTTCGACGGGACCATGCGCTGGCGCGAGATGCCGTTCATGCCGAGCTTTATCTACCTTTATTCGCGCAACGCCTGATTGCCGAACTCCCGATTTTGACAGATGCCGGCATCGTAGTTATTCAACTGCGCACCAACGCGCCGAATCGGGCAACTTATCTGCGCCATCCGAATCTCGGCCGTACCCTTCACCCCGATTCAGTCGCCATGCTTCGCAGAAGCCCGTGCGACCTGGCCATCACCATTGCCGACGGGCTTTCGGCCCTTGCAATTGAGCGCAATGCCGTCCCGCTGCTTGCCCATCTGCTTCCTCAACTCCTTGCAAATGCGTGGAACTTGGCGCCCATCGCCATCGTTCAGCAGGGAAGGGTAGCGGTTGGAGATGAAGTTGGTGCAAACCTTGGAGCGAGGTGCAGCTTGATTCTGATCGGAGAACGACCGGGATTGTCTTCTCCCGACAGCATGGGCGCGTACCTTACTTGGTCGCCGGGTCCTGATCGCACTGACGCTGACCGCAATTGTCTTTCTAATATTCGCAATGGCGGTCTTTCGCCGAAGGTGGCTGCGGATCGTCTGTTTCGTCTTCTCCAGGTAGCCCGCTTGAAGCAGCGAACGGGCACTTCACTGAAGGAAGGTGCGATCGAGTTGGATGCAGAGTAACGACTCTCAAATGCACTTACAGACGAAGTCTATTCGTCGTCGCCAATTGGCATGCCGGGCGGAGCTTCCACAGCCTTTGCGGGAACGAACTTGTCGGGATCACGCTCGAAATTCTCAATGCGATCGATGAGGGCGGAGCGGTGGATCGCTTCTGCAGTATCCTGCGGCATCGGATTTGACTTCCACTGCTTCAGAAGATCGCGGATGTGCCATTGTGCGATTGCGCGAGCCTGGCTTGAGGCTGCGGGGTTGACCGCCAAAGCCAGCATCGCTTCAACGGAGCGGAACTCGACCGCGCGCTCGACTTCAGAAGACATAGTGTGTCCCGCCTCTGGACGGGCGGCAACCGTTGCGGAAATGGCTTCAAGGACACTGCGCAGGGACGGCGAAGCGGGAACCCGCATGTGGTACTCAATAATGCGGTTGGCTCGGGCGGGATCGAGCAGGACGCTCAGAGTCAGGTCAGCCGCGGATTCGGCGGCAGCAATGGGATCGAAGGTGAGGCCTGTGTGCGATGGGAACGATTCACGCGTCCGTGGGTATCCTGGCGGAACGGGTGGGAGGATGCGAAGTAACGATTCGGGTAGTGTAAGCGTCTCTGGCCCGAGAGTCTTCAGCACGGAGTCGAGTGCTTTGCGCTGCTGTGTGGGATCGAAAATCGCAGGGCCTGCGAGACCGTCGCCGCGCAGGTTGTACCTGTAGTCAAGCCCACCGATTTCTTTGATGGCAGCTTCGGTCTGATAGCGATGGAAGAGAAAAAGTGGAACCAGAGTCTGCTCTAACTGTGCCATGGGCGTGCCGGGCTTGATCGCATTTTCACCAAAGTTCTTCAACGCGACCATGCGGACAGCGAGAACGCGATCAAGTTCAGCTGCAGGATCATTGCCGTTGTCCCACAAGTGTGCGCGCGGATGGGCTGAACCGAATGGGCGTGCATCTTCATCGGTGATAAAAACCTGGCCCGCACGATCTGCATCGCTCAAAATCTTGTTGAGCGCGGCATTTTCTTCTTCGGCATTGGTGTGCGAACCGAATTCACGATAGCCATAATTGATCGCCACCTTATCCCAATCACCAATGTTGACGGCGTAGGCATGCGACGCGTCGATCCGCCCATCACTGTCAAGGGTGAAGTAGGGATGCGGATAATCCATCACGCTGTCACTCTGTGTGACTGTTGATGCGGCAAAGTTATGTGCAAGGCCGAGGGTGTGGCCGGTTTCATGTGCAGATAACTGACGAATGCGTGCGAGTACCATCTGCAGCATGGGATTATCAGCTGGACTTCCCGCACTTGGAGAAGAGGAATTCCCGTAAGGCGATAAAAGCGCTTCGGCAATCAGATAATCCTGGCGAGCGCGCAATGAGCCCAGCGTTACATTACCCTTGATGATTTCGCCTGTGCGGGGATCGGCAATGGCGGAGCCATAACTCCAGCCGCGTGTGTAGCGGTGAACCCACTGAATTATGTTGTAGCGTGCATCCATTGGGTCTGCGGTTTCGGGAAGAAGGTCGACGAGGAAGGTTCCCTTTGCCCAGCCCGCCGCCTGAAACGCCTGGTCCCACCAGCGAGCGCCTTCAACTAGCGCGGTGCGGACCGGCTCTGGAGCACCGCGATCCACGTAGTAATGGATAGGCTCAACGGGTTTGCAGTCGGTATTGCAATTGGGGTCCTGCTTGATCAAGCGATGGCGAATAATAAAGAGCTGATCGAGAGGCTCACCGAGTGCGGATGTGTAATCACGATAGCTGGTGGGGAAGTATCCGGCGCGGGGATTGAAGCGACGGGGGACAAAACCGGGCTCCGGCAATGCAATAAACGAGGATTTCTCGCGGACGGTCATCGCATGAGGATCCGGCGTGACGTTCGATACAAACTCTCCTTTGGGCGGCGCATCCGTGGAGAACGTGAGCTCTGCTTCGACTTCGGTGTTCCTCGGAAACGTCTTGGTGTGGTCGAGCACAATCGCGGATCGAGACGCATCGACCCGATAAGTACCCTGCTTCAAGTTTGTGAGCCTGTCAGCCACTCCGTGCGCATCGTGCAGAAAGAAATCCGTGGCATCGACGAGGACCGCGCCGTCCTGGGACTCGGCCGCGACGGTGAAACCCCACAGCACGGACTGCGCGAAGGACTGCGTAACCGCGAGTTGCTCGTCTGGATCATTGCTCGAGGAGCGGAAGGCAAGATTGGGTTGAACCAGGAGCACTTTGGGCCCACCGCGCTCGAATCGAACAATGCGTCCCTCCGTGACTTGCCCACGATCGAGACCAAGGTCATTCGAACCCGTGCCGAATGGCAACGAGGTCGCGTAAATGAAATCCGAACTTTTGCCATCCGCTCCAAGGCCGGCGATCTCCAGATAGAGCTTGCCTGTTCGTGCATCCCAGTCCAACGGGATTAAGCCGTCGAGGTGCTTCATTCCAGCGGTCTTTTCGTGGATGCTGGGCGGGACCGCCGGTTCGCTAGCCGCGGGTGCCGGCTTTGCGCCTTGTGCCAAGGTGATAACGGGAAGAATAAGTAGAAGGAGCAAGGGAAGCTTGCGCATTTCTCCTTCTATCATGGCTGAGAGGAATCGGAGGAGATTTATAAACCGACCGAGGCGGCGAGCTGAACTGCTCACCACCTTTGTCTTAGCGCATGTCCGCGAGACTTACTGGGTCCATGTCGGCATAGTCCTGGTTTTCTCCGCCCATTCCCCAGCAGAATTTGTATGCTTGTGTACCAACGCCGGCGTGAATCGACCATCCCGGAGAGATCACGGCCTCGCGATCGGCAATAACGATGTGCCTAGTCTCTTCGGGTGGCCCCATCAGATGAAATACACGCGCACTCTCTGCGAGGTCGAAGTAAAAGTAAATCTCTGACCGCCGCATGTGAGTATGGGCTGGCATCGTGTTCCACGTACTGCCTTCGTGCAGATGGGTCACCCCCATCACAAGCTGGCAGCTCTTCACACCCGCTGCGTGGATGTACTTGTAGATCGTGCGGCGATTGCTTTGTGCAGCGTTGCCAATATCAGTGGGCTGCGCGGCCTCTTTTTTGACGACGGCTACCGGGTGGACGGCGTGCGCCGGATAGCTGAGCAAATAAAAGACTGGTGGTGCTTCCTTCGACTTGGCCTCGAATCGAATCTCCGGATTGCCGCGCCCGATATAGATCAAATCGAGGTTTGCCAGCGTATAGGTAGAGTTGCCGACATGGACTATGCCATCGCCGCCAACGTTCAGTGCTCCAAGTTCCCGGCGCTCGGTAAAGTAGGCGGCCCGCAACTCGGGACTGCTTTCCAAGGCAATGGGCTGGTTGGTTGGGCTAGCGATGCCTGCCACAGCCCTGTCCAGATCAACATAGGTGAGACTCAGTTCTCCGGGCCGGGAATGTTCGTTTATAAGAAAAGATTTGCGGAGCTCTTCCGTCGTCATGCGCGGATAGCGAACAGGGTCAGCGATCAAGAGTGTCTTCATAAAATGGCACGGTCTGGAATCGTCCTTTGCATACTTTCGGCAACAATCACTTCAGACGTATGAGAGGTAGCATTGAACTCCATGGAAATAGTTTATGCTTCGTTGCGGCTTGCGCGAATCGAGAAAGTAAAGTGACGCGCCATTCGTGAGAATCGAGGTGCGAACTTCGCGACGAGCCCTTACACTGGAGAGCAACCATGCGCACTCTGTCTGCACTTCGCTTTAAGTTGACTGCGATCTCGCTCGCCTCGGCAGCTCTCCTCACTCAGTCCGCCAGTCTCTCTGCCGCTGAGCCGGCGATAGATGCTTCTGTCGCGCGCCAACCGGCAGCAGGAGCCATTGAGACCCGCGCTACCCGTGCGTATGAGGCGGCAGTCCACCAAGGGCCGCTTGCGGTTCAAGCTTTTCTCGCGGATTTTCCCAAGGGGGCAGACCTTCATATGCATCTTGGGGCCGGGGTGTATGCCGAGACAATTATTCGCGTGGCGGCTGAAGATAAGGTATGCATCGATCCCGCAAAGGCCGAGTTTGCGCGCAACGAGCAGGGCAAGCCGGTGAAGGAGCCCTGCGCACCTCCGCTTGTACCCGCGAGCGAATTGAATGGCAGCAGTCTGACTCCGGCACAGCAAGACATGTACGACCGCATTGTCAATGCTTTTTCGATGCGCAACTTCGTGCCGACGCCGGGCTATAGCGGGCACGATCAGTTTTTTTCCACTTTCGATCGCTTCGGCGGCCTCGACAAAAGTCACACAGGCCAGTGGATTGACGAGATCACCCGGCGCGCTGATGCCGAGAACAATCAGTACCTCGAGTTGATGGAAACACCCAGCTTTGGACACGCCGCCCGGATTGCGCACGAGGCCGGTTTCAATTCAGATTTCGCCAAGATGCGGCAGACACTTCTGGATCATGGACTGCGCGACGAGATTATGACGGACCGGGCAGAGATCAAGGCAGCCATCGATTCGCGGAATCAGATTCAGCACTGTGGAACCCCTCAGGCCGCGCCGGCTTGCCGGGTGCAAGTGCGATTTATCTATCAAGTACTGCGCGCGTTCTCGCCGGAGCAAGTCTTCGCACAGACTCTGCTCGGTTTTGAGACAGTGCAGCAGGCGATTGAAGAGGGCTCGGATGACTGGGTGGGCATCAACTTTGTGCAACCGGAAGACTACATGGTGGCGATGCGCGACTACACGCTGCACATGAAGATGGTGGAGTATCTGCAGGGCCTTTATCCGAAGGTCCACATCAGTTTGCATGCTGGGGAACTGGCGCCCGGAATGGTGCCTCCGGAGGGCATGAAGTTCCACATTCGTCAGGCAGTTGAATTGGGACACGCGGAACGAATCGGGCACGGCGTCGACGCAATGTATGAGGACGATGCGCCGCAGTTGCTGAAGGAGATGGCGAAAAAGCATGTGATGGTCGAGATCAACCTCAGCTCGAATGAGGGAATTCTCGGCATTGTCGGAGACCATCACCCGTTCCAGTACTATCGGGCTGCGCATGTGCCGGTGGCTTTTTCGACGGACGATCAGGGCGTGAGTCGCATCAATCTGACGAATGAATATGTGCGCGCTGCGAACGACTATCATCTGAGCTATCAGGATTTGAAGCAGTTGGCGCGCACCGGTATGGAGCATAACTTTCTGGCTGGCGAGAGCCTTTGGGCTGCGCCTGATGTCTTCAGCGTCCCGACTTCAGCGTGCAAGGGGCAGATTCCAGGCGGGCCAAAACCATCTGCTGCATGCAAGGGCTTTCTTGATGCGAACGAGAAGGCTGCCGCGCAGTGGGAACTGGAGCGGCGATTCCGGGAATTCGAGGCAAAGTTTTAACTGTTTTGTTCGCTGGTATCCGAGCCTCCCACGGGGCGAACCGCTAGTCTGTATCTGGAGTTTCTACATCGATGCCGCAAATTGCTTTTCTTGAGTGCGTACGGTGCCATGCGCATATCTCCGCTGAAACACCACAGACTGTATGCACGCAATGCGCCACGGCGCCGGCTGGATCACTTTTCGTTCGCTACAACTTCGGGCATCTGAAAGGGACGGCGGCGCGCGAGGTGATTGCGAAAGATGCGGAGGGGCCTTGGATGGGGATGTGGCGATATCGATCGGTGTTGCCAGACGCGATTCCTGTCACGCTCGGCGAAGGTTGGACGCCGATGCTGAAGAGCACACGGCATGCTGGCGCTTTCGTCAAAGAGGAGGGCGCTAATCCAACTGGTACCTTCAAGGCGCGCGGCCTGGCAATGGCGGTGACGATGGCGAAGCACTATGGTCTGCGCAAGCTTGCGGTGCCATCGGCTGGAAATGCGGCGGGAGCGTTGGCGGCTTATGCCGCCGCAGCAGGAATTGAAGCGCATATCTTCATGCCGCTCGATGTGCCGTTCGCGAACTACGTTGAGGCGGTTGCATACGGAGCGCATCTGGAACTCGTCGACGGCTTGATCTCAGACTGCGCGCGCATCGTGCAGGAGCGGAAGCAGCAGGAGGGTTGGTTCGACATCTCCACGCTCAAGGAGCCGTTCCGCGTCGAGGGCAAGAAGACGATGGGATACGAACTCGTGGAACAACTGGGCTGGGAGTATCCCGAGGCGGTTTTTTATCCTACGGGCGGCGGAGTTGGTCTGATCGGAATGTGGAAGGCGTTTGACGAGATGGAGGAACTGGGCTGGGTACGGCCGGGCAAACGGCCGAAGATGATCGCGGTGCAGTCGTCTGGCTGTGCGCCGGTGGTGCGCGCCTACGACCAGGGCGCGACAGCCAGCACAATGTGGCAGGATGCCGCGACGTTTGCATCTGGCTTACGCGTTCCCAAGCCCTATGGCGACACGATCATTCTTGACATTGTGCGGGAGTCGGATGGGCTAGCGATGGCCGTCAGCGATGAAGAAATCCTTGTCTCGATCCTCGACTGGGCCCGGAACGAGGGCATATTTCTTTCTCCTGAGGGCGCAAGCGTAACTGCGGCGTACGACAAACTACTCGCTAACGGATATCTGAAGCCAAGCGATCGCGTGGTTCTGTTTAATACCGGCGCCGGACTGAAGTATACAGACGTAACCGCGGAAGCGATGAAGCTGAAGCGTCCGGCGGCGAAGTAGCCCAATGGCCACAACTGCTTCAACACGCTCACTAAGGAAAGATCGCATCGCGCTGGTGGTTGCGCTTGCAGGTGTGTCGTGTGTGGTCGCGGGCATTGCTCTTTCGTTGGTGCACCTTGTCGGGGCCGGTGAAATCTTGCGATGGATCGGAGTCGCATGTTTTGCTTTGTTCGCGATTCGTAAACCGTCGTTGATGACGTGGACATTTCTTGCGATGCTCGCTGGAGTCGAACTTGGGCTCGATGCTCCGCATGTGGCCGCACAGGCGCGATTGCCCGGCGATTTGTTTTTACGGCTGATCCGCATGATCGTTGCGCCGTTGTTGTTTGCGACGATCACGACTGGCATCGCGGGTCACAACGAATTGCGCTCGGTGGGCCGCGTCGCAATCAAGGCACTCGTCCTTTTCGAGGTTGTCACGACACTCGGCCTGATCATTGGCATTATTGCTATGAATATTTCCGGGGCAGGTTGGGGGATCGTGATTCCTTCGGCGCTCGAAGGGGCAACGCCGGTCTCAGCCCAGACTCCGCAAACCTGGCAACAGATCGTACTGAATCTCTTTCCCGAAAACATCGCTCAAGCAGTGGCACAGAATCAGATTCTTCAGGTTGCGATCTTCTCGATACTGTTTGGCTCGGCGCTGGCCATGATTCCCGACCCGAAGAGAGCGCCACTTATCGCGGTGCTGCAATCGCTCGCTGACGTCATGTTCCAATTGACACGGATCATTATGTATCTCGCACCGTTGGCTGCCGGTGCAGCGATCGCGTATACCGTGGGCAGCACCGGACTGGCGACGCTTCTACCTCTTGCAAAACTCGTTGGGACCTATTACATCGCTTTGACAGCCTTTGCCCTACTGGTGATGGTGCCGGTGCTTGCGATGTTCCGGGTTCCATTGGGCAGGTTTATCAGTGCGGTCAGCGAGCCGGCCGCGATCGGATTCGCGACCACGGCTTCAGAGGCCGCGCTACCGTTGGCGATGGAGCGTATGGAAGAGTTCGGAGTGCCGCGTTGGATCGTTTCGTTTGTGATCCCAACCGGCTACAGCTTCAACATGACCGGCGGAAGCGTTTATCTCTCAATGGCCGCGGTGTTCGTCGCGCAAGCTGCCGGAATTCATCTTACGTTTGGACGGCAAATCGCGGTGGTGCTGGTTCTGATGGCCGCGAGCAAAGGCATCGCCGGAGTTCCACGCGCCTCGCTGGTTGTGCTGCTGGCAACTGCGAGTGCAGTCCATCTGCCCACGGCGCCAATCTTGTTGATACTTGGCGTGGACACGCTCATGGACATGGGCCGAACGATGATGAACGTGGTCGGCAATTGTATGGCCGCCGCAGTGATCGGCAGGACGGAAGGCACACTCCCTACCTCCTGAAGGCTCCCGGGATTCTGTAGCTAATAGTGATCCCGTTGTCATGATCCTTCTTTTCTGGATGTGATGTAGATCCGTGGACAATCGCCACGAACACCATGCCCAGAATCATGCCGAGAAGTAGAGAATTGAAATAGATGATAAGTCGGCGCATGAATCCTCCTATGCTCGTTTGAGAGCCATCCTCGTTCGCGCGCGTTAATTGGTAACGGATGCAGCGTGCTTAATCTGCAGCTTGGCAATGCCGAAGCAGGGGTAGCTACCTGGGCGCTTCGCCACGGCGATACGCGTCCCACACGATCTTGCCAATATCCCAAGCAAGCTGCACCACAACGATGGCGCAAATCACGCTGAAGCCAAGGCGAACGCTGTTGTTGATCACGTCGAGATTTTGGCCGTAGCGAAGCTGATCGGTAGAAGGGTTTTTCAGTACGACGTAGATGTGGTCGCGAACTGAAAGCAACAAAGCGATCGGGATCACGCCAACGGCTTTGAAAATGATTTGGCGAATGGGAGCAGGCTGCTGCCATCGTCCGCTAGCAAGGTCGATAGTTTTCCATACCACTTGCAGCGCGTTGAGGCCGACGATCCACCAGTAGAAGGTCCACCAGACCGGTGCAAGCTGGTATGGCGCGATTTGGAGAACGACCACTCCTGGTCCCATGAGGAGAAATGGATGGCTTGGTATCAGAAGGAGCCATGCAATCAAGAGATATCCGATGACTACTTCGGCGACTGCCAGCGTGAACGAGCGCGGCTTGCGACCAGAGAGATCAACTTTCTCAAGCGGCGGCAACGAACTGGGATTCCATTTGTCGGTGAGGCCGGCAAGGGACGGACACTTCTCGGGATAACGAGCCGCGAAGAATTCGAAAGCCACGAAGACGAGGGTTACCCAAGCGGCAACGTTAATGAGAACCCCGGGCGTACGCAGGAGTGAGGCGACGATGTCGTAGTGATCGGGCACCGTCAAGGGGAGGACGACCAGAATCACAATGGAGTAGACGATCAAAGCCCACAAGACCGCCACGCGCAGCACGTAAATATACAGCGGGAAGAGCGCTGGCCCGATGAGGTATTGCTGCGGCTGGTAGCGCGAAGCGACGATCACGGGCGAGCCCATTTTACGAAGCAGATCCTCCATTTCGCCCTGGGTGAGCGAACGGCCAAGCCCAGATTCCCTGTCTTCGATCTGCGATTCCATGTTGGCGCGCAGTTCGGCGATGATGTCGTCTTGCCGGCGTGTCGGCAGATACTTTCTAACGGCTTGCAGATAACGGTCGAGAAGTTCCATGGCTGCTTCCTTCATTGCTGCTCAAAATTCGGGTGCTTACGATTGCGGTTCGTCGAAGATGCGATTGATGGATGTGTTGATTGCCTGCCATTCCTCGAGTAGTTTTGCGAGGATCTGTTCACCGTCCGGTGACAGGTGGTAAAAGCGCTTGTTGCGTTTGTCTTCCTCACGCCACTCGCTGATCAACAGGCCCTGCGTCTCGAGGCGGCGAAGGAGCGGATAAAGCGTGCTCTCATCGATTTCCAGACCCCGCTCGGCCAGATCCTTGCGGAGCGTATAGCCGTAGTGCTCCTTGCGGAGCTGAGCCAGGACTGCCAGCGTCAGGCTGCCGCGGCGAAGTTCAAGACGAAGACTTTCAAAGAGGTTTTCAGCTACGCTCATTGCTGTGCCTCATACACTGTACTTCACATACTGTATGACAAATAGTGTGTGACGTCAAGTAGATTCTTTACTTTTTTCAATAGGAATTTGAGGCTAGACTTTTGGGCATGGATAACGAGCGCATCCGCGCGATCTGCATGGCGCTGCCGCATGTGGTGGAAACGGTGAACTGGGGCCATCACCTTGTTTACTGGGCGGGGGACCGGGATATTGGCGGCAAGATGTTTGCTATGACGGATCTGGATGGCACGGGGACCGGGGTGCTCTGGTTCCACTGTGGTGCGGAGCGATTCCATGAACTCTTGGAAGTTGAAGGCATAATTGCCTCTCCCTACCTGGCCAAGGCGTACTGGGTGACGCTGGAGCGGTGGGACGCGTTGAGACCGCGAGAGATTGAAGAGGAGCTTCGCCGGGGGCACGAACTGATCTTCGAGAGGCTGCCGAAACGGACCAAAGCGGTTCTGGCATTGCCGGAGAAGGAGCAGAAGAAGGTCATTCGCGAGCGGAAGCTGGGGTTGAAAGCGCGAGCGAGCGTGGTGGAGCGCAAGAGTTCGGGCAGCGCAAAAAGCCGCAAAAAGGCCGTTGGTTAGTCGGTTTGCTTCCCATGTCTCAGAAGCGAGATATAGCTACCTGGCAAATTGTTTTTCCTCCTGCTTTGGAAAAAACGCTTCATGGGAACCGGCGCTGGGTGCTGCGCGTATATTCCGATGACGGAGTTTGAGGCGAACGTTATGGCGAAATTCCTCTTGTGGTGCATTCTCCTGGTTATCTGCTGGCCGCTGGCTTTGCTCGCGCTGGTTGCGTATCCGTTTGTGTGGCTGCTGCTGTTGCCGTTCCGCATTGTCGGGATCGCTGTTGGCGGGGTATTGGAACTGGTGAGCGCGATCATCTTTCTGCCGGTACGCATGGTGCGAGCGATCTAGTCTTCTGCCAAGATTCCTGAATCCTTCTGACGTGCAGTAATGCCCACGTTACCTTTGTACAGGCGAAGGAAAAGAGTAGTAATACCGGGGGGAGGGGGTCGCAAAGAACCCCCTTGCAGACAATCCAATGCCGGTGCTGTTCGCAGATGGTTGATCATTCATTCCATCTTGCTCCCGAGTGACCTAATTATCTGCAACTCGCGGGATAAATCTAATCCCAATTAAATGCGATGTTTGAGCGCCGTAATGCGGCTGGCACACTTGACAGATTCGGCACCGCTTCGCGAGCGGCCGCAAGGGACGTTCTTCATCTTCAAGCTTCCCGCTCCCGCTGTTGATTTGCCTGTTTGACGAGAGCGTGCCAATGCACCTGTCGGTGAGTCTCGTTACGGCTGAACGGGCTGTAGTTCATTCCAGCTTCCCGAAAGCGCCGAGTTCGGATTGAAGTTGGGGTCATCACTCATTACGTACTGATTGGCGCCATTGAGCCAGGCGTGTCCGTACTGGTTGCTCAGTTCAAACGTGTGCCCGGTCGAGGGATCGCGGTAGGTTTGCACATCCCGCAGGTTCTGATCGGTGGCGTGAAAGCCTATGTCTGAAACTCTCTGGGCATTGGCGCTCATGTGCTGGTAGGTCTGGGTGATGAAGTTGTCGAGGTCGGCTTGGATCTTATCCATCGCGGCCTCTTTTTGTGCTTGTGTCTGGTAGTAACTGGCGATCCATTTGTTCGTAAAAGCGGTATATCGAGGCAGGGGTTGAATGGAACCGATCACCACCTTGAACAGCTTTTCGTTGGCATCTAGCTCGCCCTTCGGCGCACCCAGCGCGACCTGGCCTACGGCATGGAGATCGTAAAGAAATCCTCTGCCAACGCGATAGGTCTGGGTAACGAGCGCCACGGAGTACCAGAGCTCCATCGGTTTGTCGTCCTTTTGAAACGCGAGCCGTACCCGGATCGCGTCGACGCGAGCGCCGCCGTTGCCTGCGTCGGCTGGCGGCAGTCCATTGCGTTGGCGCACGATCTGTTCGAGGACGGGGAACGGCTCGACCGATACAACTGTCATCGCGGGCTTCAGGTCGCTCAATACGGACTGACGGAAATATTGCTCTGCATTCAACGGTTTCGACACGGGGCAAAGATCATTCGTCTTGTTTCCAGTATGAGTGCGCCGGTTGGGATCGGTGAGATTGTGCAGTTCCTGCGGGTCGTCGGAGTATTGCCAGGCGTAGTTGGGAATGCCTTGAAACTTAGTGAGGCCATCGGTGCTCGTGGCTTCCCAAAACGTTGAAAAGGCCTCGCTGAAACAGCCCGTTTTACCAGCGAACATATGGACCGCACCCTTGAAGTCCCAAGTGCTGGGAATCAACATTTCGATCGCCGGCGACGTTGTCTTATCGTAATCAGGGTCATTCACCAATATCTGCGCCTTCTTCAGGAGCAGGTAAGAGCCCGAAGCGCCAGTACCAGCAACCGCAGCTTTTTTGGCAGAGATTGACGGGGACGCTTGAGGGGCAGGCGTCGACGGCGCGGGCGCACTGGGCTCTGGCAGAGGCGGCGCGGCCGGGGTGACAGTTACTGGACGAGCGTCAGTTCGGGATCCTCCCATGGCTTTGACGACGGCCTGCTTGCAGCTGTCCGAGACTTCCGCCTGGTGTTGTTTGAGGCAGGCGATGATTCGTCCGCCACCTGACGGTACCCCGGCGCACAGCTTCTGTATATCAGAGGCGCACGCGGTTTGTGCGTCGGCCAATGCCTGCGGCGACCCACCCTGCGCGTACAGCGACTGCGGTCCCAGCACGTCGACAATTGTTGCGAGCGCCAGGGCGACTGCGCATCGGATGAACATCTTTGCTGATCTTGACATCAGGGCCTCCTTGCATGATGGGAAACGAGGTGTATGTCTCTCCAGGATTGCGGGCTAAGAGCGCATTCGGTCGATGGGCTGACCCGGATATTGGATTTTTGGCACCGGTCCGCTCATTGTACCGTGCTGCATTTACACGCCGTCACCTGAAGGTGTGTTTGCACGTTTGGGATTGTCCTCTTCCATGTCCATTTAATGTGTCCTTTGACAAGATTGCGCCCGCCAATCTTCGTGCGGAACGTCTAAACGAAAATCCGTTGCTGGTTTATCAGCTTCTTCTGGTTCTTAATCTGAGATCACCTAGGGAGGCCATCATGAGAAAAATACCGTTGAGGTTAATCCTGTTGCTGAGCGTGCTGGGCGGCTTTGGTATTCCGCAAGTGGTATCGGCACAGACGGACGTTGCACTCAGTTTGTATGGCGCTTTCAATGGAACGACCAACGGAAACGGGACCGTACAGAGCCCATCGAATTCAGCAGGCGCGATGGTTGAGTTGCGGCACATTTCCAACCCGCTGGTCGGCTATGAGGCGACATACTCCTTCAGCGGAGATAATCAGCGGTACACTTCGACGGTTGCGACCGGCACCTGCGCAATCGGGGTTACGCCGCCGTGTCCGTCAACCGCGTCCGTTGCGGCTCATGCGCACGAGGTCAGCGGAGATTGGGTAGCTTCAGCACACATTGCGAATTTCAGACCTTTTGCACTTGCCGGCGTGGGTCTGCTGTTCAATCAGCCAACTGGCGGACAGAGCAGCACGAACAGCGCTACCAAGCCAGTGTTTCTTTATGGCGCCGGGCTTGACTGGGGAGTGCTGCCCCATCTCGGCTTGCGGTTCCAATATCGCGGGAACCTCTACAAGGCTCCGAACCTGTCGCGGCTTTTCACCTCGACGAATGCATTCACACATACATCAGAGCCGATGATCGGAGCTTATTTCCGGTTCTAGCCCGGATAGATCTTCAAGCCGGTGCGCCGCGACCAGTTCGAGGTGCGGGGGCTTCTTGGCGCGCCAGACGATTGGTTCGAAATCTCGGGTAAACGAATTCTGCTTGCAATGAAATGTTACAATATGTAACGTTACAGTGTGTAACGTAAGACTCTCCGAATTTGTCTGTTGGAGGGAGACGTCTCGTGGCCGAGTCTGGCTGCGCAGGATCGGTGTCAGCGCTGTCGCTGATGCGGCACAGCCTTGCGGCTTCCTTGGAAAACTTTGCGGATATTTGCATCCTGTGACGCGTCGCCTTGCGGCTTAACAGGTATACGTGCTTGTCGGCGTGGTGATTTTCGGAATTGACTGAGAACTCGATAACCAAACACAGCGTTGCGAAGTTGTACGGGTATAGGCACGACAATCACGGAGGACAACGGATGCTGCTCCGAAAGGCCAAGGCCATTTTGCTGCTGTCTTTGCTGTCTACCTCAAGTGCGGTTGCATGTGCGTCGTCGCCGGACCAGCGGCTACTGAGCCTGGTACCTCCCGAGAGCAAGATCATCGCGAGCATGGTTCGCCCGGCGGGCGAGGACAAACTCAGCAGCTTTCTTCTGTTCACGGAAAGCAACCGACTCGATCTGCAGGACTTTTTTGCCGTCAGTGGAACGGACACTACGCGTTCGATTCACCAGGTTGTCTTCACTGCAGGCGTAGGTTTGAAAGGCATACTGAGCGAGCACAGCCTTCTGGTCAGCGGGCATTTTAATCGAGATGCAATCTTTCGATTTGTGGGGGGCGGGAAGACAGAAATTGATCACTATCGCGGAGTCGCCATACTTGTGGTGCCAGCGTTTGAACGCGAGCGCAGCGCGCTGAGTGAATCGCGATGGCTGGCCATTATGGACTCGAACGCTGCGATTTTCGGCACAGCCGAAACAGTTCAGCGCGAGCTTGACCGCTACCTCGCAAACAGCCGGCCGGACTCTCTAATGATGGAGAGGCTGAGCCGGCTGGGTCGCAACGACGATTCATGGTGCCTGCTACCCGCGCCTAAAGAGGGCGGGGTGGCGCAGAGGGTTCTGGAAGATCTCGATAGCCAGCTTGGTTCGGTCGTGAAAGCTGGAAGGCCGCTGGAGTATGGAATTCATTTTGGACGCAGCATTGAAATCACCGCATCCTCGGCCGCCGTGGAAACGTCAGGCCAACGAACGCCGCCAGACTTGCAAATTGAAACATCGGCTGCGCCGTCTTACTTCCTTTCAAGATCAAGCGATCGAGAAGCCTACCCATTGAAGCGCACGGTGGTGAAAGTCCCACGAAGCCGGTATGAAAAATGGCTGGAAGATCTGTCTGCGCGGAGTTTCACCATTGGTGCTGCTCCCCACTGAGAATTTCGTGGCTGCGATCGCACATAGACAGGGTACAAGGAGACGCATTAGTTTGGCGTTATGGCGGGAGTGTCACTGGTATTGGATGGGAAGGTTGCGCTGATCACGGGCGGGTCCCGCGGGATTGGTGCGGAGACGGTGCGGCTGTTTGCTGCGGCTGGCGCCCGGGTCGTGTTCAGCTACCGACAGGCTAAGGAACTGGCGCTGACGTTGATGGATGAGTGTGGCGGTCCGACGCGCTGCATCCCCATCGAACAGGATCTGAGTTCGCCGGCGGAAGGGCGTGCGCTTGTGGGAGCGGCGCTGAAGGCCTTTGGGCGGCTGGATGCGCTGGTGGTGAATCATGGCGTCTGGCCTTCGGAAGATGCACCTATCGAGTTGATGACCGAGGAACAGTGGCGGAATACGATGGCCGTGAATCTGGACTCGGTATTCGGGCTGGTGCAGGCGGCGGTGGGGCAGATGCTGCTGCAGGGTGAGCCGGCGACCGGCGGGGATGGAACAAAAGGACATATTGTGCTGATTAGTTCCACGGCTGGGCAGCGGGGGGAGGCTCTGCACGCAGACTATGCCGTAACGAAAGGCGCGCTGATCAGTCTGACAAAGAGCCTGTCGAGTGAGCTGGCACCGCAGGGGATTCGCGTTAACTGCGTGGCTCCCGGATGGGTTGCAACGGATATGTCGGCGGGGACGCTGGGCGATCCTGCACTGGGCTCGCGGATCAAAGCAGGGATTCCGGTGGGGCGTGTGGCTACACCGCTGGAGATTGCGGGGCCGGTGTTGTTTCTGTGTACACCGCTAGCGGGTTTTATTTCCGGTGAGGTGATGAACGTGAATGGGGGAGCGGTGCTGGTGGGGTAAGAACAAGGGATCAGGGAACAGGGATAAGGAAAGGCTCGGAGGAAGAATGCGGAAGGGATTAGCGGTTGGGCTGGCTTTGGGATTGCTGGCGACGCCGCTGGGGTTACGGGCGCAGTCGGACGATGATGCCGGTGCGAACAAGACAGTTTCAAAGATGGATGAATCCGGCGAGAAAAACGCTGCGAAGGCACGCGCGACGCTGGACGCCATGGTGAAGGCCATGGGCGGGGACGCTTGGCTCAATATAAAGAACGTGGTGCGCGAGGGCCATATCGCGGCGTTCTTTCATGGCACGCCTGACCCGGGGACGACGCTGTTCTGGGATTTTCATACTTGGCCCGATCATGACCGGGTGGAGTATACGAAGCATCGCGACGTGGTGCAGTTTTACGTTGGCCGCAAGGGAATAGAAGTGACGTATCGCGGCGCAAAGCCGCTGCCGCAGGAACAGGTGGATGATTTCATGCGGAGACGGGATCACTCCATCGAGCTGGCGGTTAAGGTATGGCTGAAGGATCCGAAGACGATCCTGGTATATGAAGGGCAGCGCATGGCTGAGCGGCACATGGCGGACCAGGTGACGCTGATTTCGCCGGAAAATGAATCTATCACCATTCAGACGGATGTGCAGACCCATTTACCGCTGAGCCGCAGCTTCCAATGGCGCGATCCGATCTACAAAGACAAGAACACGGATGTCGAGGAGTACGCGGATTATCATGATCTGGACGGATTTCCCACTCCACTGTCGATTACGCGCGTGCACAACGATGAGATGCAGCGGCAGTTGTACATCGACAAGGTGCATTACAACCAAGATTTGCCGGCAGAGTTCTGGGACATCAATGCGGTGGCGAAGAAGATCAAGAAATAGCTGATAGCTCACGAGTCTCCAGCCTGGGCCATTCGCTTCATTTTGCTGATTGGCGCGGTTAGCCAGAGTTGATTCTGGCCATCCACCTTGCTGCGCAAGGAAGGGGCGCGCCCTCATTTCGGGCGGAGCGGCTTCGTTATAATCCTCGGGAGCGCGAGGTTCGATTTCGCGCGCTTTGTGGAGCTAGAGAATGACGTTCGATATCCAGGAGATCCTGGAATTCCTTCCGCACCGCTACCCTTTTCTGCTGATCGACAGGATCACCGAGTTTGAGCCGACCAAGCGGCTGGTGGCGATCAAAAACGTGACCATCAATGAGCCGTTCTTCCAGGGACATTTTCCGGGCTATCCGATTATGCCGGGAGTGCTGGTGGTGGAGGCAATGGCGCAGGCGGGCGGCATCATCATGCTGCATGAGATTGAAGATCGGCAGTCGAAGCTCGTGGTGTTTACGGGGATCGAGCGGGCCAAATTTCGTCGGCCGGTGACGCCGGGCGACCAGTTGCGGATCGAAGTAGATGTGCTTTCGTTCCGGACGCGCGCAGGGAAGATTCATGGACGCGCGACGGTGGATGGCAAGCTGGCGTGCGAAGCGACGCTGACATGCGCGGTGGTGACGCGGGAACGCGAGCGCAAGGCGCATGGAGACGGCCCAGATACGAATGCGGCAGGGGAACAGGCATCCACGGCGCCGGGGGTCGAGTGAGTATCCATCCCAGCGCGGTGATTGCGGAAGGTGCGGTAGTTCCTGACTCCTGCGAGGTGGGGCCATTCTCGACGATCGGGCCGGACGTGGTGCTGGGCGAGAATTGCAGGCTGATTTCGCACGTGGTGCTGGATGGAAGGACGCACATCGGGGCGCGGAATGTGTTTTATCCGTTCTGCGCGGTGGGCATGGCGCCACAGGATTTGAAGTACGGCGGCGAGCCCACCCAGACCGATATCGGCGATGACAATACGATTCGCGAAAGCGTGACGATCACTCGCGGCACGGTGGGCGGAGGGGGCATTACACGGGTAGGTTCGAAGAACCTGCTGATGACGGCGGTGCACATCGGGCACGACTGCATCGTAGGCAACGGTTGCATCCTCGCCAACGCGGCGACGCTGGCGGGGCACGTGATCATTGAGGACTTCGCGACAGTGGGCGCGTTCAGCCCGGTGCACCAGTTCTGCACGGTAGGGAAGTACGCCTTCATCGGTGGCGGGACGATTGTGACGCAGGATGTACTGCCGTTTTCGAAGACCTCGGCGCGGCGCGAGAACAAGGCTTTCGGCGTGAACAGCATTGGACTGGAGCGGCGCGGGTTCAGTGCGGAACGGATCAAGGCTTTGCAGCGGGCCTTCCGCTTGCTGCTGGTGTCGAAGATGAACACGACGCAGGCGCTTGAGAAGATTCGAGAGCTTGAGGGCGAGGATGTGGCCATGCTGGTGAAGTTCATCGAGCGCAGCAAGCGCGGGGTTATCAAGTAGACATGCGACTCGGTCTGATTGCCGGCAACGGGCGGTTTCCGTTCTTGCTGCTGGATGCGGCGCGGGCGCAGGGGTTCGCCGTGACGGTGGCGGCGATTCGCGAAGAGACCGACCCGGAGATCAACGATCGAGCTGCGGCCGACGAAAAGATTACAGTGCACTGGCTTTCCTTGGGGGAGCTTTCGCGATTGATCGACGTATTTCACAAGGAAGATGTGAAGTCCGCGGTGATGGCTGGGCAGGTGAAGCACAAACAGATCTTTTCCAGTATTCGGCCGGACTGGCGACTGGCGAAGCTGCTGCTGAATCTGCGTACACGTAACACGGACATGCTGCTGGGAGCGGTGGCCAAGGTGCTTGAGGACGAGGGCATCGACTTGATGAGTTCCACGCAGTTTCTGGAGCCGCTGCTGGCCCAGGAGGGCGCACTGACCGAGGCCGTGGGCGGCCGGGCGCCGAGCGAGGATGAGCGGAAGAATATCGAGTATGGCCAGGGGGTGGCACGAGCTGTGGCTGGGTTCGACATTGGGCAGACGGTCGTAGTGGCGGCGCAGGCGTGTGTGGCGGTCGAGGCTATGGAAGGAACGGACGCTACCATTGAGCGGGCTGGGATGCTGATGAAGTCGATGGAAGATGACGGTGGATCGCCCGCTTCTACGCTGGAACGAAGACTGACGGTAGTGAAGGTCGCGAAACCGAACCAGGATATGCGCTTCGATGTTCCGGTGATCGGGATCAAGACGATCGAAGCGATGATTGAGGCGGGCGCGAGTTGCTTGTCGGTGGAAGCGGGGCGGACACTGCTGTTCGATCGCGAGGCGCTCCTGAAGCGTGCGGCCGAGGCGGGGATTGCGGTCGTCGCGGTGCCGCGACGGCAGTGAACAGCAAATAGTGCACCGCTAAGGCCATCGATTGGCTTATGGCTTTGGAGACTATACTTGCTGGCAGCGGACTTCCCCGATTGTCATCCGCTACGTCTCAATAGCAGGGTCTGGTGTGCAGTCCTGGACTTCAATCGAAACATCCCCGATCTATCAACAGGAGGTTACATATGAGAAAGACGATCTTAATGGTTTGTGCCGCGGCGTTTGCGCTGACGGTTTCGCTGGCGACGGTGCGGGCGGCCGATGAGCCGATGCCGTCCGTTGGACAGACGGCGCCCACGTTTACTTTGCCCTCGCAGGATGGGAACCAAGTGTCACTGGATAGCTTTCGGGGCAAGTGGGTGGTGCTTTACTTCTACCCCAAGGACATGACCCAGGGCTGCACCATCGAAGCGCACAACTTTCAGCGCGACCAGGCGAAGTTTGACGCCGCGAACGCAGTCATTGTGGGCGTGAGTGTGGACACTCCTGATAGCCACAAGCAGTTCTGCACGAAGGAAGGGCTGACCTTTAAGTTGCTGGCCGATCCTGAACACAAGGTTGTGGACCAATACGGTTCGCTGGGCAACTACAACGGGATGACAATTGCGATGCGCAACACGTTCCTGATCGATCCAAAGGGAAAGATCGTGAAGGTGTGGACGAAGGTGAATCCGCAGGTGCACTCGGAAGAGGTGCTGGCAGCGCTAGCGGATGCGAAGAAGGGCTAGCGACCAAGTGGACAGTGGGCTGGCTTTCAGCTCTCAGGCAGGCAACTGGGCGTTAGCGAGGGACCATGACTGAATTGGCGCAGGAATTTCGTACGGGTTTGGATGACGTGCATCGAGCGCTGATTTCGGTGCCCGAGGGACTTGCCGATGTGCCGTGGCGCGAGGGCGGGTGGACGCGGAAGCAGATCGTGGGCCACCTGCTCGACTCGGCTACGAACAATCGGCAGCGGTTCGTTCGGGCGGCAAGCGAAGGTTTTTTCAACGGGCGAAATTATGAGCAGGATGCCTGGGTCGCGGCTCACGGTTACGCCGAGCAGACATGGGAGACGCTTCTCGGTTGGTGGGAGGCGGAGCACGAGATTCTGATGGCGGTTGTGGATCGCATTCCCGAGGAGCGACTCGAGGCTCCTTGCGTGATGGATGCGGATGCTCCGGTGACGCTGCGGTTTCTGATTGAGGACTACGTGACGCACCAGCAATGGCATTTGAAGCAGCTGCTGGCTCCCAGCTAGCTTTTCTGCGGCACGTGGGAAAGCGACAGCAGATCCTTCGCTCCGCTTACCCCACTGTGTGGGGCCCCAAGCTGCTCCGCTCAGGATGACAGTTGAAGAGGGTAGTCGGCCGGCGGAAGTGCTTCCCACCAGCAAGAAGACTGCCCTCAGGTCCCAGCTTCCCAGGTCTCATGATCGAAAACTGGGCACCTGGGTTCGTCGATGTTTCAGAAGTCCAGAGGCTAAAGCGCCCACCCTCGATTTTATATACGAGCGCAAAAAAGCCCGGCGGGTGGCCGGGCGCTTTTGCTTGCCTTTTGAAGATTGCGGTTGCCTAGTTACTTCTTTTTTGCAGTCTTCTTGGTTGCCTTCTTAACTGCCTTCTTTGCCGCCTTCTTTGCAGGAGCCTTCTTCGCTGCTGCCTTCTTGGCGGGAGCCTTTTTTGCTGCTTTCTTAACGGCCAATTTCTTACCTCTTTTTGTGGTTTTGCCAGCGCGCTTACCCGCTGCGGATTTTTTCGCCGCAGCCTTTCCGCCCTTAGCGCCAGCGGTTTTCTTGGCGGACTTCTTTGCGGCCTTTTTGGCCGGAGCTTTTTTAGCAGCCTTCTTGACTGCTTTCTTCGCTGCCTTCTTAGCCGGGGCCTTTTTGGCCGGAGCTTTTTTGGCAGCTTTCTTCGCGGCCTTCTTGGGGGCCGGCTTTGGAACGGGAATCGCTTCCACGATGATCACACCCTCTTCGACAACACCTTCGTCGTCGTCGGAGGAGGTGAGCACGTTTGAGGTTTCAACCTCGTCGTCCTCTTCCAGTTCATCGTGATCCGTGCTCGACTCTGCCGGCTCCAGGTCAGGATTACCGTCATTCATTGCGTACATCTTGATCACTTCGTCCATCCGATTGCCTCCAGCGGATTGCCGCTGCCCCTGATTGGGTACTGCAATTCTGCGGCGTTAAAAAAATCAACTCCGCATGCGGAGTCATTCTAACAACACCTCGAATGAAAAGCTATCAAAACGCGTGAAGAGAAATGTGATGAAGACTATTTTTTGTTGTGTGCGGAAGACTTGGCGTGCGAGGAATGCTTCGTCGCATGCGAAGAGTGCGCACCCTTCGTGGATGACTTGGTGCCGCTATGCGTCGAGTGGTTGCTGCCGGAAGAATGCGCACTTGTGCGCGAGTGCGACGAGGCCGACGCATCATGAGACGTCTCGGTTGCGGCAGCGACCTCGCGCGTGCCACCGGTCTTGGTTTTTCCGCGGCGGCTGCGGCTGCTACTGGCGCGAACCACGGTTGGCTCCGCGACGTGAAGGCGGCGGCCCGAGTCTATCTTGATGCCGCTGGCGGGAAGCTTGTTCCAGCGGCGCAGCTGGGTGAGGGAGACGCCAAAGCGATCGGCAACGGAGACCAGGGTATCGCCGCGGCGGGTGGTGTAGTAGACAGTGTGTGCGGACGGGGAGGCGGCCGGAGCGACGGGCACCACGAGCGCTTCGACCCCATCGAGCTTGCCAGTCTGGTCCAATTGATTGGCAGCGGCAAGAGACGAAACCGAGACGCTGTAGGTGTGGGCGACGGAGGCCAGCGTGTCTTCCGCAGTGACCTTGTGATAGCGCCATGAGTTGCGCTTGCTCTCCGGGATGGCGGCAATCTTTTCCTGGAAAAGTGCGGCGGTACCGGCGGGCAAATGCAGGTCAAACTGGTAGTCGGGCGGAGTAACCATGCGCAGCAGGCTGGGATTCAGCGCGATGAGCTCGTCGATCGGCGCGCCGACTATATCTGACACCAGCCTCAGGTCCGCGGAGTAGTTGATGGTGACCGTGTCGGTGAGGACAGGCGGGTCAAGCGTGATGTCGTCGAAGCCGTATTGCGTGGGGTGATTAGCAATGATGATGGCGGCAAGGATTTCGGGGACGTAGTTCTTGGTTTCGCCGGGTAGGTTATTGCGCTTGTAGAGCTCCCAGAAATCGGCGTAGCCAGTCTTCTCGACGGCGCGCTGAATGTTGCCGGTGCCCCAGTCGTAGCCGGCCATGGAGAGATACCAGTCTCCGAGCTGCGAGTAGATGTATTTCATGTAGCGTGCGTAGGCGCGGGTAGACTTTTCCGGATCGAAGCGCTCGTCAACGTAGCTGTTGCGCTCGAGGCCGTAGTTCCCGTGGGGCATGAACTGCCACATGCCGCCGGCGCGGGATCGGGCGTTGACGGCTCGGGGCTGAAACCCCGACTCCGCTACGGCAAGGTAGATGAGATCCTGCGGAACGCCCTCTTCACTCATGACGCGCTGAATCATCGCACGGTAACGTCCGGCTCGCTGGAAGGAGTGAAGCAGGGTGTTGTGACCCTTTGTGGTGTTGGCGAAGAAGTTGATGTACGAGGCGACGTAGTCGTTCACCACGAGGGGAAGGTCGGACTTGGTGGTCGCGAGGTCAGCGTTGGCCTTTGCTACGATGTTGGGATCAACGACGAAGGTGACATCACTGGCGGCCTCGGCGGGGGTGTCTTCGGTCTTGGGAGTGAACCCGTTGCCTTGTTTGAGGGCTTCCATCTCAAGGCCGTTGATCTGATCGACGATGTGATCGAATTCCTGCTGGAGTGCCGGGGTTGACTTGATGTCGATGCCGCTTGTGAGCATGAGATCGACGGCATTATCGAAATTCGATTTGGCCTCAGGCAGATTGCCACGCTTATACGCGGCTTCGCCGAGGGAGTATGCCTTTTCGACCTGCTGAATGAGCGTCTCTAGATGCTGCTGTTGTGCCGAGGTTTGCGGTGGAGGAGCCGGTGCGGGCGCAACGATCTGCTGTGGCGCGGGCGAGATCACCGCAGGAGCGAGAGCCTGGGAAACCGGAGTCGCCGAGATCGCGGGTTTTGAGGGGTCGCATGCTGACAGAGAAACGGCGAGCGTCAGGGTCAACGCGACGCAACCCGTGTTACTCAAGCGAGCAAGAATCATGCGCAAAAGTTGATGCTGTGACAACACTACCCCATAGCGCGGAACAATCGGTCTCATAAGTGCCTTGATTGTTTCGTTCGCTGGCTGTGAGACCCGACATCGAGGCGGGGCTCACTCCCTCGGCACGTCGATGCAGTGTATATGAGACCGATTCGAGGCACTATGCCGATGATAAGCTATGACCTAGAGACATCGCTGACTTTAGTACCAGGCCTGCAGTGATTACCTACCCCTGATGGACGTAAAATACCTCCGCAATTTCGCAATCATTGCCCACATCGACCATGGGAAGTCGACGCTTAGCGACCGCTTGCTTGAACTGACGGGCTCGGTGACCGGTCGTGAGATGCAAGCCCAGATTCTTGACGCTATGGACCTGGAGCGAGAGCGCGGAATCACGATCAAGGCTCACGCAGTGCGCATGATGTACAAAGCGCGCGATGGACAGACTTACCAGCTGAACTTGATTGATACCCCGGGGCACGTGGACTTCAGCTATGAAGTTTCGCGGTCGCTGGCTTCGTGTGAAGGGGCGCTGCTGGTGGTGGACGCAACTCAGGGCGTTGAAGCTCAGACGCTGGCCAATGCGTACCTGGCCATCAATCATGGGCTAGACATAATTCCAGTGATCAACAAGATCGATCTTCCTTCGGCCGACATTGTGCGGACGCAGGAGGCGATTGAGATGGCCGTGGGGCTGGACGCAACCGACGCGATTCCAGTGAGCGCAAAGACGGGCCAGGGCGTTGATGAGGTATTGGAGGCGATCGTGCACCGGTTGCCGCCGCCAACTGGCGATCCGGACGCACCGCTGCAGGCCCTGATTTTCGACTCATGGTTCGATGCGTATCGCGGCGTTATCGTGTTGGTGCGCGTGATGCAGGGAACGATGCGCAAAGGGCAGCGAATCCGGCTGATGTCGAACAACAAATCGTTCGAAGTTGAATCGATGGGCGTGCTGATGCCGAAGCCGGTGGAGATTGCGCAGCTTTCGGCAGGTGAAGTGGGATTCTTCGCGGCTACCATCAAAACGGTGAGCGACACGCGCATCGGCGATACGGTCACCGAAGAAGAGCGGCCAGCGGCAGAGCAATTGCCGGGATTCGAAGATATCAAGCCGATGGTCTTCGCGGGACTGTACACCGTTGATTCGCACGAACACACGCTGCTCAGGGATGCGCTTGAAAAACTTCGGTTGAATGATTCGTCCTTCTTCTTTGAACCCGAGAGTTCGGCGGCGCTGGGGTTTGGTTTTCGCTGCGGATTCCTGGGCCTGCTGCACATGGAGATCATCCAGGAACGGCTGGAGCGGGAGTACGAGCTTGATCTGATTACGACAGCTCCGGGCGTGCGCTATCACATCACGATGACGGATGGGTCCGTGCTGGAAGTAGACAATCCATCGCGTTGGCCGGAGCCAACGAACATCGACGAGATCCGCGAGCCGGTGATCACGGCCAAGATTCTGACCAACGAGGAATATGTGGGCGGAATCTTCAAACTCGTCGAGGAGAAGCG